>JBBQWB010000009.1:0-52584 GCA_038210985.1 Bacteroidales bacterium
CCGATGGTACTGCATTTATTGTGGGAGAGTAGGTCGCCGCCATCTATATTTAAAAGCCTGTTGTTAACTCAACAGGCTTTTTTCGTTTTCAGTCATCATACAACCAAACCAAAACTCCAATTGCTCGGATTGCAAATCCGAACCAAATAAAAGGTTAGTTCGGATTTGTAATCCGAACTAAACGAGGATTATAACAAAATGTATTCATTGGTTTTGAACTTTTGTAACGGGCTTATTTTTATAGCCAGTGGACTACTGAAACAGAACCTCCAATTTCTCGGATTGCAAATCCGAGCAGAATAAAGATTAAAACAGAATATGTAAATATTTGCCCTTCAACTAAACCACCACAACTTCGCTTATTCCATTGCTTTTTTTGATTACCTGAATTTGGGATGGAATACGCTCCTTTAAATTTTCAACGTGGGATATAATCCCAATCATTTTCCCCTGTGAATGAAGCGTCTCTAAAGTGGATATTACAGTTTCCAAAGTGTTATTGTCTAAAGTGCCAAAACCTTCGTCAATAAATAATGATCCAATTTTGACATTATTACTGGCTAAATCCGATAGACCTAATGCCAAAGATAAACTAATTAAAAATTTCTCACCTCCACTGGAAGTGTCAACCAATCGTGTTTCATCGGTTTGATAATGGTCAACTAAATAAAAATTAAGTTCTTCACCAGTCTTATATGTTTCGCTCATCTGTAATGAATATCGACGATTCAATTTAAAAAGATGGATGTTCGCCAAATTAATTAAGTTTTTAAGAGTCAATCGTTGAACATAAGTGTTAAAAGCATGTTTTGAACCTCCTAACAAAGCAAATAAATCCGTCCATTTTTTCAAAACTTCATCCTGGTTTTTTATTTCTCCTAAAACTCCTTTGTTACGATCTTTAATTTGATTATCAAGTTTGATTTTTTCTTCAATTTCACCAGATCGTTTTAAATAATTTTGATTTAGTAATTCAATTTCAGCCTGCTTTTCTTTTGCTGAATCAAATCTTATTTCGGTGGTTTTTTCACTTTCAAGTTTTATTAAATCCTCTTTCAATTTTGTCGTCAGTGCACTTAAGGCTAGCGATTTGTCATCTAAATTCTTTTTTATCAAAATATACTTGTTTTTATCTTCAGGGCTTAATAAAACTTGCTCAACTTCTGTTTTGGAGCCGAAAACACTTTGATTTATAAGCGTTTCTAATGCGGAAGTTGTGTTTTTATACGTTAATGAAAAATTAGTTATATCTTGATTTGTGATTTCCTGTTCACTTATACGAGCAGTTTTAGTGTTGTTTAACTCAATGATAATAATTGAAATATTGTCAAAGCTTTTTTTTGCTTTATCAAAATCTGATTGCAACAAATCTCTTTTGATTTGAGTAGTAATATTTAAAGGTAAAATGGATTGACGTTTTTCCGAATAATCCTTTATCTGTAAATTACAGATACTCAAATCCTCATCTAGCTTTCCTTTTTCAGTATTTTTCTCAATCAATTGTTCTGTAATGGTTTTCAATTCAGATTCAAGTTGAGTTATAAAATTTGTCAATTCGCTTAAATCTTTATTTTTTAAATTATAAGTTGAAATGAATTGCTCGAGCTGATTTAAAAATAAATTTGTGTTTTCGGGGGATGGAATCTGATATTCAAATTTGGATATTTTTTTCTCTAAATCTATTTCCAAGTCTTCTATTTCTTTTAAAGTCAGGCTGTAATCCTTTTCATTATCTAAAATGGAGGAGTTTAATCCATTCACTTTTTCTTTGAGTTTTTCAATTTCGATATTAAATTTAGAATTTTTCTCAAATTCAACTTTTAGCTTGTTTTCTTTTTCGTCTTTTTGTTTTTGTAATTTCTGAGCTGTATCAATTTTTTCAGATAATTGAAATAATTCATTGTTTAAAGAATTTAAAGATGTTTCAATTACTGAAGAATCATGAATTTGAAACTCTGAGTTAAACTCGTTGAATTTGAGCTTTATATCTTCAATTCCTTTTTTATTTTTTTCTGATTGACTACAATTTGACTCCTTTTTTGCGTTAAATTCCGCCCGTTTCCTGTCTAAATTTCTCTCTTCAATTACTAAATTATCAAATATAATTTCTCTTTTCTCGACTTCTAATTCTGTTTTAGAAATTTCTATCGATCCATATTTTTCGATAAAAGGATGCTCTTTTGAGCCACAAAGAGGACAAGCATGATTTTTTTCTAATTTCTTTCTATTTTCATCAAAACTTTGTATTGTTTTTTCTTGTTCCAAAATTTTCTTAGCATCTTCTAATGAAATTTTAGCTGCTATCTTTTTTACTTGATTATTTTCAAACCATCCTTTTAATTCAACAAAACTTTTGTCAAACTCTATTTTCTCTTGGTCAAGTTGCAATAAAAAATTATTTAATGAAATATGACTTAATGAAATTTGTAATAAATCTTTTTGTTGATTTTTAAGTGCCTCTTTTTGCCTTTGGTGATTTAGGATTTCTTCGAGATTATTCGATTTTAAAAGAATGGAAATTTGTTCCGATTCTTTTTTTAGATTTTCAAATAAGATATTGTTTTCAGTAAAAACCTTTGATTTGGTTTCAATATCTGCTTCAAATTGCTTTTTATCTATTTTGAATTTTTCAACATTTTTATTGATTTCCAAAACTCGTTCATGTTTGCTTTTTCGATTGGTTAAGTTGGTATTCCATTGCGAAAACTGTTTTTCAACTTCCTTAAGTTTAGACTGTTCCGAAACAAATTTTTCCAATGATTTTTGCTCTATTCTTTTCCGATTTAGTAAGTCGGAACTGTCTGTATTTCGTTTGTTAAGTCCGTCAATACTTACGTTTAAAGTTTCGATATTCTTTTTTATTTTATCTTTAGTGTTTTGAATATTAGTTATTTCTGTGTCAAATTTTGCAACTTCTTCCAATTTGGGCATCCATAACTTTTGCTCACTTTCCGATTTGCTTAAAATGTCTTTTTTTATCAATTCTTCTTTAGTGGCTTCCTCTATTTTGTTTGAGATTTCGGTCAATTCCAAAATTATTTCTAGCAATCGGTTCTGTTTCTTTAGTAACTCCTTTTCAATCCTTAATAATTCGACGATATCTGCTTTAAAAGGCTCTGCTTTTTCGTTTAATTCGAGCAATTTAATAACGGTTTTATTATTTTCGAAAGAGTTTTCTAAATCTGCCCAATCAGCTTCCAGTTTTTCCTTATTAGATATTAATTCTTTGCTTTTTTTAAACCATTCAATCGAAACTTGAATGGTTTTTAAATCCTTTTCAATCTCTATTAATTTTTCGACGATATCTTCTTTTTCATCATTAAGTAAATTTCTGATATCATCTGTCAGCAAATCCTCAGTATTTATTTTAGATTTTATTTGATCCAAAACTTTTCGTTCTTCGTAAATTTTATCCGAAATAGCTGCTCCAATTTTTTTATAAATATCTTCTCCTGTAATTTGTTCCAAAAGATTCCCTTTATCTTTTGCATCGGCAGATAAAAATGCTGCAAATTCGCCTTGAGCTAATAACACAGAACGCAAAAATTGAGAATAAGTCAATTGTGTTATGCGTTCAATTTCAAGTTCAACTTCTCGTTTTTTTTCTGCAAGAATACTTCCAGTTGTTAAGTTTTTTAATCGAACTTCCTCTTTTGGATTAGTCAATATTTTTCCTGTACCACTTGCCAAACGCATACTCCAATGCGATTCGTAGAGCTTGCCTTTGGCCTCAAAAGTTACCCTAGCCATTGATTCTTTGGCTCCGTAGCTAACTACATCAAGCAAAGTTGCTCGGATGTTCGATTTGTTAAATCGAGGCACTGCATGGTATAAAGCAATGGTTATGGCATCTAAAATAGTGGTTTTTCCAGCTCCCGTTGATCCTGTGATAACAAATAAACCAACATCACGAAACGAATCAGCTGTAAAATCTATTACAATTGGAGTTTCGGATTTTAAAGAATTTATATTTTGTAGTTCAATCTTTAAGATTCTCATTTTAAATAGTTTATTGTTCCTTAACTGTCTGTAATATTTCAAAAAAAGCATCCCAAATTTCGGGATTGCTATCGATGTCGAAATTTTGCTCTTTGCATTTCAGTTTAAAAACTTCAATTGGGGATAATTCTTTTATATGCTGTGTGTTTTCAATAAGTTTTTCAAGTCCGTTTATATTACGTTCATTTTTAAAACTCACTTTTAGCACTTCTAAATCAAGATCTTCACTTGCTTTTTGAATATCTGAGTATCCAAAACCAGCTTGGTCCGAATTATCTAAAATAACTTCGACCCATTGTGTTAATTCTGGTTTTTCTTTATCTAATTCAACAAGTTGTGAAATGCATTCTGACAAAATTCCGCTAACTCGTGCAATATTTCTGAATTTGGGAATAGATATTTCTTCGATGGTAGCTACTTTTTCATCTTCTGTTTCTAGTAGAATAATGTTTTTTGTTTGTCCTACTTCGCTGATACTCAAAATATATGGAGATCCAGAATAACGGATTCGAGGATTTCCATCGATGATTTGTGGACGATGTAAGTGTCCTAAAGCTACATAATCAAAAGTGCTTGAAAAGTCGCTCGCTCTTATATTTCCCAGATTTCCAACATAAATAGTTTGTTCGCTTTCGGAAGTTGTGCCGCCAGTAACAAATAAATGGCCCATGGCTATAATGCTGGTTTTTTGTGTCTTAATGGATTCGCAATAATTTGCTGCTTCCTGAAAATGATTTTTTAGAGCAGTTTTATATCTTTCTCCTAGTTCATCAAACGATTCTCCAGCTAATGCCCTGCGGATATCTTGATCTCGTAAATATGGAACTGCAGCAATAATTACTTTCTCGTCGCCAATTTTAAGTTCTAAAATTTCCTCTTCTATGTTTTCAGTTGCTTTGCCCACAACATGAATCGAAAGTGCTTGAAGCAATTCCTTTGGAGCATTTATAGTTCCAGGTGCATCGTGATTTCCACCCGTAATTACAATATGATTGCAGTTTGTGCTTTTTAAATTAATCAAAAAATCGTAATATAATTTTAAACTCTGATTTGAAGGAACTCCTGTGTCAAATACATCACCCGAAACCAATAAAACATCAATTTCATGGCTATTTATATATTCTTGTAACCAGTTTAAAAACATGAATTGTTCTTCGTGTTGCGATTGTTCGTGCAAGCGATGACCCAAATGCCAATCCGAGGTGTGAAGTATTTTCATTGGTGAAAAAGTATTTCAATAATCAATGTATAAATAGATGAATCAAATTCAATACAAATGTATCAAAAAACATCGAAATTAATAGGTTTCTGTGGTATAAAAAAAGAGGCATTTAACCTCTTTTTGAGCGGTAAATGGGATTCGAACCCACGACCCTTAGCTTGGGAAGCTAATGCTCTACCAACTGAGCTACTACCGCAGTAATTTTGTGCAAATTTAGTAAAACTTTAAATGGAATTTTGCTTTTTGGGAAATATTATTTGCCCGTGATTTTTTTCAATCTTCAATTATTCAAAAACTTACACCGTTTCATTTTGATTCATGTTTTCATAGTCTTTTACAACATCATATAAAAACCTATAATCGTAAGTATTTGATTCAGTTTTCAAAATCAGGCTTACTTTGATGGCAAGTTCACTCAATAATTCAACATCACCATTTGTTGCATATTTTTTTAAGGTTTCTTTAATTACATTAATCTGAGCCTGACTTAGCAAATTAGTATTGCAATATTTTGGAGTGTATTTTTCTTGAGAAATAAATTGGGTGATTTCGAGAAGAGTAACTTTATCTTTAATTTTCATTACTATTGTTCCTGCAGCTAAATCACCAACACGTTGATTTCGTTTAGTAACGGCAATGGATATTATTGCAACACCACCATAAAAAAAATTATCAATGGGACGTAAAATCCATCGCAAAATAAAATTGCCAATTGGGGGTTGTGAACCATCAAATTGAACTACTCTAATTTTCATGATTTTTTTACCCAAAGATTGTCCGTAATTGAAAATTTCAAAAATAAGTGCAAAACGATGTGTAACCGATAGATTATCAAATGGCGATATTAATACCGTAGAGATTGATTTGATTAATTTGTCGAACAAAAAACTGAATATTACAATTTATGATGAGTTGCCCCATCAGTTTCAACGTCGCGATATCGTTTTTAAAAAAGAGATGGATCCAAAGGGTCGTTTAAAAGTTTCGTATCACATAATACCTAATCAGCGGGGAGTGTATAAATTTGGTAATATTAATGTTTTTATAAAATCCCGAATGGCTTTAATCTCAAAAAGAGAAATTGTTTATCAGGAAATGAATGTTAAAGCTTATCCATCTTATCTTCAACTTAAAAAGTTCGAATTTTTTGCTATTCATAATCATTTGCATGAATATGGAATTAAAAAAGTACAAAAAATAGGTCATAATTTAGAGTTTGAACAAATAAAAGATTATGTGCAAGGGGATGATTATCGGACATTTAACTGGAAAGCCATTGCAAGAAAAGGTTCATTAATGGTTAATGTGTATCAAGATGAAAAATCGCAACAAATTTATAATGTAATTGATAAAGGCAGGGTTATGAAAATGCCTTTCGATGGTATGACATTGCTCGATTATGCCATTAATTCATCCTTGGTTTTGTCGAGTATTGCCATTGCCAAGCACGATAAAGCTGGCATTGCAACCTTCGATACTGATTTTGGTAATTTTTTGCCTGCATCACGCCAAAACAATCAAATGCAAAACATTTTAGAAATCTTGTATAAACAAAATACAAAATTTGGCGAATCGGATTTTGGGATTTTATATTCTCATATACGCAAACATTTGAATCAGCGAAGCTTAATCATTTTATATACAAACTTCGAAAATCAATTGGGGATGGAACGTCAATTAAAATATATCCGTCAAATTGCCAAAATAAATGTTGTGGTTTGTGTGTTTTTTCAAAATTCTGAAATTTCCTCCTTTTTATCTGAAAAGACTAAAAATACCGAGCATCTTTATCAAAAAATAATTGCCGAAAAAATAGACTTTGAAAAAAGAATTATTGTGAAAAAGCTAAATCAATATGGAATATATACGGTGCTAACAAGTCCAAAAGATTTAACGATTAACGTTATTAATAAATACTTGCAACTCAAAGACAAACGGGTAATTTAATCATAAAACTTATAAACTGTGGTTTGCTTGTTTCAATTTTTTCGGATTTAAATCATTTTTTTAAAACAAAATCCAACTTCTCAAGATAGAATCACTATTTTTACAAATTGAAACTACAATTATAAAAATATGCAATTTAAAGACGTAATTGGTCACGCCGAGATAAAACGAAAATTAATACAAACTATTAAGGATAAACGAGTTAGTCATGCTCAGCTTGTGTTGGGTCCCGAAGGAACGCATAAAGTTGCGTTAGCAATTGCCTATGCTCAGTTTATAAATTGCGAAAATCCAGCAGAAAAGGACTCTTGTGGAGTTTGTCCGTCGTGTGTTAAATATCAAAAATTACAACATCCCGATTTACATTTAATTTTTCCAACGGTTACAACACCTAACAATTTAAAACCTTCGAGCGAAGACTATATATTGCAATTTATTGAATTTTTGAAAAAAACCGATTTTCACATTTCGCTATCCGATTGGATTGAATTTGCTTGGGAAGAAAAAAAACAAGGCGTAATTACCGCAAAAGATGCCAATCGAATCATTGAGCTAATTAATATGAAAAATTATGAAGCTCCAGTTAAAGTATTCATTATTTGGATGGTCGAAAAGTTAAATCACCTTGCTGCTCCTAAGTTGCTTAAAACGATAGAAGAACCGCCTGATAATTCGTTAATTATAATGGTTACCGAAAACTATGATAAAATTCTAAATACTATATTATCGCGATCGCAACTAATAAAACTTTCAAAATATCCCAACGATATTATTCGTAATGAGTTGATAAATAAATATCAAGTTCCGGTTACTAAAGCTGCTAATATAGCTCGTTTTGTAGATGGCAATTTTTATGCAGCATTAAAGGAATCGAAGGAAGATCGAGATTTTGATTATACCACGGAGTATATCGAATTTATGAGAAGTACATTTGCGGTTGTAAAAAAACGTGCTGGTTTGGAAAAACTCGAAGCTTGGATTTCGAAAATTGGAAAACAAAGTCGTGAAAATCAAATTGCTTTTTTAAAATATTGCTTAAGTATGACTAGGCAATGTATGCTTAATAATTTAAATGAGGAGTCGTTGTTAAACATAAATGATGAGGAAGCAGATTTTATGTCAAAATTTAGCCCTTTTATCAACGAAAGTAATGTGACAGATATTAGCGACGAATTTAATAAAGCAATTTTACACGTGGAACGAAATGGAAATGCAAATTTGATTTTTTATGACTTATCTTTTAAAATTGGAGCATTGCTTCGCAAGTTAGGGTAATTCATTTATTGTGTTTGTTTTTGTTTAAATTGACATAATAAAAGAAGTCTAATTCAGTTGAATTGTGTAAATTTGCAACTCATATTTTAAAATACTATAATGGATAACGAAAACGATATAGATAAGCCCAAAGCAAAAGAAAAATTTGACGACGAAAGTAAGGAACTCGAACAGTTAGCTGCGGTTTCGGAACTAGCAGATACCGAGAGTATATACGAGTGTGTCATGGTGCCTGACTTAGGCGATGAATCAAAAAAAATACTAGATAATAAATTTCTTACTCGAGGTTTTACTTCAAAATCCAAAAGCAATATTCCACAAACCGAAGATTTTAAACATGATTGTTGCAAACTGGATGTGTATGATTGGTTAAAAGATATTCCATTGGCTCCAAGCCAAAAGGCTTCGGAATTTGTGGAAGTGCGTTTTAAAAACTCAAGAAAAGAATTTTATAAAATTCCCCAGGATATTACTATAGCAATTGGAGATATTGTCGCGGTGGAAGCTATGTCGGGACACGATATAGGAATTGTATCCTTGGTTGGCGAAGTGGTTGTTTTGCAAATGAAAAAGAAAGGCTATGATTCGGCAAATCCAGATATGAAAAAAGTGTATCGAAAAGCTCGAATCGGGGATATCGAAAAATGGTCGATGGTTATTGAAAAAGAAGAACAAACGATTAAAAAAACACGTCAGGCATCGCAAGATTTAGGTTTGGAAATGAAAATGAACGATGTTGAATATCAGGGCGATGGTACGAAAGCGGTGTTTTATTATTCAGCCGAAGATAGAGTTGATTTTCGGGAATTGATTAAAATATTAGCCGAATCATTTTGTGTTCGTATAGAAATGCGTCAAATTGGTGTTCGACAAGAAGCAGCTCGAGTTGGAGGCATAGGCTCGTGCGGACGCGAACTTTGTTGCTCTACTTGGATGACATCCTTTAATTCAGTTACCACAAACGTTGCTCGAATTCAACAATTGTCGATAAATCCTCAAAAAATTGCTGGTCAATGCAGCAAATTAAAGTGTTGCTTGAATTACGAATATTCATCATACTTGGACGAATTAAAACATTTTCCAGATAGCAATTTGTATCTTAAAACCATTAAAGGGGATGCAATTCATCAAAAATCCGATGTGTTTAAAAAAATGATGTGGTACTCTTACAGAGATAACCCTATGCATTTGTTTGCTATTCCAATTGATAAAGTTGCCGAAATTCAAAAAATGAATCAAAACAACAAAATGCCCGAAAATATTGAGGGTTTTGCCGAAATTAACCAAAAAAATACCGATTACGATATTCAAATGGATGCCGAAGACTTAGGAAGATTTGATAAAAATTTAGAAGATTAATTTTATGAGAACTTGCCTTTTTACATGCTTAGCCTTAATGCTTTCATTATGTTCTTGTAATTTTAATGTGAAGTATCAAAGTAATAATGATATCGAAAACGATTCATGGAACATTTCAAATGTATTAACTCATAATGTTGAAATTACAGATTCGATGGAAGTTTACAATATGTTCATAAGTGTCCGTAATACAGTTGATTATAAATACGAAAATTTATTTATGTTCGTAACAACAAAGTTTCCGAATGGCAAAATGGCGAAGGATACTTTAGAATGTATTTTAGCAGATAAAATGGGAAAATGGTATGGTAAGGGCAATGGAAAGTATAAAGATTCTAAAATATTGTTTATGCCAAAAGTGCGTTTTCCGCAAAATGGTAAGTATGTAATTGAAATTCAGCAGGCTATGCGAGAAGAGCCACTTGTTGGTATTTCAAATATTGGAATTATTTTGGAAAAAGTAAATTAATTATAGTGTAATTAAAATTTTAATTATGTCTAAAAGCAAGTTAAGTAGCAAGTTAAACTCAAAAAATATTATTAAGTATTTTTGGATTTCATATTTTTCAGTACTGGGATTAATCGTGTTTTTGCTTTTTTTGATTTCGATGGGATGGTTGGGTTTTATGCCATCATTTGAAGAGTTAGAAAATCCAAAAACTAATTTAGCAACTGAAATATTTGCAGAAGATGGAAGCGTATTGGGTAAATATTATATCGAAAACCGATCCAATGTAAACTATAAGGATATATCTCCACATCTAGTTAATGCCTTATTAGCGACTGAAGATTCCCGATTTTACAAACATTCAGGGGTTGATTTTCAGGCTTTAATACGAGTGGGTTTTGGCATTTTAACTTTTTCTCATAAAGGAGGTGGAAGTACAATTACACAACAACTTGCCAAAAACCTTTTTCCTCGTAACCCAGATGATGGCAAATTTAAGTTGTTCTTTACCAAGTTAAAAGAGTGGGTTGTTGCTGCAAAACTTGAACGAAATTACACCAAAGAAGAGATTATTGCAATGTACTTTAATACCGTTGATTTTGGAAATATGTCGCACGGAATTAAATCGGCTGCTCGAACTTATTTTGATAAAAATCCTGCCGATATTAGTGTGGTTGAAGCTGCTCTTTTAGTTGGAATGCTCAAAGCTCCAACGCTTTATAGTCCTACCCGAAATCCAGATAATGCTATAAAACGTCGCAATGTGGTGTTAAAACAAATGGAAAAATACGACTATATTACAGACAAAGAGTTCGATTCGTTGAAGGTTTTGCCAATTGATATGTCGAAATTTAAAGTTCAAGATCACACTTCGGGAGTAGCAACCTATTTTCGAGAATATTTACGTCAGGAATTAATTACTTGGTGTGATGGTCATGTAAAACCCGATGGCACCAAATATAATATTTATAAAGATGGACTTAAGGTTTATACAACCATTAATTACCGAATGCAAGTGCACGCCGAAAATGCAGTTGCTACCGTCATTGGAAAAGAACTCCAACCAATATTTTTTAAACATTGGAAAGGTATAAAAAATGCTCCTTTCTATATGCTTAGCAAAGATGAAATATCCAATTTGATGAATTCGGCAATGAAACGTTCTACTCGATATGCTACCTTATCAAATTCGGGAATGTCGCAAAGTGATATTTTGAAAAACTTTATGACTCCAACTCGAATGAGGGTTTTTTCGTGGCAGGGTGAAAGAGATACCATCATGAGTCCATGGGATTCAATTAAATACTACAAAATGCATCTAACTGCAGGCTTAATGGCTGTTGAACCTCAAACTGGGCGGGTTAAAGCATATGTGGGTGGTATAAATTATAAGAATTTCCAATACGATCATGTAATCATGTCTAAGCGTCAAGTTGGTTCAACTTTTAAACCTTTTGTTTATACTTTAGCTATGCAGGAAGGCGAATTGTCGCCATGTTCCGAAATTCCTAACGTTCCAGTTTCATTTGAAATGGACGATGGAACTACTTGGACACCTGGCAACTCAAACGATGCTCGTCAAGGCGAAATGGTCTCTTTAAAATGGGCTTTGGCAAATTCTATTAATTTTATTTCAGCCTATTTAATCAAAAGATACTCGCCACAAGCAGTGGTTGATTTAGTCCGAAAATTGGGAATTACTTCCGAAGTTCCTGCTGTTCCTTCCATTTGTTTGGGTACTCCAGATATTAGTTTGTACGAAATGACAGGAGCTTTTGCTACTTATGCAAATCAAGGCGTAAAAATGAAACCCTACTTTATTACAAAAATTTGCGACAATAAAGGAAATTTAATTGAAACTTTTCAAACTACATCAACCGAAGCAATCGACCAACAAACCGCATACTTAATGATACGTTTAATGCAAGGTGTTATTGAAGGTGGAACTGGCTCTCGTCTTCGTTATCGATTTAAATTAGATATGCCTATTGCTGGAAAAACAGGTACAACTCAAAAAAATTCGGATGGTTGGTTTATTGGAATGACACCCGAAATTGCGTGTGGTGTTTGGGTGGGTTGCGAAGATCGATCAATCCATTTCCGATCCACCGAATTAGGTCAAGGGGCTGCTACTGCTTTGCCCATTTGGGCAGATTTTATTCAACATTGCTACGAAGATAAATTATTGCGTTACGACCGAAAAACTCAATTTAAAGAGCCTGCTAACCCAATTAATGTAGAAACGGATTGCAGTAAGTTTAATCAAAATAAAAGCAATAATAGAAATTTCGATTAACAATAGTAACAATATATAGCTAATTAACTCGTTAGGATATTACCAAATCAAAAAATAATAATGTTTCTTAGTATTATCATTCCTGTTTACAACGAACAAGAAACTATTTTAGAAGTTTTGGATAAAATTAATCTTCTTAATTTCCCAAGTTGCATTAGGCAAATTGAAATTATAATTGTGGATGATGCTTCTACCGATAATACCGAGAAAATTTTAAATGAATACTCCAGTGTTTTTCCTCATAGCATTCATCGACATCCAATTAATATGGGTAAGGGTGCCGCTGTTCGAACCGGATTTTCAAAAGCTAGCGGAGATGTGTTTTTAATTCAGGATGCCGATTTGGAATTAACCCCAGATGACATTCCAAGCTTGATTATAGAGATGGATAGGCTGGGAGTGGAGTTCGTTAATGGCTCAAGATATATGTCGGGTATTTCTCGTCCGCTTTCGTCGTATAAAAGATATTTAGCCAACCGTTTCTTTACATTTATGACCTCCATTTTAATAAATGTAAAGCTAACCGACATGGCTTGTGGGTATAAGCTAATTCACCGAAATTTAGTCGACAAGCTTAATCTTCGCGAAAATCGTTTTGGGTTTGAAGCCGAAATGATTATTAAAGCCTTACGTGTGAAGAGAAACAATGTGGCTGAAGTGCCAGTAAATTACTTTCCTCGGAACGATGGCGGAGGAAAAAAACTCAAAAACACGGATGGGCTTAAAATTCTATGGACACTAATTCATTACGGATTATTTCGAGCAAAATAAATGGTATCTATGAAACTTTATAGAAATAACTTATCATTGCTTGTTGTTTGGTTTTCGTTGTTTTTCTTGCTTTTTACAGTTTTTTGGGCTTCCGACTGGAAAGATGAAAAAAAAGTCATCCATAGCGATGCAACATACTACTATTCGTATTTGCCTGCCTTTTTTATCCATGCCGATCCCGATTTTAGATTTGCTCAAGCCAATCCCGAAAAATATGGCGATAAAATTTATTTAGAAGTTAACGAAAATGGTCGAAATAATGTTCGTACTACTATGGGAGTCGCCTATTTTTATGCTCCATTCTTTTTTATTGGTCACTTAATGGCAATTGTTTTAAACGAGGAAACGGATGGCTATTCATGGCCCTACAGATTCGCAATCCTTTTGGCTGGTGTTTTTTATCTGTTTTTAGGACTGATTTTTCTTAGGAAAATTCTACTGCTGTATTTTTCTGATAAAATTACTGCAATAGGATTGTTTTTAATTTTATTTGCAACTAACTTATTCTATTACAGTGCTTTTGAAAATGCAATGTCGCATGTGTATTCCTTTTTTATGCTTTCTGCGTTTCTTTATTATAGCATAAAATGGTATTCAAACCCTACGCAAAAGTTGAGTTTTATTTTGGGTTTGTTATTTGGATTAATTGTTTTAATTCGCCCTTCAAATATTCTTTTTGCAATTATTCCAATAGTATGGGGCATTAAAAATAAAGGAGATTTAGGAAAGCGTTTTTTGTTTTTTAAAAACCATTGGAAATTGTTGTTTGCTTTATTTTTTGGTGTTGTAATTCCTTGGTTGCCTCAAATGGTGTTTTGGTTTTATGTTTCAGGAAGTTTTATTCACTATTCGTATCCAACCGAAGCTAGGTTTTATTTTTCTAATCCACATTTAGTAGAAGGACTTTTTAGTTACCGAAAAGGTTGGTTTTTATATACACCAATAATGGCAATTGCCGTATTGTCGGTAGTTTTTTTACGAAAACATGCAGGCGATTGGTTAATTCCTGTAATTGTATTTTTTGTAATTAATACGTTTGTGATTTTTTCTTGGCCAATATGGTGGTACGGTGGCGGTTTCGGTCAACGAGCGTTTATTGATTCGTATCCCTTAATGATTTTTCCTATTTGTGCTCTGATTGATTTTATATGGAAACAAAAGAAAGTTTTTCGCTTTGTTTTTGTCTGTATTGCTTTTGGATTAATTTGGCTCAATCTTTTTCAAACTCGTCAATATCGATCCGCTGCTATTCACTGGGATTCGATGAGTAAAGCGTCATACTGGGCTAATTTTGCGAAAATGAAACCGGTTGATGGCTTAGATTCTCTTTTTATTACTCCCGACTACGAAAATGCCTGGAAAAATTTACCCGAAAAAAATCAGAGGGTAGATAAATAGTTTTTGCAAATATCCAGTTTAGGATTGGAACAATTATAAAATTTATACAAAGAAAGCGAAGAGCTAATTCCGAAATTTTCTTTATCAATTTTATCAAAAAAGTAGTATAAAATTTCTTCAACTTCATGAGCATTATTAACATGTCCGTGTTTCATTAAGTCGCCATAATTTGCTTTGTGTTTCAATCGAAACTCTATGCCAGTTGTCATTTTCCAGCCTAATTTCCACAAAAAACTTCCTTCATTTGGAATCGAAACACGTAAATGTCCTTTTGCGTTAAGCAATAACGCAGCTTTTGCCACTACTTCGGGCAGGTTTGTGATGTGTTCAAATGTTGCAATGCTAATAATTCTATCGTATGTTGGATATTGCTCAATTTCGTTAATATCTAAGTATATGTTACGCAAGAACTTTAAATTATTTGATTTTTCTAATAATTCTATAAATGGTTCAATTATATCGTACTTTTCCGAATGTTCATAATTTAGATGATTTAGCGTTCCTGCACCAATTTCTAAAGTACATCTAGTGTGATTTGTAACAACATCCATTGCAACTTTACGATGCATCCATGCCTCCATTTTTTGAGATAGAGACGATGCCGCAGTTTTTCCCTCTCTATTTTGCTTGTAATGGGAAGTGTATATAACTTTTATTTTATCAGGTAGTGTGGGTCTGATTTTAGGAAATTTGTCAAATGGGTTTTTTTCGAGCATAAGAGTAAAAATTAATTTAATGGAATTTGATACAATTTGTAAAATTCGCTTTGAGTAATAATAGCAATATATTTTGAGTTTATATCAAAACTTAAAATTTTTGAATCTTCCGTTAAAATAGTTGCCTCTTCAAATGTTTTTGTATCGTATGCCATCAATTTATTTTCGATAAGGTAATAGTATTTTGTACCGATCACATTAAATTGTTGTTGATAAATTATTGTAATTCGCTTTTGATACGAACCATATTTGTCAAAAATTAGAACTCCAAATCCTGGAACTCCAAAATAAACTTGTTCTTGCTTTTCGATAAGTTGATTTGGATTGTAACTTCGATTATACAACTCTTCAATAGGGGAGCTTTGATGGGTTTTTGTAAATGCTGAATTATATCGTATTAATATGTTTTCGGACGAGCTGTAAACCCATATTCCATTATCGTAGGATGAACTTGCCAAGGTAATAATGCCATTATTATAATCCGATATTTTTATAGAATTTCCCAAAATGGATAACTGGCTATTCAAATATTCGATAGTATTATTGCTTGAATAGTAAATTAAAATTTTGAAAGGACTAGATATATCTGTTATTATATTGTCTCCATTAAAAATAAAACTATAACTTTGATTTGGTTTTTCGCATAACGATTGTTTTGTTATTCCGTTTAACCCAATTAAATAAATGTTGTTTAACACATCTATATTTACTTTACTAGCTTTGGTTTGAGACGAACAAATCAACTTCAATTCAGATTGTCCGAAGTTAGTGGATATCTGAAAAAATAAAATTGTACATAATAAAATTTTAAAATTGTTCATTAAATTTCAATATTTCGTCTATAAGTTTTCGGTTATTTGATAGTCGAGGAACCTTGTTTTGTCCTCCAAGTTTACCTTTTTCCTTCATCCAATTAAAAAAAGCACCTTTAGGCATCACGTGAATAATTGGTTTTTGTAGGAGCAAGTTTTTGTATCTTTTTGCATCGTAGTCTGAATTGATGTTTCTGAGTGTTTTATCTAAAATTTCGTGAAAAATTTCTAGGTTATGTGGCATGTTTTCAAACTCAATTAACCATTCGTGGGCTGCTTTTGAATTATTGGATAAATAAACTGGAGCAGCAGTATATTCGTTTACAGTTGCACCAGTTATTCTGCAAGCTTCGGATATGGCTTTTTCGGCATTTGCTATGATTATTTCTTCTCCAAAAGCATTAATAAATTGACTAGTTCGTCCAGTTATGCGAATTCTGAATGGATATAAACATGTAAATTGTACCGTGTCGCCTATCATATAGCGCCATAATCCAGCATTTGTGGATATAAGCATAGCGTAATTGGTGTGTAAATTTACTTCTTCCAAAGGAATAGCTTTAGGATTCGGCTTGGACAATTCATCAAAAGGTATAAATTCGTAATAAATGCCAACATTAGTCATTAAAAGCATTTCTTTCGATTCTTTTCGATCTTGAAAAGCAAAAAAACCTTCCGAAGCATTATAGGTTTCTAAATAAAAAATTGAATTGGGTTTTATTATTTCATTATACTGATCTTGGTATGGCGAAAAATTTACTCCACCATGCATAAACAATTCAAGATTGGGCCATACTTGTTTTATATCATCAACTCCTTTTTTTCTCAAAACTCTTCTTAAAACCAACAACATCCACGATGGCACTCCCGAAATGCTAGTGATGTTTTGGTTCATGGTGTATTCGGCAATTCTTTCAATTTTTTCCTCCCAATTGTTCATTAGTGCAATCGACTTTTTAGGAGTCCTTAATATTTCAGCCCATATTGGAGTATTTTGAATTAAAATTGCCGATAAATCACCCGTAATTGCTCTTGAGTTTTCATCCGATTGTCGGCGACTACCTCCTAAAACAAGCCCTTTGCCCGAAAATAATTGAGTTTTAGGAAATAGTTTTGAATATTGGGTAATTACATAAAGACTTCCTCGTAAATGACATTGATGTAATGAACTTTTGCTAATTGGAATATATTTACTCCGTTCGCTTGTTGTTCCCGATGATTTTGAAAACCAGTGTGTGCATCCGGGCCACAAAATATCCGTTTCGCCTCTCATCATTCGTTCAATAAAAGGTTTTAAATCCTCATAGTTTGATATTGGAACACTTTCGCTGTACTCTTCGTAATTTTTGATTATTCGATAATTATATTTTTTACCCCATTCAGTGCCCGAAGCTGTTGCTATCAAATTTTTAAATGTAGCTCGCTGGAGTGCTATACTGCGTCGTTTTATTTTCCCTAACTGTCCGAGATAGGTAGCTAAATTTTTTTTAACTATGAAATTTAGTAACGACATCGACATTGTTTATGTTTTTATTAGTATTTTTGAATCAAATTTATTTCAAATATCAAATATAACAATTATTATGGTATCTTTTTCACCTTGTAAAATCAATATAGGGTTAAATATTATTAATAAACGCAAGGATGGTTATCATAACCTAGAAACGTGTTTTTATCCGGTTTATTTTGTACACGATATTATCGAAATTGTCCCTTCAAAAATTGAAAATGATAAATATTATTTTTCGGGAATCAAAATTTCGGGTGATATAAACGAGAATCTATGTTATAAAACAGTCAATTTACTGCGAAAACATTTTGTGTTTCCAAAAATTGAATTATACCTTAATAAAATTGTTCCTATGGGAGCAGGGCTAGGAGGAGGTTCGGCTAATGTTGCAACGATTATTAATCTTATTAATAATCAATTTAATTTAAATATTTGTGATTCGGATAAAATCGATTTTGCAAATCAATTGGGTAGTGATTGTGCCTTTTTCATACAATCTATGCCTGCATTCGGAACTGAAAAAGGAAATGTTTTATTTCCTCTGGATGTTAATTTAAGCAACTATTATTTGATAATTGTTAAGCCATCTATTTATGTATCCACTGTTGAAGCTTATTCGCTAGTTGTTCCTTCAATGCCTAAGTTAAAGCTCGAAGAATTAATCAATCAACCCATTGAAAACTGGAAAAATACCATAAAAAACGATTTTGAAAAATCTGTTTTTTTAAAATATCCTGAAATTGAGGACATAAAGAATAAATTATACCAATCGGGTGCAATATATGCACAAATGTCGGGTAGTGGTTCCGCAGTGTTTGGTATTTTTAAAAAAGAAACAGGTTTAAAATTGGATGAAAGCTATATCGTTCATTCAGGGATTTTAACGTAAATTATTTTCTTTCATTTATTTAAAATTTTTCTTGTAATTGTTTCCTTCCATTATTGTCGCAAATAATTATCAAATAATCATTTAACTCAATTTTAATGTTGTTTTTTGGATTTTTATGAAGGATATAATCGTTTTCGTAATATTTACTAATACTGACTAATATTGCGTTAAAATCTTTTTTAAGATGAAAAAATTCATCTTCATAATTTTGGTTTAAATAAATATTTTCCTTGTTTATTTTAAATTGCATTATACCTAAATCATCTTCTTTAACCGACGATTTCATTAATCCTTCTGTTAATTTTGCAACTTCTGGCTCAAATACATAGCTAGCTATTAGTTTTGATGCAACTTCATTTTTAGATAATGTAAATGTAACTCCAAGCGACCTAAATGTTTCCTTTAATGAGGGATTATTTAATGAAATTACGAAATTCAAATTTTTATATTTTTCGCGAAGGCTAATTAATTGAACCAAATTTTGAGTGTCATCTTCAAAATTTAGTAAAACCGAAATTGATTTATCTATGTTCGTTTTATCAAATGCCGAAATGTCGATATAATCATGATATAAAACAAAAACTAGCTCCTTATCAAAGTTGTGATAAATTGAATCTACATCTTCTTTTTTTGAAGTAACAACAACAACTTTTTTACCTGCATTTGTAGTCTCGGTTAAAACTTGTTGGGCAAACTGATTGTAGTTGACAACTACGATGTGATTTTCAAACTGGGTGCCATAATACCCTAATCTTTTTTCTTCTATCATTTTTGAAATTTTATTTGAAATTCTATTTATCATTATTCCAATTACTCCTAAACTGCCAAGTACAAATAGCAATGAAATTAATCTGCCCAAGCCGCTTATTGGAAATTTGTCACCATATCCAACCGAGGTTAAAGTTATAATTGAATACCATATTGTATCTGAAAAACTTTGAATGTTAGATCCTTCTTTGCCCTTTTCAATTAGATATAGAAAGTAAGTTGCAGAAAAATAAACTAAAACAATAGACAAATAAATTATCCAATTTTTTTTTCTATTTTTTTTCATTTGTATATAATTATTAAAGTATTTATTTAATAATCGATCGAAGGTGATAATTTTGATACACAAATGTATGTTTTTTTTTTTGACTACTTAACAACTATTTTTTGTCCTATTTTGAGAGTGGATGTTTTAGATAAATGATTTATCTTACATAATTTATCTACGGAAGTATTATTTTGCTTCGCAATTTTTGATAAGGTGTCTCCTTTTTTAACAATTTGAGTTTTTGATTTATTTGCAGCATTTTTTGTTACATTTTTTTCTTTAATTTTTACGGTATTACTAACACTATCTATTTCAAGTATTTCGCTTTTTGACTTGGTTTTAACTTCATTTTTCAGATGACGTTTATTTCTAGATAAGAACAAATTGTGATCAACGGTAATGGTATCGGTTAATGTAACTAAAGGTCTTGTTTTACTATGTAAAAACAGCCAATCATATAATTCGTCCATCGAAAAAAACCTTGCCAATTCGCCATGACCTACATTATCTAAAACGTCGTATTTTAAATTTATACCATTGTTGCATTTTATTATTGATTTAACGATTTTTTCCGATTCTGAAATTGGAACAGCTTTGTCGCTCGTTCCATGCATAATCCACAAAGGAATAGTGGATAATTTACATCCATCTTTTTCAAATCCACCACCACAAAGTGCAACTGCTGCTGCTATTCGTTCAGGATAAGCTCCTGCAAAACGTAACACACCATAGCCTCCCATGCTCATGCCAACTACATAAAATCGATTGGTATCGGTGTAGTAGTTTTTTTGTACATAATCGACAACTTTTATAATTTTATCAGGTTTCCACGATTGCCCCCTAGGACATTGAGGAGCTATTACAATTGCTGGTAAGTCGCGTTTTTTAATCACTTCTTTTAACACTCCATATCGTTTTACATTTTCCATATTCGAACCAGATAAACTCTTCCCATGTAAGAAAAGTATCACAGGAATTGGTTTATTTAAAGTCTCTTTATGAGTATTTGGTTGGTGTAACCAAAAGTTATATCCTCCCGGAACTTTGTCCTTAAATGCAGTTAGTTTTTCTTGAGCAATTGCTTTACTTTGCCATGAAAATAATACAATGGAGATTAAAAAAATATAAAGTATTTTTGATTTAAAAAATTTTAATTTGTTATTCATTTCATTTTGTTTGTGTTATACAAAGATATGGAGATTTATTTTACCAAAGTTATAACAAATCTTAAAGTTTCTAAACGGTATAATGACTAAGTCTATAAAAAAATAAAACAAAAAAAGGTTTGAAATTAATCAAACCTTTTTTAATTTTCAGAAGTCCCGTGAAGATTATGGAGCAACAACACCAACAGGTTGTTGTGCTAAAATGTCTAATTCTTTATCCAACATAAAATATCCACTTTTGTCCGAACCAATTAATTCAAATTTATCGAGAATTGATTTTACGGTTGCTTCTTCTTCAATTTGTTCATTTATAAACCATTGCAACCATGTTAAAGAGGAGAAATCTTTTTCCTGCATTGCTAAATCATACAAGTTGTTGATACATGCAGTAATGTGTTTTTCGTGCTCTAACGTAATTTCAAAAACTTCTTTTATGGTTTTAAATTTACTTTCGGGAAGTGGTAATTCCGATAAAATAGAATGTCCACCACGTTCGTTTAAATGCTGAATAAATTTTAATGCGTGGAAACGTTCTTCCTGTGTTTGACGATAAAAAAAGCCAGCTGCACCAGGATAACCGTTTGCATCGCACCACGATGCCATAGCTAAATAAATTCGGGAAGAGTGTTCTTCTTCTTTAATTTGCACGTTAATAGCATTTTCAATTTTCTTTGTTATCATAATTTTATAGTTTTATGTTTTTTAATTTACAAATAAACAATTTTTTCGCCTCTTAGTTCGACTTTTAAGATTAATTAATTATAAAAAAAAAATTGACATTAAATCTACGGATAAAAAAAAAGGGCTTAAGCCCTTTTTAACCTCCAAGTGCTTCGGCACCCGATACAATTTCCAAAATTTCTTTTGTAATAGAAGCTTGCCTTGCCTTATTATACACCAATTTAAGATTTTTAAGTAATTCGGTAGCGTTGTCGGTAGCTTTGTGCATAGCTGTCATTCGGGCTCCATGCTCTGATGCAATCGAATCTAAAATCGATTTGTAAAGTTGCAACCTAAGCATTTTTGGAACTAAATCCTCGGTTATACTCGTTTTATCTGGTTGATAAATATAATCAATTTGAGCAGTTTTTTTATCATCGCTTATTGCGGGTGGTTGAATAGGGAGCAAAACTTCGTTTATAAGTACTTGCGAAGTAGCATTTTTAAACTCATGGAAAATAATTTCGATGCGATCAAATTCATTTTTAATATATTTTTCCATTAGCATATTAGCTATTTCCGAAGTCTTCTCAAAAGATGGATGTTCGGTTAAGTAATCGTGAGATTCTAATATATTTCCAAATCGTTTAGTGATAAACTCGGTAGCTCGTTTTCCGATGGTGATAAATTTCAATCTATCTGCTTCAAATTGGCTTTTGTAAGTAGTGGTTACAAGTTTTGTAGTATGTTTTAGTATGTTTGAGTTAAACCCACCACAAAGTCCTCTGTTTGAAGAAATAACAATTAATAGTACCGATTTAATTTGTTCTTGTTCTTTAAATAATGGATTTTCGCCTGAGCTAATCGAGCTACTTAAATTACTAAGTAGTTCGTTTAGTTTTTGGGCATAAGGGCGAAGTTGCACAATAGATTGTTGAGATCTGCGTAATTTTGATGCAGATACCATTTTCATGGCACTCGTTATTTTACGTGTTGAATCTGTTGAAGCAATTCTATTTCTGACTTCTTTTAAACTAGCCATAGCAAAAGTTTATATTTTATTTTAGTCGGTTTATTAAATGTATTTTTTTGAAATATCTGTACAAGTTTTTTCTAAAACAGCTATAATTTCATCGTTCAATATTCCTTTTTTAAGCGATTGAAGGGTATCGGGATGGTTTTGTTCTAAAAAATGCAAATATTCAACTTCAAAATCTTTAATTCTTTTAACTGGCACTTTTTGTAACAAACCTTTGGTTCCACAGTAAATAATTGCAACTTGTTTTTCTACTGTCATTGGTGAATGTTCTGCTTGTTTCAAAATTTCAACATTGCGACTACCTTTATCTAAAACGGCTTTAGTAGCTGCATCAAGGTCGGAGCCAAATTTTGAAAATGCTTCTAATTCACGATATTGAGCTTGGTCAATTTTTAAAGTACCTGCAATTTTTTTCATCGATTTAATCTGTGCATTACCTCCCACACGTGATACCGAAATACCAACGTTGATTGCCGGACGAATACCAGAGTTAAACAATCCTGTTTCGAGGAATATTTGACCATCGGTAATAGAAATTACATTGGTTGGAATATAAGCGGAAACGTCCCCTGCTTGTGTCTCAATGATAGGAAGAGCAGTTAATGAACCACCACCTTTTACAAGATGTTTTATCGATTCGGGTAAATCATTCATTTGCTGTGCAACTTCATCGGCTTCGATAACTTTTGCAGCTCTTTCAAGTAAACGCGAATGTAAATAAAATACATCTCCAGGATATGCTTCACGACCTGGTGGACGACGAAGTAGCAAGGAAACTTCACGATACGAAACAGCTTGTTTGGATAAATCATCGTATATAATTAGTGCTGGACGACCAGTATCGCGGAAAAATTCGCCAATTGCAGCACCTGCAAATGGTGCGTAAAACTGCATAGCTGCAGGATCAGATGCGGTTGCGGCAACCACAACAGTATAATCCATTGCTCCATAGCTTTCAAGTGTTTTTACAATGTTTGCAACGGTAGAACCTTTTTGACCTATGGCTACATAAATACAATAAACAGGTTTACCTCTGTCAAAAAACTCTTTTTGGTTGATAATTGTATCGATAGCAATTGCTGTTTTTCCCGTTTGACGGTCACCAATTATTAACTCACGCTGTCCACGTCCAATCGGAATCATTGCATCAATAGGTTTTATCCCTGTTTGCAATGGCTCTTTTACTGGTTGGCGAAAAATTACACCTGGTGCTTTTCGCTCTAATGGCATTTCGTAGGATGGTCCTTCAATATCCCCTTTTCCATCAATAGGAACACCTAAAGTGTTTATAACTCTACCTACCATTTTTTCGCTTACCTGAATGGATGCAATTCGATTGGTTCGTTTGCAAATATCTCCTTCTACTAAGTTTTTCGCCTCTCCTAGTAAAACAATTCCCACATTGTCTTCTTCGAGATTTAAAATAATCCCCATTACATTGCCTTTTTCAAAAGTTACCAATTCGCCCGATTGAGCATTGTTTAACCCGTAAACACGAGCAATGCCATCTCCAACTTCAAGGATAGTTCCTGTTTCTGCTAGTTCAGCATCACTTTGAAAGCCGGCTAATTGTTGCCTTAATATTGCAGATACTTCAGCTGGTTTAATTTCCGCCATGTTAATTCTATTTTATGTTATTAAAATCCTTTTTTATATGCATTTTGTGAAAACTCAGTCTTCAATTTTTCAATTTTACTCGATAAACTTGCGTCAAATACTTTGTCTCCAGATTTGATGATAAACCCGCCGATAAGTTTTGAATCGATAGATTCAACTAAATCAATGGTTGCATCTAATTCTTGAGATATAACGCCTTTTATCTTTTCGGCAATCTCTTTACTTATTTTTATAGATGTGATTAAATAAACTGTTTTTATATTGTGTAACTCTTTATAAAGTTCAATAAATTCAACCGCAATTAAATCGATAAATGATTCGCGATTTTTTTTGGTGATAATTTGAATAAATTTTTTAGTAAGCAATGTGGCTGTCGGTAAAAGAATTGAAGCAATTATCTTGTTTTTCTTATCTGGTTTCACAATCGGACTTCTCATTAATGTTTTAAATTCAGGCACAACCTTGCACACTTCATCTAAAAATATCATATCAGCATAAACTTCTTCAATCAAATTTTGCTCTTGTGCTAAATCAAAAAGTGCTTTAGCATATCTTTTTTTAACCTTTGTATTTCTCATTGGTAAATCAATCTAGTTTAATTTGATATTTTCAACCATTTTATTA
Organism: Bacteroidales bacterium; assembly: GCA_038210985.1. Taxonomy (GTDB): domain Bacteria; phylum Bacteroidota; class Bacteroidia; order Bacteroidales; family WCHB1-69; genus JAQUGA01. Next base: position 24,785 of record JBBQWB010000009.1, read on the forward strand.
ATAATCTCCTGATTTTTTTCTTTGTTCAAGAGTTCACTTTCTAAAAGTTTTTCTGCAATTTCAATCGAAAGGCTAGCAACTTCATTTTTCAATTCTGTAATTGCTTTCATTTTTTCGTAATTGATATTTTCGCGGGCTGCTTCAATTATGCGTTGCCCCTCAATATTAGCTTTTTCGCGAGCTTCTTCCAAAAATTTATCTTTAATTTTCCGTGCTTCCGAAAGTATTAAATCTCTTTCTTCTTTAGCTTGAACAAGCAACTCTTCGTTTTTATTTTGAATTAGTTTTATTTCGCTACGAGCTTTTTCGGCTGCGTTTAATGCATCATCAATGGCAACTTCTCGCTCTTTTAACATTTTCACAATGGGTTTCCATGCATATTTTGTTAAAATAAAAAGTAAAATTGAAAATGATAAAAGCATCCAAAATGCTAATCCAATCCCGGGTTGTATAAGTTCCATAGTATTTATTATTTATCGTTTTTATTACCCTTTAATAATTAAGCATATTATCGAGCCAACCGCCCGATAATATGCTTTCGTTTGTTTAAACAAATAATATAAGTAAACAAACTACAATTGCGAAGAAAGCTACACCTTCGATTAAAGCTGCTGCAACAATCATTGTGGAACGAATGTCACCAGCAGATTCGGGCTGACGAGCAATAGATTCCAAGGCACTTTTGCCGATTTGTCCAATACCATAACCGGCTCCAATTGCTGCAATACCTGCACCAATACCTGCTCCCGATTTGTCTCCAGCTGCTGCTTCTAAAATTACTGATAAAATTGACATGATTTATTATTTTTTAGTTTAACAATTAATGTTTCTGATTTATGATGCTACTTCGGTAGCGTGTTCGTGATGATGTTCCTCCACTGCCATGCCAAAATAAAGTGCAGATAGCAAGGTAAATACGTAAGCTTGTAGAAAGGCAACTAATAATTCTAGTAAACCAATAAAAATGGAAAGAATTACAGATACAATCGAAATTCCATATGCTGCTACTGCAGATATTTGACCAAATATCAATATTAAACTTACAAAACCTAAAACGATAATGTGACCAGCCGTAATGTTTGCAAACAAACGGAGCATTAATACAAAAGGTTTTGTGAATATTCCTACGATTTCGATAATTGGCATCAATGGAACTGGAATTTTTAACCACCATGGAACTCCAGGTGTGTTAAAAACATGAATCCAATAACTTTTATTTCCTGTAAACATGATAATGAAAAATGTGAAAAGTGCTAATACTGCACAAATTGTAATGTTTCCAGTAACATTGGCTCCGCCAGGAAAAATAGGAATAATTCCCATTAAATTATTGATTAAAATGAAAAAGAAAATAGTTAATAGAATCGGTAAATATCTTTCATATTTTTTGCCAATCGACGATTTGGCAATGTCATCGCGAACAAATACTATAATTACTTCAAGTATCGATTGAATCCCTTTTGGACTTGAAATTGGATTCTTTTTATATTTTTTAGTAATGCTTAAAAACAATACACATAATAAAATAACACTGAAAAACAGAGATAAAACATTTTTAGTTATCGAAAAATCGTACAAAGATGCGGTATTATCCTTATTTCCTTCGGAGTCCAATTTTATAATTCGTCCTTTGTCTTCGCCTTCCAATTCAAGTTTGTATCCTTCAAATGCTTGACCGTGTTCAAAACGGTACGACATAAACGTAACAATTTTTCCATCGTCTAATAAAATAATAGGAAGGGGTACTGTAACATGTGTTTCTCCAATTTCCATTATATGCCATTCGTGATTGTCGATGATGTGTTCGATTATCATTTCTCCGGCGTTAAATTTTCCCTCTTTCGAACCGCTAGCATTTGCAATGGATGCAGTTAGTATAAATAGAATAGAGAATGTAGTAAAAAATAATGTTCGGATGCTAATAAGTCTTTTCATGGTGCGTTATATCTTTTATTCTTGCATTTTCAGACAGCCAATTTATATAAAAAAAACTATCTAGCAATCTTTTCATAAAGAATTTTTTGGAATTATTTTTTTGTATTGTCTTCTACTTCATTTAATGGTGTGTCGCTCAATTTATTGGAGCTATTGTTCCGTTTGAGAGAACTTAACTTTTTCAATTGAGTTAAAGCCAAATACACTTCAGTTATAGTATAAATAAGGTATAAACTTGCAAAATTTAAAATAAATATTTTTGCATTAATCTTAAACATAAACAATACTGCTAGGATGGATGAAAAATAGAGAAGGAGCTTAAGTGTAGTAGCTAGTAAAAATACATTGATAAATTTTCGAGCATCTTCTTGGGCTGATTTTAGTATAAAATAATGAAAAGTAGAACTTACCACTAAAAAAAGCAAAACCAACCAAGGGTATGCAATACTTATCAAATCAAGGTTTAAAAATAAAAAAACTTGTTCGATAAGGACTAATATTATCGACAATATTAAAATGACTATTAAAAATCGAATAAATATTTTTTTAAGCATATTACTATTTTTTTTTAATAAAATCTTTTAGAGCAATATACAATGCCGCAAAAACCGAAACGAGTGAAAACACGACTGTAAAAATCGGGAATCTTAGAGATAAATACTGATCCAATTTTAATCCACCTATCGACCCAATAATGATAATAAACATCATCTGAAAAGCCAGCGATGAGTATTTTGCATAATCTTTTAGCCGATTGTTTGTTTTGTTAGTCATCTACATTTTGATCCGACGAACTAAGCGTATTCGACGGACTAAGTGTGTTGTTTTCCATTATACAGTTTCCACTAAATTGAGCACCAGGTTCAATTGCTAGTTTTCCTACACTAATGTTTCCAATAAGTTTTGAAGTGGATTTGAGCGTTAAAAGTTCAGTAACTTTAATGTTACCTTTTACGCTACCGGAAAAGTCTGCATTTTCGCAGTTTATTTCTCCGTCAATTACTCCTGTAGTTCCAATAACTACTTTCGATTTTGAAAAAATTGAACCTATTAATGTACCGTCAATTCTAAAATCGCCATTCGATGTAATATCACCTTTTACCATCGTGCCATTACCTAATAGATTGATGGAAGGATTTTCTTGTTCGTAATTTTTTGCCATGTAGTAGAAATTTAACGACCAAATTACATTATTTTATTTGATTTGCAAAATAAATAAATAAAAAAATATTTACTTCGAGTAATTCAGTTTAAAAAACTCAGAATATTGCACCCGCAAATCCTTGTTTTTAAAATAAAGTAGATAGTTTTTATCCGACATAATATATTGAGTTACTTCATTCAATTTTATCCCTTTCATCACATCGGCTTGTGTTTTAATGTAATTGAAGTAATCCATTGCTTTGGATTTATTCTCAAATTTACTAACCGTAATCATTTGGGTTGTATTGTCCAAATAAATACTATTTACTTCAAATGTGAGAGTGCTAAAGTACTTTTTATTGAAATCCGAAATTCGCACTTTCATGTCGTTGAAATTTGCTTTCCGAATATCTGCTATAAACACATAAAAATGAAAATCGGTATCCTCAAAAACAAATGTTTCGGGGGCGTTGGTTGTAGTATTATTGGTGGTTGCTACTTGCTTGTTTTTTAAACCACTTAGCATCACCTGACAGCGTTCGCCAAGTGGATGAGTTGGATATTTAACAATGTAAGCTTCCAATTGAGTAATTAGCGAATCGCGTCCATACACATATTCGTATGAAATAGTTTTTAAATAATCGATTCGAGCCATGATGCTGGCACTTTTTGAATATTTTTCGGAAGCAATTTTAGCATTTTGTATTACCTGTTGATAATTTTTAGCATTAAATAAAGTGTAGGTTTGAGCGTAAAAAGTTTCCCCTTCTTTGTTGCGTTCTTCTATTTTTTTATAATATGTTGGATCTTTTATAATTTCAGCATAATCGCTGGTTGGATACTTGGTAAGAATGATATTTTTGTAATAATTCAATCTTTCGATATTGTTTAATTCCAAGTAGGTTTGATAAAGTGTAAAACACGACTGAAGCGAAAGTGCATGTTCGGGAAAGCGTTCTATTAGTTTCTCGAATGCTTCGTTTGATTTTGGAATGTCTTTTAATCCTTCTTTGTATATAAAACCTACATTATAATAGGCTTTTACAATCATTTCGTTCGATTTTTTTATCTTTTCATCCGTTAATGGCAGATTAACCATGTAAGTTTGTCGGTTTTTTGGATCGGTTGATTTTTTTACGGTATCGCTATCTTCCGAATCAATATCGACATCCGTATCTTCCGTAATTGTTGACAATTGTTTATTGCTTAATCTCCAATTGTCTTCAAGTTTTCGTTCGCCCCATTTTTGACGAAATTCGTTCATCCCAAATGCAATGGCTTGTGGATTGTAAAAATACCAACTCCCGGCTGTGGTTGCATCTGGTGGTTTGTTCATATTTGCTTGTGCAATAGCCATTTGTCGTTGTCGTTCTTCTTCTTGACGTTGGTGTTCTTTTTCGTTGTAATCCGCAATTAATTTATCAATAAAACGATTTCTTTCCGGTTCCGTCATTTTTGCAATTCGCTGTAAACTATCTTGTGTTTGTATGATGTTTAAGTTTATAACTAGCTTTGTAAGGATTTCGGTTTTCGATTTTATTTCGTTATAATTTGGATAATCTTTGGGCAAAAATGCCATAGTTGTATCGTAATAGCACTGCGATTTGGTGTAATTTAGATTTTTAAAATGAATATCTGCTAGTTTTAGTGCCGATACCGATTTTTGATAATTATTGCTAATGCTAGTTTTTACCGACAGTGTTAAATTATCGATTGCACTAGGTTCGTCAGGCTCCATTAAATCAATTTCGGCTAGTGTAAAATAGATAATGTCTTGATATTCTGTGTTTTTTTCATCCTTCAGCATCTTTTGCAACTCTTTAATTACAAAGAGTTTGTCGCCAGTGCCACTCGAATAACATTTTGCCATATTAATTCGGGCATTAAATGCCATTTCGTATTTTGGATTGCGTTTAATAACTAATTTATAATTATTGTAAGCCGCTTCCATTGAGCCAGTTGCTTGATAAAGCTGAGCCATGATGTATAATAGTCGGGTTTTATCCTGTTTGGGCATTTTTAACATCAATGCATCTTGAACTGGTGTAATTGCAGCTTGGTAATTTTCTTGTTTTATTAAAAAATCGGCATACGCCATATTGAATAACAATTGTATTTTTTTATTATTCGATTTTTCAAATTTATACTTTAACTCATCAAACAGTAAATCGGCACGTGTCATTTCACCCAACTCACTGCTAGTACGTGCCATCCAAATGGATGCTTCTTGAGCTATTTCGGGAATTTTGTAATTGTTTAAAATGAAATTAAAAGTGCGTTGAGCAGTTTCGTATTCCTTTTTATAAAAAAATGATTTACCCATTAATAAATAGGAGTAAGGAATATATTTATTGTACTCTTTTCCTTTTATAAAAATGGAGTGCTTTTTTATTGCTTTTGACGATTTTTCGATGGTGCGATCCATTTGTGGCGAAATGGAGGTAGCTTCCTCTTTTGTATGACGTGAATATACAGGTAGAACTCGTGTGTAGTTTTCCTGTGCTTTTTTACCCAATTCGGCAATTCCTGCTTTGTAGCTTTCCTGACCGTTAAATAGGATGTTGTACTTAGCTGTTATTCCATGATAAGTGCGATTTGCCCATCTGTTTTTCTTTGTCGAGCACGACCATGATAAAACAACAAGCATTAAAATGGCAACGAAAAAGGTGTATTTTGTATAATTAATTTTCAAGGATTGTCTTTTTAATAAGTGCAAATTTAATTATTTATTATTCAAACATTGGTTTTAAAAACAACTTATGTAACGCAAACGGAACTTCTTTATTTTACAAATAAAAAAATATATATGTTTTACTTTGGCTGATTAACAAATTGTTCAGGAACTTTTTCAAAATCAGTTTTAAAATCTTCGTCAAATTTAAAGGTTTGAACTTGCCATGTTTTATCGGGTTTGTAAAAATAGATGTTTACACGAATAGGCTGACGAGTGTATTTAGCAATGTAAGTTAGCATTATTAAGGATGGTGAAATTTCACGTCGAGACGATAATTCATATCCATGAAGATTTCCAAAATAAATTAATTTTTTCAATTTGCCTTTAATTTCTTCTAATTGTGGCATGGTTGCAACATCGAAAAATGGATTTGTCGCAAATAAAAAATCAATTGCATTATCGGTATTATCCATCATTAAATAAAAAAAATGATCAGAAATTTTTTCGGGCGAATTTAACGAATCGCTTTGCGATTTTGTCGAAAAAGCACCAAGTAAAACAAATAATACCAAAATTGTTTTTTTCATAAGTATAGGTGTGAAATTTACATGATTATGAATTTGTAAAAGTACAATTATAATTTATTTTTTGCAGCTTTTAACGTATTTTGTAATAATCCCACAATTGTCATTGGTCCAACTCCACCAGGAACTGGTGTGATAGATCCTGCAATCGGCGAAACTTCCTTGTATTTAACATCTCCTACTAATCGAAATCCCGATTTTTTGGTTTTGTCTTCGATGCGATGAATGCCCACATCAATTACACATGCTCCTTTTTTTACAAAACTTGCATCAATAGCTTCGGGTTTGCCAATTGCAACAATTAAAATGTCGGCACGTTTTGTAATTTCTGCAAGATTTTTAGTTTTACTATGGCAGATAGTAACTGTGCAATTGCCAGGATTATCATTTCGAGAAAGTAGCAAACTTACGGGTGTTCCAACAATATTGCTCCGACCAATTACTACGCATTCTTTACCTTCGGTTTCGATTTTCGAAAATTTTAGCATTTGAACAATTCCGTAAGGAGTTGCAGGTAAATATGTGTCTTCTCCTAAAACCAATTTGCCAATATTTTCAGGATGAAAACCATCCACATCTTTAGATGGATGAATGGCGTGAATTACTTTTTGCGAAGAGATGTGTTTTGGCAGTGGCAGCTGAACGATCAAACCATCTACTTCATCGTCTTTATTAATAAATTCGATGGATGATAGCAATTCTGCTTCGGTAATATTTGCTGGAAATCGATAAAGCGAAGAAACAAATCCAACTTCTTTGCACGATTTTTCTTTATTTGCAACATAGGTTTCACTTGCACCATCTTCGCCAACTAAAATTGCTGCCAAATGAGGAGCACGTTTGCCTTGATTAAGCATGATTTCAACTTCAGATGCAATCTGTGTTTTTAATTTTGTCGAAATTTCTTTACCGTCAATTATCATAATTTATTTTTTTAATTTTCTTTTGGTCTTAGAGTGGAGATTTTGGTCGCCGAGCGTTCGCCGCGGCGAACGAGACGCCATTACACCGAACTATTTCCTTATTTTTTTAGCCAAAGCACCTTTATTTGTGGTTACCATTTTCATCATTTTTCGGGTATCGTCGAACTGCTTAATTAAACGATTTATTTCGGAAATTGTTGTTCCGCTTCCCGTTGCAATACGTTTTCTGCGGCTGCCATTTAATAATTCTGGGTTTTCTCTTTCGGCAGGTGTTATCGATTGAATAATAGCTTCGATTCCTTTAAACGCATTTTCATCAATATCCACGTCTTTAATTGCCTTGGACATTCCAGGAATCATCCCAACCAAATCCTTAATGTTACCCATTTTTTTGATTTGATTTATTTGATTCAAAAAGTCGTTAAAGTTGAATTGATTTTTTGCAATTTTCTTTTGAATGCGTTTGGCTTCTTCTTCGTCGTATTGTTCTTGAGCTCGTTCCACAAACGAAACAATATCGCCCATTCCCAAAATACGGTCGGCCATACGTTCGGGATAAAAAACGTCTATTGCATCCATTTTTTCGCCCAAACCAACAAATTTAATTGGTTTATTAACCACCGATTTAATGGTTAATGCAGCGCCACCGCGGGTATCTCCGTCAAGTTTTGTTAAAACTACGCCTGTAAAGTCTAACTTATCGTTAAACGCTTTTGCGGTATTAACTGCATCCTGACCAGTCATCGAGTCAACAACAAACAAAATTTCATGTGGATTTAAGTTTGTCTTTAACGAACTAATTTCGTTCATCATTAGCTCGTCAATTGCTAAACGACCTGCTGTATCAATAATTACGGTGTTAAATCCATTTATTTTTGCATGTTTAATTGCATTTTGGGCGATGCTTAACGGACTTTTATTTTCTAATTCTGAATATACTTCTACTTCAATTTGTCCACCTAAGGTTTGTAATTGATCTATTGCAGCAGGGCGATAAACGTCGCAAGCAACCAATAAAGGGCGACGGCTTCGTTTCGTTTTTAAGTGCAATGCTAATTTTGCCGAAAAGGTAGTTTTTCCCGAACCTTGCAAACCAGCCATCAAAATAACCGTTGGATTAGCTTGTGTTTCGATGTCGGTTTTTGTCGAACCCATCAAATCGGCTAATTCGTCATGCACAATTTTAATCATGAGTTGACCCGGCGAAACCGAAGTTAACACATTTTGACCTAAGGCTTTGCGTTTAACTTCATCGGCAAAATCTTTCGCAACTTTAAAGCTAACATCGGCATCCAATAATGCCTTTCGAACCTCTTTTAATGTTTCTGCAACATTTATTTCTGTAATATAACCATGACCTTTTAGTACCTTAAAAGCTCTGTCGAGTTTATCACTTAAATTTTCAAACATATGGAGTAGAATTGATAATATTTTTATTAATTCGCAAATGTACAAAAAAACTATAATTTTTCAAGATTTTAAGTAGTGTTTGCAAGAAAACGCCAAATACTTCTTTGTCTGTCGTTAAAAAGGCAGATAAATAAATTTAGATTTTACAATTAGCATTTGTTTTGCAGCATCTTTACAGTTTTGCCTCTTATCCTAAAGGAAGCCCGAAAAGATGCTGTTTATATTACAAAATAAGTTTTAGAAATTCTTATCTAAATCTGGCTTCATTTTTCATCCTTTAGGACTGAGGCAAAGAAAAGGAAGCCATAATACATTTTGCTTTCTCCGTTTTTGGGTTCACTTATGTCAGTGAATCAGTTTGTTGCAAAGGTATAACTTATTTTTTAGATTGAATTTGTTTACGCAGCATCTTTTTGGTTTTGCCTCCAAGTATTTTGTCTAATCCAAAAATAATTATTCCTTCAAAAACGTCCGAATCGATTTGTAAATAATACCTTCATACGTGTTCCCATCAAATACATCTTCGGTGATAATTATTTTGGGGTAATTGTCTCGAATTTTAAGTAAATTTCCAATTTCGCGTTTTATAGTTTTCTCATTTTCTAGTTTCAAAGATACTTGAACATAAATTTTTTCAGAATTTTTTTCGCAAACAAAATCAATTTCTTCGGTTGCCAAAGCTCCAACTTTTACGGTGTATCCTTTATATAACAAATGATTGTAAACGATGTTTTCCAGAATTTTTGCTCTATCGGTAATTTTGTATCCACAAACGACATTTCGAATTCCTAAATTTTCAAAATAGTATTTTTCTCCAACCGAAAAAAGCCTTTTCCCCACTATGTCGTATCGTTCTACCCGATGCAATATAAACGCATTGCAGAGATAAGATACGTATGTTTGAATCTGATTAACCGACACGGTTGAATGTTGCGATTTAAGATAATCGCTAATGTTTTTTGCCGAAAAAAGACTTCCAATATTTTGTGCTAAAAAGCGCAATAACATCTCTAAAAAATCCGCATTTCTAAGGTTGTATCTGCTAACTACATCACGATAAATGATGGTGGATGAAATGCTTTTAAGGTATTCATTCGCAACATCCTCTGTTAGGTTTAGATTAATCAGATAGGGAAGGCCTCCATAACGAGCAAATAAACCATAACTTTCCACCGAATCGTTTAAGTTGTGAAAATCAAGAAACTCAGCATAGGAAAGACTATAAACCTTAAATTCGATAAATCGACCACTTAAAAAAGTAGCCAATTCTCCCGACAACATTTTGGCATTACTTCCAGTAATATATATATCGTTTTTAGGATTGAGTAAAAGCGACCTTAATGCCTTTTCAAATTGAGGGATTTCCTGAATTTCGTCGATGAAAATATAATTTAGGCACTCAGAATTTATTTGCGAAAGAACATAGCTGTTCAAATCATTTTCCGATTTGATAAAATCGAACTCCAAATCCTCTTTATTTATATAGATGATATTGGCACTATTGTCTTCTAGTCGAATATGTTCCATCACCTGAAACAATAAATAACTTTTACCAACACGCCTTTGTCCGGTTAGAGTTTTAATGATTGGTTTTCGAATAAAAGGACTAATTTGTTGAATATAATGGTCACGTCTTTTAATTTCTATTGGAAATTTCATTTGTCTATTCTTTTAAGTATAATTAAAACATTTGCAAATATACGATAATAATTTAAGTATAATTAAAACAATATTAAAAATAGACAAAAGATTTAATTATGTTTATGTTTAGTAAACGGAATTCTAATTTTGAGTAATAGAAAATATATAAATGCATGTTTTCTTTATCCATTTTTTAGTCATTTATCGGCTTCATTTTTCATCCTTTAGGCGATGCAGTGAGCGGAGTCGAACTGACAGAGGCAAAGAAAATGAAGTCGTAGTACATTTTGTTCACTCCGTTTTTAGTTTCGTCAATGGCAAAAAGTCCGTCGGGTGCAAAGAAATAAAGAATTTCTTTTTGTTGGAAGGTTGTGTTTTGAGTGGTTTGGATTAATTCGTAATTGTACCGATTGAAAAATAATATATTCCAATTCCTCTTGCAGCTAAATGGACTATTTATTTTTAGCATCGGTATTATAAACTGGCAAAAAAAAACTCCCAAATAGATTGTTTTTTCGAATAAGTGTTAATCTTGTTTAATAAAGGGGGCTTCTAAAAATTAGATTTTTTGAGGCGATTAAGATTTTTCGCAGTCCCGATTTAGATTTTGTAAGTTTTCAACGCTATTTTAGACACTAAGCATAAAGATAAAAGGCGTTGAAATTCAACAAAATATTAATCGGGATGAGGATTTCAAAATTGAAAAGCAACGATGAAAAAGCAATTTTTAGAAGTCACCTAAAATCATATTCTTCTTGTAATTCATATGTTCTTCTGAGTACATATGCCATTATTAGCGTTTTGTTGTTTATTCAGATTTATCCTCAATCGATTTATCATTCCTCTTTCCTAACTTCCGTGCATTTAACGGACTAACAATCTTGTCTCCAAGTTTTGATTCTAATTCTTTCCGAGCGTTTCCAGCAACTGTACCGCCCTTTCTTGCAACCTTCCTGTTTTCTTGAAGTGTTTTAGGTTTTTCTTTTTTTGATAATTCTGTTGTCGAGGTTTCTGCAAGCATATTTAAAACCAATTCCAAATTTGTCATATTATCTCGCAGATTTTCTTTTTTTAAGTCCTTAAGATTTTTATACTGCTTTGTTGTCACGCCAGCCCAAGCTTTTGTTATTTCATCCGTTAAAATTGCAAACTCTTGTCCCTTTTTTACTCCTCTTGTTTCCCACTCATCAGTCAATTCTTTTCGTACTTCAATACTTTTTAAACGTTGATTAATCCAATTTGTAGAATAGCCCATTTTTAAATATGTTTCTATTGCTCTATCAAAAGCAATTTCTGGGTCTTCAGTCTCTTCTATTCTCTCATAACCGGCTTTTGCCAACCATATTTTAAATGGTTCTGCTTTTGGAGAAGGAATTGATTGAATAAGTCGTAAAATTTGTTCTGTATCCGCAACATCTGTATCTCTCATTTTTCCATCAGATGCTTTCATTTTCAACTGTACGATTTTTTCGTACAGTTGACTTCCCTCATTCTTTAATTTAATTTTTAAATCACTCCAATATCTTCTTGAATTGCTACTCCCAGTTAATATTTCAATTATATCAATAACTGAAAAATACCATTTTTCAACGTCATTATTCCAATGAACTCTTACCTGTTTTGATTCAAAAAGTTTTATTGCATTTTCTTTTGTCATATTATCTTACTTTTTCGGAAAATCAAAGATAATAATATTCAATTTAAGGTCTAACTATTTGTGTGATTTTTTTTCTACAATGAACGCTAACTAATTGATATGGAATTTTGTTAGTTCCGAATTAGATTTTGTAAGTTTTCATTTGCTTTCATCCATGAGGGCTGGGGCAAAAAAAGAAATGAAAACCAACAAAATCTTGGTCGGAATGACCGAAATTCGTTGCAAGTATAACAGCTTGTCCGACCTTTGGCGGAAAGAAGTTGGCGTTTTCTTGCAAACATAATTGATGCTGCCGAGGTGGTCGGTGCTGAGGTGACGTTTTAAAACTAAATTCATAATAATAAAAACAATGTAACAAAAGTATATGTTTTTATTGTAAATTGCAAATTGCGATGCGGTGAGCGGAGTCGAATTGTAAAAGTTAAATTGTAAATATTTTTTACAGCACAGCCGATTTGGATATTCGTTGCATTGCGACAAAATTTTCATTTTTACCCTTTTGTTCCTTGAAGGGAAATGAAAATTTTGAATCATCACATTAAGCGTTGCATCACGACAAATTTAAAATTTACTTCGCCAGCTGGCGAATCGATTTTACAATGATTGGTTCGTTTTCGACAAAATTTTCATTTTCACCCTTTTGTTCCCTGAAGGGAAATGAAAATTTTAAGGGTGATTGTATTAAATCAGATATTCGTTGCATTGCGACAAATTTTAAATTGACCAGTTTATATAACTAAGAGTTTTTAAAAAAACTACTAGACAAACAAGTTTGATGATAAAATTTGGTTGTATTGTGCGGTAAGTCCTTGATGTTAATTGATTGTTAGATTGATTTGTTTTCCAAATCCAATTTCAATTAATCGGTATAGTGTTGAAAGTTGTATGTCGCTATGCCCATTTTCAATTCGTGAAATAAAACTTTTTTTAGTTCCTGTTTTATCGGCTAATTGTTCCTGGGTCATTTTGGCAAGTTTTCTTTCATCTCGAATGATTTCTCCAATAGCAAATGCTTTAGCTTTAATTTCAAATTCAGTTCTTTTTTTGCTACCCAATAGTCCATAACGTGCTTCCATGTGTTCGTTAAAGGTAGAAATTTCAGAATTATTGTTGTCTATTTTTTTCATCACTTTATTTTTTTTGAATTGAAATACTCCTTTTTTATTCTGTTTGCTAATTCTATTTCTTTGCTTGGTGTTTTTTGAGATTTCTTTTGAAACCCATTAAAAAGAACTACAAGATAACCTTCGTCAAAACAACAAAAAATTCTATAAATATTGCTTTCGTATTCAATTCTTATTTCAAAAAGTCCATCAGTACCGTCCATATAACTAAAGAATTTTTTTGGAATTCGTTCAGTCGTTATTATTAGAAAAAGAACGTAATCAATTTTAGTTTTTACTTTTTCTTTTAGTGGATTAAAGAAATCCATGAAATAGTGTTTGAAAAATATTCTCTTTTCTGTTCCATTTTGCAAAGTTAACTAATAATGGAACAAAAGTCAAGTGCTTTTTATTTTTTTTTAATTGAAAAAATTAATTCCTCGCTTGTATCTATAAATTTAAACGAATGTTTCCCGACAAAATTTTCATTTTACCCTTTTGTTCCCTGAAGCAAAATGAAAATTTTAAGAGTGATTGCATTAATCGACAACTTGTTATTTTATTGGAAATTGCAAATTGTAAAAGTTAAATTGTAAATTTTTTCACAGCTCAGCCGATTTGGATACTCATTGCATCGCGAAAAATTTAAAATTTGGATTTTACAAAGTTTTTCTGTTTGTGCTGTTGTTTTTTAGAGTGAAAACTGCTTTAGCAATAATGTCGCATATTTGGCGATTTTCATCAATGATTTTTGAAATATCTTGTGAATGATAAAGTTCAGATTTGTAAATTAATTTAAGCCAATACAATGATTCTCTGGCTTCTTTTAATGAAATTTGCATTTTATGTGAAAAATCTTGTCTGCTTTCAGCACCTCTAGCTTCTTCGTAATTTGCACCTATTGACGTGGCAGAACGAAATAATTGCAAAGCGACATGTTTTGATATAGCCGTTTTTGACATCTTTTCACATATTCTCAAAATTGAAGCTCCAAAATTTAAAAATCTTTCTGATAATTCATCCGCTTTATTTTCCATTTTTTTCAAAGTTAATAATACTTCGTTCTTTTTGATTCTATAAAAATAATAAAATTAAAATTTCACACTGTTTACAGTCGTTGCATCGCGACAAATTTACAATTTACTTCGCCAGCTGGCGAATCAAATTTACAATGATTTATTAAGGTTTCGTTAATGGCAAAAAGTCCGTCGGGAGCAAAGATATAAAGAATTTCTTTTTCTTGGAAGGATGAGTTTTGAGTGGTTTGGATTAATTCGTAATTGCTTACGTTTGAATAATTGAAGTGATAAGCTGGACTGATACTTGTCATCGTTTTTTTCTTCTACTTTTCTTTTTGATACTCCAATTCTACAATGTTTGAATAGATTGTATCTTTTGGCAGATACCAAATCGCTTGTATCGAGTATAATCCATAAGTTTTGTTCGTTAAATGTTTCTTGTATTCTCCATCACCATATACGTATTCAAAATTTATTTCATAAGAACCAAAATGTTTCTTCTTTAATAAAAAATATTTGTTTATTCCGCATTTATTTAGTATTGCATCATAAAACCTTTTTCCATTATGTAATATTCTAAAAGCAATACCGTATGATGTCATTTTGTATGTAGCAACACATCCTAATTTGATAATTCTAGGATATTTTTTATTGTTAATAACAGCATAATCAACTAAAAATGAATTTGATTGATTTGAGTTTTTAGTGACAGAAATTTCCAAAGAAAATGGTTTAGTTTTATTGATATCAGTTTTATGAGAATATCCAACAAATACATGTAGAAATAACAAGGTAAGTAAAATATATTTTTTCATATCGTAAATATTAAAACCACAAACTTCTTATCCACATCATCAAAGTGTAATTAGGAATTTTCTGAATAGCCAAGCCAGCTTTTATTGAATTTTCAACATATTGGCTAATCCATTTTGACAATTCAATATAAGGAATCAACATAATCTATGTAAACTATATTAGAAAAAAGCGTGTCTTTAGCAAAACAATACTGTGCTTGAACTGAATAAATTCCATAATTTAAATTATTTAATCCTTTATTAGAATGTTCCGCATTTTTATTGACCAAATTTTTGAAACATATTCGTTCTGAGATAAATAAAGGTTGGCGTTTAGTTAATAATTTGTATGATAATTCAAGGCATCTTCCTTCTGGGTATTTTAGCATATATTCGCTATTATCATGTGTGATTTTTAAAATAAACATGTATTTGATTTTATAATTCAAAGACACACAATAATATTTAAAAATCTTAGGAATATTACTATTATTAACTACACTAATATTGAACAAAACTTCATCATCATTTTGTGAATATACAAGTTTGTTAAATGCTAAAGATAATTTAATTTGCATGTTTTTATTAGCAGAAATAGTATTTTTATTGCCAAAAATTACATTTGCTTGAAAAGAAATTAGGAGGAGTAATAATAAAAAAGATTTCATAATTCGGTATAGTTTAAAAATACAAACTTTTAAAGAGATTTATTATGTTAAAATTTGATACAGTTTCGGGTGTTAACCCTAATGAATTGCAATAAAAAAGATATCGCCCATACACTTCCATGTACATATTATAACTTAATCTGTTTGATGAAAAATTTCTAAGTTCAACGTTATAGGCTCGTGTTTCTAAAAAATCAATAAATTCTTTCTCTCCGTATTTACTAGGAGTTAAAGGTTGTTTGATAAAGTCTTGTATGTGCTGAAACTCATGGTCATATGATGATTTTGCCCAGTTTAAACCATTGTTTAAGCCGCTATTTCCAAATGACATTTTGCCAGTATTCTCGTCATATTGAGCATCTTTTGATAAACTTTCATCATATATAATATTTTCGTTTTTATAATTTTTTTTAAGTTTATTTACTTTTTCTTGTGGGCTTAAAGCACCCCAAGTTGCGTATCGATATATATCTGATGCATTAGTAACAGCACCTAAAAGGTATCCAAAATTTTCTAATGGCGAATTTCCTTTTTTACCTAAATAACCTAATTCGCCCTTTGAAATATTATAACTACCAAAGCCGAAATTAACTGATAAATCAGTTTCACCACTCGAAATTGCGTAAAAACCAAGTGAATTTGTTGCAGAACCACCCATAAGTGCTAGTGTGCCTGAAAAATTAATTCCTGATTGTGCTATATATCCTCCTACCCAACCACTTATTCCTCCGACAATACCCCCAGCAACCATATTTCCCCAAGTTCTTCCTGAACTATAATCCCATTTTAATGGATTTGGTTGTCCGTTATTTGCATACATACCCCCTTGCCACATTCCAATATCTGCTCCAATTGCCGCGGGTAAAAGTGCTAAGGAGGCACCTCCAGTGAAAGGGGCTGCAATAAGTGTTGCAAGTGTAAAAATAAACTCACCATTAGGATCCGTATACTTTAATGGATTATTAAAGCAATAGGCATATCTATTAAAACTTTGGCTGTAATCAGGAGCTTGCACAAATGGGTCGGGAGCAAGGAACTTGCCGGTGAGTGGCTCATACATACGAGCATTGGTGTTTATTAAGCCAAATTTATCCAAATGCTCGTGCCCTGTAAACCCACGTGTGGTAATCCATGTGGTTCGGATATCGGCTTGTGACCAATCGGTGGGATTTCTTCTGTTTCCCCAAGCATCGTAACTATATCTTTCAACTACATCGCCATTGGTATTGCAAAGGGCATCAATGCTGCCAAGATGGTCGGTAAGAACGTAATAAAGTTGCGATGAACCATTAATGGTTTTTCGGATGGCAATTAATCCATCGGGCGAACCTATGTAGTTGAATTTTACAACATCACTTGTTGTGGCATTATGCACCTCTTCGAAGTTGCCAAAGGGATAAAGCGTGGTGGTTTGCAACTGATCCTCTAAAAAATATTCCATTTTGCGGCGTTGTAGGTCGCTACCATAGGTAAATTGCAGTTTGTCGTCGTTGTTTACAATGGTTTTGGTTCGTCCGCTTACATAATATTCCAAAACATGCTCACTATTGATGGTTTGTGGATTTTCGGTAAGCGTCTCCATTTGAAAAGGATACGTTGTACTATACTGCATATCACCCACATCGGTTTTATGTGTCATGTTTCCCAAATTATCGTAATTCATGCTTTGAACAAGCCCGATAAATTGCTGATTCAGCGGACCTTGATACACATCTAATAAACGATTCAGGTTATCGTATGTAAAATTTTCACCTTGCAAACTAATATTATCTACACGACTTTTGATGTTGTTCATAGCATCGTATTGGTAATCCCACGATTGTACAAAAGTAGCATTTCTTTTTGAATTTTTGTGAGTTAAACGTCCCATTAGGTCGAAAATTTTGTTTTGGGTGAGATTTCCGATTTTACTTTGAGTAATATTGCCTTTTGAATCAATGTCGATGGCTTCCCAAAGCACGTTGCTGGTGACCGTTTCGATGATTTTGTGGATGTTTCCGTTTTTATACACATAAGATATGTCGTAATTGTCGGGATAGGTGAGTTTGGTAAGTTGGCTTAGATTGTTGTATTGGTGTTTTTGAATGAATGAATTGTTGCCAATATGTTCAATAATTTGGTTTGTCCTCCCTAAGTTATCATACATAAATTCGGTTTTAGTTCCATTGGTGTGTTCCACAAAATCGATTTTCCCTTTACCGTTTGGTTTCGTATCATATTGATAGGTGACAGTACCATCAATGTCGGATTTACTCACCACTCTGCCCAAAACATCATATTGGTAAAGTGTAATTAGATTATTTGGTTTTGTCTGTTTATTTATTCTCCCAAAAGCATCAAACTCGGCTGTTATCGTTCCTGCACTCGGATCCACTAATAGAGTACGATTGCCTTGAATGTCGTATGCAAATTCAGTGGCAACATTTAGAATTTTAGTTTTCTTAATTAAGCCAGATGCAAAATATTCATATTCAACAGAATTGGAATTGTTGTCAGTAGATTCCGTCAGTTGTCCTAAAGCATTATATTTTTTCTTTTGGGTATGAACTACGTTGTTTTTCGATTGTTTAGTAATGATTTCAAGCGGATTATAAACATATTCTACGAGGCTTAAATCTGGGTTTTCGATGGAAGTATTACGATTAAGATTATCGTATTGGTACGTTTTGAATAATGGAGTTTCGTTTTCGGAATATGGCAAGGATTCTTTATACAATAAACCATTGCTTTGATATTCGACTTTAGAAAAAATTGTGTTGTTGTTAATATCCTGACTTTGAGTTTTTATGTTTCTACCCAAACCATCGTAATATACAATAATAGGGTTTGAACCAGTTGCTGATTGTGTAGTTTTATACAATAACTGTGGGTCGGCATCAACCCAGTTTGTTTCGGTAGTTTCAATAATTGCATCAGGGTATTCAATTTTATTTAAACGAAATAGGTTGTTGTAATAATATTTAGTACGCAATCCGTTTATTGAAGTTTTACATGTTAAAAGTCCAAGATTCGTGTATTCAAATTCTTCGAATTGGTTTAGTGAATTGGTTTTCTTTAGAATAAAACGCCCCCTGCTGTCAAACTCAATCGCATTTGTGATACTCTGAATAGTATTGTCGTTGGGTGCCGAAATTGTCGTTTGACAAGCAAAACCGAATACATTATAATCGCTAAATGATGTTATGACTTTTTTATCATTCACATTGGGATCATTAATAACTGATTGGAGTTCATCGTTATCATAGGTATATTGTGTTGTACGATTATACACGTCTGGCGAATCATCGGTTTGATTCAATGTTTTTGTTAATGTTTCTTCCACAGGTTTTGTTGCAAACCACTGACAAAACGTATATTTTTCGTACTTTTTGTTTACTTTGGTTTCCAATAAAAAATCTGATTCGGGAGCATCTGTTGACGAATATGTTTTGGTTTTTACTGATTCAATCCGATATGTTGTAGTTGTTTCAAAAAATGGGGTTTGTTCAGTAATGTTTTTAGTATTGTTGAGTAAATCAACGGAAGTTGTTTTTGTACTACCTGATTTTAATCTATTCAACCCACCTGTTTGCTCATATACAACATCATAATCAATGGTCGAAACCAACTGTTGAGAGCCAAAAACCAGTGTTTCCGTTTTTACGGGTTGATTAATTCGTAAAAAGTTAATGATATTATATGAATTAAAATATTGATTGTTTTCAACATTATTAATGTAGTCTATCGATCTCAAACGAGAAAAACCAACCAAGCTTCTATCATATGGATTATACTTTAAGCGTTCATAAAAAAAGCTTTGATTTGTAACCAATAACCCATTAGCATCATATTGTTTCATTTGGTTAGCAACATAAAAAGGAGCCTGAATGGCTACTGTTTTTCCAAGATTAGTTTGAGACAAAGATAAATCGTTAGGACAGCTTTCGCAAATTTTTGAATATACTACGCTTGATGTGAGTGGCTGAAAGTAAAATTCAGTTTTGTTTTTATAACCGTCGTAAATTGCCGAAACAAAATTTGCTTTTTGGTCGTTTTTATTTACTATAACACTAAATTGATTTTGAAAAGTACGTTGAAATATATCAATTTTGCCATCGCCAGTGATGTCTCCATAAAGAAAATGATTTCCCATTAATGTTTGCATTGCACTTGCATCTATGGTTTTACTTACCACTTGACCATCATTTAAAATTTCAAAGTATTTAATGGATTTAATATTATCAAAAGTAAATAAAATATCATCTTTGCCATCTCCGTTTAAATCAATTATCTTTTTTAGGTATTGTGGAGACACATTAATTTGCAAATCTACGGGAGGCCAAGTATAATTAATTCCATCGGAATAATTTAATTGATAAACATTGTTTGAATAAGTTATAATATCGGTTTTGCCATCACCATTAAAATCTCCGTACCAATATTGATGTGAAACTGTTGGAAATCCTGATTGACCAACCATTTCAAAACTATACGAATTATTAGCTGAGTTGTAAACATATTCGTAAATATTGCAGAGTTGACCCCTTATAGTTACTATGTCTGTTTTCCCATTACCATTATGATCAATAAATTCAATTTTGTCGAAATTATCATCTTCATTTAATTCAAAATCTAATCCTGGATTACTGCTATTAGTAACCTTAACACCCAAATATTTTTTGAGATAAGTTTGGCCATTTATAACTACTGTAGAGTTTAAGAGTATTACCCTATCAACTATTCCATCACCATTAAAATCAATTTCTTTATCAAAATAATTTGCGGTTGGATTATTTATTTCAAAATCAGTTGTTAAGTCAATATTAGACACTGGCGTTAATTGATTTTCATTTATTGCAAAATACTGATGCCTATATTTGTGATAACCATTTCCCATGTCCCAATAATGAAAAACAGCCAATTCATCTTTTCCGTCTCCATTAATATCCGAAGCATCAAGAAAATTGTCTTCGGGGCAATTTAATATACTCGGAAAAACACCTGTAAGAATAGGCGTTGAGTAAAAGTTAGAGTAAATCTTCCAAACGAGTGGTTGAAAATGATTTTCGTTATCATAAATTCCTATAACTCTCATTATCTGCATTTTACCTTCACCCAAAAAGTCACCAAGAAGATACCTTGAAGGTGATTCAGTATATTCATGCTGACTATTAATGATTTCTGCGATTTCACTGCTTTGTTCATTCCATAATATTTTTGTAGAATTAATTTTTTGACCATTTATCGTCATCCCGATTTCTGTTAACTTTGATGCATTTAAAGCATTGTCGAAATAATAATTAAATGAGTATTCATTAATCATAATATTATCCGTTGATATTTTAATTTTTCGTAATAATAAATTTTGATTTATTTTACTTCCACCCGAAAAGTAAAAGTTTTGGTCTTGTTTCTCATCATAAAGAAAAAGAATAGTATTATAAGGAGACATATTTGCTCCACTATTTCCCGTGTAAACAATTTTTTCAATAACTACTTCAAAATTGTGAATTTTATAAAAGAATTCCATGTAATTACCAAACCTATCTGTAATTTTATTTACATTCCAAGTTATTGGAGTTGCAACTCCTTGGGGGATATTTTTCGAGTTGTTCATTTTTCCATACTCTGCAATTGAGCCATCTGGCATAAAAACCTCAAACCAATCTGGTCCATTTCCACAAGTGCCATGAGATTTCACACGAACATAAGATTCAATAAATGTGCGATAATAAATTTCACCATTTCCATATGAATTTGTGTTCGCCACATCTTCAACAGCTAATCTGTTACCATCAAGTGAAAAGTAATCGTTGTAATTTAAATTAACGCCTGACAAATCGCCTTGACTTTGCCCATTATAAATAGCATCATTTGTATTGTTAAATACCGTTTTTGAGCTTCGGGTAATTGATGAAAGACCAGAAATTGACCATCCTTTACCAAGCATCCCATTAGGCATATTACTATTATAAACTATCGATAAATTTGGTTCAATACCAGCAGTTCCTTTTGGAATACCAATCGGAATATTATAACCTGCTGAACCATCAATATTTACTGTACTAGAACCTGAAATTAGACCAACGTTTAAGGATTTGTCAATTTCAATTTCATTTTCCAGGATTTGATTAGTTTGATAATCTCCTTTTGGCAATATTAAAGTTTCGTTTAAACGAGCTTTCATTACACCATTATTTGTAGATTGAAATCTATATCCCGGTTTTATCGAAACTTTGTCTCTTGCTTGATAAATTCTGTTTATGTTATTACAATTATTGTTTAACTCAATTTGTACCCCAGTAGGTTGGCAATTAACAACCTGAGATTTCAAATTTGGAAGTAAAACCATGCAAAATAATGCAATAACTATTTTTTTGATAATATGTTTTTTCATAAAAAGATTTTTGATACTCATCCTCTTTGGATTTTTGTATTTAGAAAATTGTAGATTTTGCGACTAATCGATGCAAAATTTCTTTGCATAGTAGTAGCTATGGAAAGAAATTTTAAAGAAGAGTAGGTGCAAAAGATGCGGTTTATATTGCAAAATTCCATAGAGGTTGAGTATATATTATTGTTTTAAAACATTCCATTCTCTTTTGATATCATTCACCGTAATTTGAAGAATGTAATTCCCGTAGGTGTATTTACTGAAATCGATAATTGTTTTTTGCTTTACTTGGGTTGTTTGATAAATAATTCGACCCTGTAAATCCGAAATTATTATTAATCCTTTCAACTCATCGGTCATATTCGTCATTTCAATTGTCAAGTTTTCCGAGGTTGGATTTGGGTAAATTCTAATTTCAGATTTTATCAGCAGATTATCATCATCAAACTCTTTAATTATTGTTTTTTGATTGTTATCTGATATTAGGTCAGAAATTTCAGAATTGTTTAAAGTACTATAACTTTGATTACATATGTTTGAATTAAGATAAGCACGGAATCGTGCACCCGCCATAATATGTGTACCTTGTTTTAGTGCAATTTTTGAAGATGCACTCATGTTTACAGTTACATTGGGCTTTACCATAAACTTTTTGTCACTAATTATTGGTTCAGCATACGAATTGCCTATTGCTTCTTCTGGAGCAACCGTTAATACTCCTTTTGAAAAAAAATCTTGATTATAAACCACATCACGGTTATACAAAGTTAAGCTTGGGCATTCTTTCGTCCATTGAGCTAATACTACTTCGGCGTGTCCTTTATTATCTTGTCCTAAATAGGAAGTAGGAGGGATAGTTTTCCCTTTAATGGTGTTAACGTAGTAGTCGAAAACAATATCATAAATATTAGGTTCAGTAGCTGTAGTATCGGCTCCATCAAAATCAACAAAAATCATATAATTTAGTGAACGTATATGGTAATAATTATGGGGGCAATTATTAGGTTTGCAAGGTTCATCTGGTAATGGGTTGTCAGTCCCATTTACATTATTATAGAATCCACCTGAACCATCATAGATTTTTTTTGAAAACATATTTCTGAATCGGATCATATCAGTAGTGGTAAATGGAGTGTTTGGTTGAAATTTGTAAAAATCCAATGGCAACCATGTTACAATGGCACCATGACTTATATCTTCAATAAATTCAACAAATCCAGAATATTTTGGAACACGAGGAAATGGCCACTGATGTATACCACAATATCTATAAGACACGCTCCATCCTGGGTGATACCACCCAGTATGCATTGTTAGATGTTACTCTGAATGTGGAGGCAAAGTATAACTCATCTTCACAAGAATCATAGAAATTCACATTTTCTTTGAAAAGAAATGCTATTGTTCCTGCTTTGTCCAAAAAGTTTTGATCTCCAGTTGTAAGTCCATTAAAGAGCAATGCTCTGCCAAAGCCAATTTGCATGTTGATGGCTACACCACTTGCGTTACTGCCAGGTACTTGTAGCATTCCCCATTCATTGCTCCAGTATCCATTTGTAAGATACCACCATAATGTTTCTCCAACTCTATCTTGTAACCAGTTTGCATATTGCCCAAATGTTGAAAAGATTATCCCAAACTTATTGCAATTGCATGTATTTGTAGCGTAATTTGATGGATTTAATTCATCAAACGGATAAATTGGTACGCTGAACAATGATGGTTCTTCAATTTTTATAAAGTAAATAAATCGTGAAAATGCGGCAATAATATAACCATCCTGATACATTTGGGGATCAAATGACCATCTTGGTTCATTATTGTCGGCATCTGGATTTATATCATGCCTATTTTCTACCATGCACATGGATTGCAAAACAAATTTATACAAATATGCTTTGTCTCCGGTAGCCTTATACAAGGCAATATATCCCTCAATTAATTTCGACATGCCATCTCCAAATGTTCCTGCATCATTATTTGGAACTACCGTACAAGGTTTGTAATCAATGTTGACTTCAAAGGTGTTAAATAGGTCAAATTCTTCTTTAACTGGAATATTATTATAATTCTGTGCTCCTAAAATTTTAAATAATAAAACTAAAGTAATGACTAATATAATTCTCATGTTTGCTGTATTTTGATAACAATTTATTCCTTCTCAAATATCAATGTCCGATTATTCCAATAAAAAGCACAAGGATCATCGATGCAGACATTATTTCTTATTTTTAACTCCTTATTCGTCAATCTCAAAATTTTCCAGCCATCTCCCACCATGATATTACTGCTTTTGTTAATACTAAGTCCTAATCCTTCTTGTTCATCTAAATATTCACCAATATTGCAAGCAGCACCAAAAGATCCAGAATAGAATTCCCAAGTTCCATCTGCTGTAAATAGTGCTTCACCAGATGTATCTGGTAAAATTGAACAAAATTCTTCCTGAAAATTGGTGAATTTAGCTTTATAAACTCCATCTGATATTTCTTCATCAGTAAATTCCATATATTGGTCAATTTCGGGGTGTAAACGTGGTACACCTTCAATGGAAACCAATTTCCATTTTCCAGTAATTCTGTTCATTTTCGAACGCAACGAAATAGCGGGTCCCTCTTCGTAGGTTTTCTTACAAGAGTGCAAAATTAATATAGAAAACCCCAGTAACAGAATTATTATAAAATTTGGCTTTTTCATATTGTTGTATTATTGTTTATAGTTTTGACACAAAGTGATTGTATGACAAATTTATACAAATACGCTTTATCTCCAGTTGCTTTATAGATAGACAAATATCACTCAAGTATATGCGACATCCCATCTACAAAATCGAGTTGATCAGCATTTGGGTTATTAGTGCATAATTCGTAAGTAACATTAACTAAATTGGTATTGTAAATATCATATTCTTCTTTTATCTTTAAATCGTTATAGTTTTGAGAAAAAATGATTGTTGTATTTACAAACGAAAAGATCAATAATAGCTTTTTCATAATTAATTTATTCTTTCTTAAAAGTTAATGTTCGTGGAAGCCGGTAGTATTTATAAGAGTCATTAATACATACATTATTTCGAATTTTTAACTCTTTATTAGTCAATCTCAAAATTTTCCATTTTGTACCAATAAAACATTGTTGGTCGGAATATATATATATTGCTACCCCCTCGGATTCTTTTAGCTCCTCACCAATTCCACATCCAGCACCAAATGCCCCACTAAAAAATTGCCAATCACCTTCTTCTGTATATAATGCTTCGCCTACGGTATCAGGAAAACATCCAAATTCTTCTTGAAAATTTATAAATTTAGCTTTATAAACTACATCGGATATTTTTTCATCGGTTAATTCCATATATTGGTCAATTTCGGGATGTAAGCGTGGCACTCCTTCAATGGAAACCAATTTCCATTTTCCAGTAATTCTGTTCATTTTCGAACGTAAGGAGATGGCAGGACCTTCTTCGTAAGTTTTTTTACAAGCATAAAAACCAATAGCTACTAGTAAAAATAAGCTTAAACCGAACAATGTTTTTTTCATCTTATTTGTTTTATTGTTTTAAAACATTCCATTCTCTTTTGATATCATTCACCGTAATTTGAAGAATGTAATTTCCGTATGTGTATTTACTGAAATCGATAATTGTTTTTTGCTTTACTTGGGTTGTTTGATAAATAATTCGACCCTGTAAATCCGAAATTATTATTAATCCTTTCAACTCATCGGTCATATTCGTCATTTCGATTGTCAAGTTTTCCGAGGTTGGATTTGGGTAAATTGCGATATTTATATTGTTGAAGTCATTAGAAATAACTTCGTTTGAATTGATTTTATTGGTGTCGATGGTGTTTGTCGAAAAGTTATCAGGATTGGAAATAATTATCAATTCTCGACGAATTCGATTACCCGATTGATCATAATAGTATGAATATGAGTTTGTTTGTGAATATCCACTTATAAACACGAAAATTACACTTAGAACCAAAACTATTTTTTTTAAGTTCATAATATCTCTTATTGATTCTTTAATGATTTATTTTCTTCTTCAAGTTGTTTAATTCGAGCTTCCATTTTGTCCATGTACAAATAAAGCTCTTCTATATTTTGTAATAACCCTTTTACCGTTTCGGATATAGGAATGCCATTTTGTATTACATCGCTTGCGGGTTTAATATTTGGTAAATGTTTTTGAGTTTTAATTTTTAATATTCTAGTTGCAAATGGTTCAAGAATATAGTCTTTATCAAAAACAAAGTCGCAATATCCATCGGTACAAACAATAACTTCTGTATTTGAGCGGATAATTCCATTAACATCCAATTTATATAAAGGATTTCCATTGCCTATTCCAACATTTCCGTCATTCGCCAAATGAAGAATAAAGTTTGTAAGTTGACCTTGGCTACTACCAAATGGTTTCCAAAAGTTTAAACCGGCTTTATTATTATCAGTTGCATTTGCTTGAATATACTCAATCCCATAATCTCCACCACCGTAATTATTATTTAGCCCATCGCCAAATAGCAAACATGTATTTGCCCCTGAAATTAAAATGTTCCCATTAGAAACATGAAGTTTGTTAAGTGGATTTAGTGTACCTAATCCCATATATCCATCAGAAGTTAAAACGAGTGGAGTGTGATTGTTAAGAGCATCTACAAATTTCAAATTATTTTTTACATTTAAAGTACCAGGAGCTAGAGTTGTATAGGGTCTTATGTCCCAAATTGAACTACCGTCAATAGATACAACCTCTAATCTTAATGAGCCTGCATATTGCCTATTATTTGTCAAACTATCCAATACATTTTGAGGTATACCAATAAATGTAGTATCAAAAGGTGTATTTATAGGTAAATAAGAATCTGTGCTACCTGAGTTTATTGACGTACTATTCGAGTTATGTAGATTAGTTGGACTCCCCGGTGGTTCAGGATCCAGTAAAGATGAATGAACAGATTTTACATGTAATTTTCTTTGAGGATTATCAGTACCAATACCTACATATCCGCTATTACTATAGTTTATAATTGTATTTTTGTTATATGATTTAGACTGTATTTTTAATGGTTGCGTTTCGTTTTCGTTTAAATATAATTCATTATTTTCAAGTATAGGATTATATGTTATGACAGGAATAGAATTGGATGTAATTTCAATATTGTCAATTGCAAATTTTGGTCTATTACCAGAGCCGCTTGTTTGACCATTATTCCATGCATAAAATCGAATTACTACATTTGAATTATTGTTAATTTCACTAGGTAATTGTATATTTGTTATTGAACCAGTTTCTACATCTGTATTATTGTAAATTCTAGGTATGGTATAATTTGCAATATCGCTAAATGTAACACCATTGTCAATACTATACATTATTTTTAAATCAGAAGTTCTAGGATTTGAATTAGCAGTGTTTACAATTTTTTCCCATTCAAAAGATATATTCCCAGCATTTCTATTCGAAAAATCCAGTAGTATGTCAGTAGCTGTGGAATTTGTTCCTGTCGCCAATAAAATTATTTTGTTGCTTCCTTTTTGTACACCACCAGCAGTTCCGCTTGTAAATACAGTTTCTGTGTTTACAGGCGACGTGCTTACGCTAGTTGCAACTCTCCAATAAGCACTTCCAGTTCCAAACGCATAATTATTAGTCCAGGATCCAATATCAGTGAAGTTTTCTGAATAATTACTATTAGACATTTGAAAGAATATGACCCAAAAGATTATTACAGCAGGAAAACGAGCAAAACAAAATGACTGTAATAACGCCGTAAATTGCATTTTTTTTCATAGGAGATTTTTAAATTATTAATATCGTTAATTCTTTTTGATAAAAATTTAGTATGTAAGATATGGCAACAAATATAATAAAA
>JBBQWB010000010.1:0-50481 GCA_038210985.1 Bacteroidales bacterium
TGTTGGCTCAACTAACTGTGCTATTGTTCGTCCTTTCCACGGCGATACCGTTTGCGTTGGCGAAACTGCCGTTTTAACAGTTGAAAGTCCTGTTGCTGGTGCTACATATACATTTGAAGGACCTGGTGGTTTTTATCAAAATGGTCCATCTGCTTCTGTTACAATTCCTAACGCTCAGCTTAATCAAGCGGGTACTTATACCATGGTTTTACATCCACCAACAGGTCAAACAGGTTCTCCAGTTAGTGCCACTTTGGTAGTTAGCCCCAAACCAAACGTTACTGCTACTGCAACAGATGTATGTCCAAATCAAAACTCAACCATAACTGGTGCTGGTGCTGCTACATACACCTGGAGTTCTGGCACAACAGGAAACCCTATTACAGTTTCTCCTACCGCTACTACCACATATACCGTTACAGGCACTTCTGCTCAAGGTTGTACAAATACAGCTTCCGTTACAGTTAATGTTTACGAAAATCCAGTTGTTACCATTAATCCTTCTATGATTTGTTCAGGACAACAAGCGATAGTATCTTCTCCAACAGGAGCCACTTATCATTGGTGTTGTGGTATAGGTGATACAGCAATAATTAACCCTGTGGTTACTCAAACCGAAGTATATACAATTACAGTTACCGATTTGCATGGATGTTTTACCATAGACACCGTTGTTGTAAATCCTGATGCTGTAATTGAAGCTACTGGCGATGCTATGTGTATTGGCGAAGTAGCTCAAATTTCTGCTACTGGAGGAGCTTATTACATTTGGAATAACGGAATGCAAACTGCTACAATTAATATAAATCCATCCTTCACTACTTTGTATAGAGTTACTGGAACAAATCAATATGGTTGCTCGGGTATTGATACTACTACCGTTGTAGTATATCCTAAACCTGTTGCAAATTTTACGGTTATTTCGGATGTTGTTACATTAGACTCACCTGATTTAACTTTCAACGATGCCTCCACGGATGCAACGTCTTGGTTTTGGAATTTTGGCGATTTTTCATCACCATCCAATACTGCTATTGTTCAAAATCCAATACATACTTACTCAACTGTTGGAAAATTTAAAACTTGGTTAATTGTAACTTCGGAGCATGGCTGTATGGATTCAACCAGTATGGTTATTCAAGTTGAAAATCCTTTCTCATTCTATATACCTAATGCCTTCTCTCCAGATAAAGATGGTTTGAATGAAGTATTTAGACCAGTTGGACGTGGCATCGACCCAAGTGAATACACTATGATGATATTCGACAGATGGGGGCGCTTGGTATTTACTACCCATACTGCATTTGCATCTTGGGATGGATACTTAGCCGTTGGAGTTAAAGCTCCTCATGGAATTTATGCATACCGTTTCTTTGTTAAAGACTTAGAAGGAAGAAGACACGATTATAAAGGGAACTTTACTATTATAAGATAATTTTAAATATTTTTTTGAATAAAAAAGAGGTGATTTTTTTACACCTCTTTTTTATTTGTATTTTTGTGCAATTAATAACCAATTATTTCTCCAATGAAACTCAATAAGTTCAATTTTTTTATAATTATCTTCACCTTATTAATTATTTCGTCTTGTAATATTTTAAAAGATTCTACAATACAAACAAATAAAACCGTTACCGATTCTATTCAAACAAAAACAGAAATTCAAATACCAAAAACTGAAGATAAGGATGCCATTAAATTACTGAAAAAAGAAGCAAATTACCAATGGTTTACAACTAGGGTAAAAGCATTAATTACAACCGATAATGAATCGCAAAGTGTAGTAATTTTTGTGGTAAATAAAAAGGATAGTATTATTTATTTAAACATCAGCAAATTTGCCATCGAGATTTCACGAGCAGTTCTATCAAAAGACAGTGTTAAATTTATGAATAAACTTGACATGACTTATTATGTTGGCGATTATTCAATTTTTCCGAAAAAATTTGGAGTTACTTTGAATTTTAATATGATTCAATCCATATTTACCGCTAGTGATTTTAGACAATTTGATGATAATTTCAACATTATTGGCTCCGATTCGACAATTACATTTAACCAGCTTAATCGACGAAATAAAAAAGACAATATTCGAATAAACCAAAGCATTAGCTATTCAAAGCAAAATTCAAACATTTTTTTAAACTCAATTGAAGATGCTGTTTCTCAACAAAAAGCAATAGTTACATACACTCAATTTCAAAATGTTGAAAATATAAAGTTTCCGCAATTTTGGCAAATTGAAATACCTGGCATAAAAATGAAAGCTCAGTTTTTAAACGAGTCATTACATTTTAATATAGAAGCTCTAACATCAATTAGAATTCCCGACAGATATAAACCAATAAGTTTTGATGAAAATGAGTGATTTTTTTTCTGATTTCAGAAAAATTGCCCAAAGAGAGGGTTTTGACGAGTGTGGGTTTTCAAAAATGAACAGCCTCGAAAATCATTTTGAACAATACCAAAATTGGCTATCTTATAATTATCACGGTACCATGAAATGGATGGAATCCAATAACGAATTTCGTCAAAATCCAAAAAACTTATTTCCATGGGCAATCAGTTATGCCATTGTAACTCTAAATTATCATAACCACTTTTTGAATGAAAACAACAAGTACAAAATCTCTAAATACGCTATTTTAAATGATTATCATTATGTTATTAAAAAGAAACTATCGGTAATTTTAAGTGAATTAACAATTTTATATCCCAATCTTAAATACGATTTCTTTGTGGATTCAAAACCTGTTTTGGAAAAAGCAATGGCAATTGATACAGGAATTGGTTGGATTGGAAAAAACAACTGCTTTATAATTCCAAAAAAAGGATCGTTCTTTTTTATTGGTGGTATTGCTTTAAATATCGAATATCTTTCGGAAAACAAAATATCTAAAAATTATTGTGGCAATTGCACCAAATGTATAGATGCATGTCCAACTAATGCACTTGTTAAACCAAATGTTTTAGATTCTAGAAAGTGCATTTCTTATCTCACCATTGAACATAAAGTTGAAATTTCGGAAGAAATTCAAAAACAAATGCAAGGAAACATTATAGGTTGTGATATTTGTCAAAATGTTTGTCCTCATAACTCAAAGGTTATCGACACAGTGGATAGGGATTTGATAAATGAAAAATTAAAAGTAATAGAGGATGAAATATTTGAAAATCTAACTTCTTCTGAATTTAAAAGAACATTCAAAAACACACCTTTTCTTCGTATGGGTTTTAAAAAATTACAGAGAAATATTTTAATTGCAAAAGCATTTATTCGCCATTAACTGCGTGAATTTCTTCCACTTGTAGCACCTCATATGTGTCCACATCATACACAATAGCAACAAACGAACAACGATTGGGATTAAATTGTGTTCCATTAAATGAAAAACCATATCCTTTGTATATGCTTGACCCAGAAGTTGTAGAACTAGCAGGAATAGCTTCACCCCAGATAGAATTAAGGCTTGCTCTGAGCATGTGTTTATGAACATAGTTTTGAATTATTGGAACCGTACCCAAATTTTCGAATGAATTTTTTTGAGGAGAAGCAACGCTATCTTCAATCATAAAAACCGACAATTTAACATTCGCTTGTACATCCTGAAGAAAAGTAAGTTTTGAATGGACGCAAGCTTTTTGTTCGGACGAATTATAATCGCACATCATCTGAATGGCTACTTTAACTTGTTGTTTATCAATTGCATTACAAGCCATACTCCAAGCTGTTCTATCTTGAATTATCGAACTATTAAACGGCAATCGATTAATCATCCCCGAAGGATAACCTTGAACTCCAAACGCATCGTTAATTGCATTGCCAACAGTAGTTCGGTAATCGGCTGGAAATTCAGGCAACTCAGGTTGGGAAAAAACTCCAGCATGAATTGCAATCACTACAATCGAATCCTGATATTTATCTATTAGCAAATTAGATCTTCGGTGTCCATCGGGACAATTTACACAAGTATGACCTGTAAATTCCTCTAAAAGCAATTTTCGATAGGTTGTTCCCAAGGATGAAAATTGAGGAGTATCGCAAGAAGCATCAATAATTTCATGAACCATATATGGACCTTCCACTTTGTCGCACGAAAAAAAACAGAAACTTACAAATACAAAAATTGAATATAAATAAATTGATTTTTTCATAATTGATATTATTAAAATGTTCCAGTAACTGTAACACTAAGTCCGTTTGCAGCAGGCACTTCACGACAAACGCCACCAACACATAAAATTCCTTTTCGCTGTTTACCATACGACAGAGCAAAACGCAAGGTGTTTTTAACAAAGCCTATGGAAGCATTATAATAATGAATTCTTTTGTCACTATCTTCATTGCCATAATTATAGGTATCTCCAGCCGAAAAAAACCATTTTGGAGCTATTGTATATTCAACCGAAGCATTTGCCCAACTTCCCATATCTTGCTTTGCTTCAAGTTGTTGAAACTCAAAACGAACAGAATTATTATCATTAATTTTATATGCTATATCTAAAATACTAATGTTTGCATAAACGGTTGGATCGCCAGGATGTCCTTCTAACACATCTTTATTGTAGGTTAAATAAATGTAATCGAAAATAAATTTCAACCGACTATTCAATTTTTTTCCTATTTCAATATTAAAATCTTCAAAAAGCACTGTTTTACCAATGTCGAAAAAATCACTTTTATACCCATCCGTTCCAGTTTGTCCAATCATAGTATTTTCGTCAATTGCCGATTTCTGTAAATCATGCACACGAGAATAATTTAAAGCTAAGTCCATTCCGTACTTGCCACCAAGTAATGTAGATTTTTTTATTTTATAATTAAGCTGTCCTTGAAATGACATTTGACCATTATTTTGGCTTGCATATGGATAAAAAGCACTAAGAGCATAAGCATGTTGGCGAGTAAGCGAGGGCAAATAATTGATATTTAAAGCACTTTCGGAAACGTACCTATCCGAGCGAAAATCCATATTGTCGGCTCTAAGTGCTGAAAACAAAATACCAAATCCTTTTTGCGAATAAGATGCATTCACTAAAAGAGCTTCGCCCGGTTTATAAATCATATTATTGGTAGCATTTGGATCATTAATTTTATAAGCGTATTCGCTTTGCAAATTTATTTTTCCATACCCTATGTTTAATCGTCCAGCGAATGCACCAACATTTTTTGGCAAATTATATACTGGATCTTGATCGCTTTGATATTTACTTACAAAACTAAAACCTCCAATTATTTTGAATTTGGATTCATTCATTTTAGAAATAAGTTCGTTCAAATTTAACTCGCCATCTAAGCCACGAACAATTCCCTCGCCTTTATCCCAAAAATACCGTTGAGTACCCCAAACTCCTTTAATTGAAATGCTTTTGTGCGGATTTGCACGAAATCTAATTCCATCCATCGCATTATCGAAACCTAAATTTCGTTCTTCGTATGACCTAAACAATAATCCATTTCCGAATTGTTCGTAAAAATTACCAACGGTAACTTCCCAATCCCCATCGTTATATTTTGCATAACGAAATGGAATTCCGCTTCCTTTATATTTTTTATTAAACCCAA
Source organism: Bacteroidales bacterium (assembly GCA_038210985.1). Lineage (GTDB taxonomy): Bacteria > Bacteroidota > Bacteroidia > Bacteroidales > WCHB1-69 > JAQUGA01. The sequence goes on from JBBQWB010000010.1 coordinate 5,567, forward strand.
CTAAAGGATTTTGATACATTTCAAATCGAATACCAGCACTAAATTTATCGTTTGAATAAACAATATTTGAAAATGCATTTATGAGCATTTTTTCATCTACATCTTCGGCTCCAATTAAACTGTCTTTTTGATAGTATTGTGCATCTATTTGAAAATTTCCACTAATTTTTCCCCCTAAAACACCTTGCGAAAATAATGAACCTGAAACAAATAAAAATACTATAATTAGAAAACTATTTTTTTTCATATTTTTTAAATTAATGAAATTCTAATGTTCAACTGAAACATCCTCTCCTGCATTTATTTTTTTTACAATTTTAATTAATTGTAATTCGCCACCTTCCGAAAATGAGGAATGCTGCCAAACAATATTTCCAGCTCCATCTAATATAAAAACCATAGGAATTTCATTCACGTTCATTGCTCTTTTAAAATCGCCGTTAATATCGCTATAAACCTCATACTCCCATGCTTTACCATCAACCAATGTTTGAACTTTTGACGACGACCGAGAATCATCAATAGATACTGCTATTAATTTTACACCTGTTTCTTTTTGCCAATCTTCATACACTTCGGCAATGGTTGTTAGCTCTTTGATACATGGCTTACACCAGGTTGCCCAAAAACTAATAATGATTGGTTTTCCGTCGTTACTTAAAGTCGAGGTGTTAATTGTTTTTCCGTCAAGTGTTTTTATTTGAACAGATGGTAATTTTTTAGTATTGGTAGTTTGAGCAAAACTCATAGTAACTACTAAAACGATTTGGATTATAATAAAAATTTTTTTCATGGTTCATATTTTAAAAAGAAATTATATTGTAAAAACTGAATTTAAAAGTGCAAATATAGAAAAATAAAATAAAATATTACTGTTTTTCAATTAGTTTACTATTCAAAAACTTCTTTCGTATAAACCATTTGTTAAACTGCTTGTCAGTCATTTTAGATGTAGTTTTAACAATTATGAAGGTTATTAAGAAAGCGAAGATTATTCTGGCAAAAAGTATGCCCGAAATATCTCCTCCCAGCGAATAAACCAATAAGGAGTCTTCGATTAAACTGTGGCAAAGTCCCATTAAAGCAAGAGAGTAAAAAACGTCTCGAGCCGAAACCTCATTTTTCTTGGATTCCTCAATAATTAATGCTCCGCCGTATGCTAAACCCAGAGTTAATCCAATTAATGAAAGTGGAATTACGCTTTTACGAATGCCAATAACTTTTAAAACTGGCTCTAATATTTTACTTATCCAATTAATAACACCTATTTGAGTCAGAAATTTAATCACCACAATAAGGGTAAAAATAATAAGTGCGATGAACGCATAATTTTTCAGTTCGTTAACTACCCACATAAAAATTGTACTTTGAGCAGGTTTTAAATAAACATTTACCAAAACCGAATCTTGCAAAAAACCGCCGTAGGAGTAAAATAAGTTAAGAGTTATCCCAATTAAAACAGCACCCAAAAAACGAATTAAAAATGTGACTGCTAATTTTATTCCAGCCTTTGATGCAATTTGAAGTTCAATTGGAAAATTATGAGCTACTAATACCATGGTAAACAATACGCTTAATTGAGCATAGTTAAGAGAAATATCGGAAGAAATTGCCACATAAGCCAACAGTCCACCATAAATATTAACCATCATTGCAGTTGCCCAAACAATTGCTGTTTCTCCTGGCAGTCCAACAATTTTCATTACTGGAGATAAAAAGTCTCCAATATAATGTAATAAGTTTAGTTCCTGAATAAGTTTTATAATAATTGAAACCGGAATCATTATTTTAAGTAATATCCATGTTGTTCTAATAGTTTGATTGAAAGCTTCTTTAAAAAATTTTATAATACGCATTTGTCAATATAGAGTTATTTTATACTAAGATTATTTAAAACGATTCAACACTTTAGGCTATTTTTTGTTTATGTTTTTAAAGTGCAAATTTAATACTATATTTAATATGGAAAAAAAAGCGAATACAGAATACCCTATTCATGAACTAATATCAAAACGATGGAGTCCTCGATCGTTTGACAAATCTAAAAACATATCTCAAGATGCTATAAATAGCCTATTTGAAGCAGCCCGATGGGCACCTTCGGCATATAACTTTCAACCATGGTCGTTTATATATGGCAAACGTAACGAATACACATTTAAAAAAATCGCAGAAGTTTTAGTTCCTTTTAATCAATTGTGGGCTCCAAAATCCTCGATGTTAATGATTGTTTGTGGAAATGAAAAACTTGCCGATGGAAATTACAACTCAACATACGCTTATGATTGTGGAGCTGCAGTGGCTAACTTAACATTTGAAGCAACAAGCATGGGTTTATATGTCCATCAAATGGGTGGATTTGATGCAGAAAAAACAAAATCTATTTTCAATTTGCCTGAAAACATAATTCCTTTAGTTATTGTGGCAATTGGAAACATTGATTCGGCAGAAAAACTACATGAAAATTTAGCGAGCATGGAAGTTGGACACAAAGACAGAAAACCAATTTCGGAATTTATTTCACAATAAAAACAAAAAAAAGAGGCTTTAATAATAAAGCCTCTTTTTACCTTTTAACATGAAATTTATTCAATTATTACAGTAAATGTACCAAGCTTAGCTTTATTGGCAGGTGTAGCAATTTCATAACCCAAAATATCTGCAAAAGTTACTTTAGTTGGTTTTGTAAATGAATTAATTGCATTTATCATCTCCTGGCTTAAAGAAGAAGAATTGGAACTAAATGATTTACGCTGTCCATTTAGATCATAGAATATTGTGAAATATTCAATACCTTGTTTACTATTGTCAACTTTTAGTTTTTCGGATGCAATAATCGTGGATTTAGTGATACTTCCCGAATTTTTACCCCCAATAGTAACTACCGTTTTTTTGGAATCTTGAGCGTTAACACTTACTGCAAAAGCAAAAATTGCAATAAGTAAAATTGGCATAATTTTTTTCATGGCTTTCATTTTTTATTAATATTTGTTTTATTTTATTCAAATTGCAACACAAAGGTACAATTTTTTACAACAACTTTAACAAATAGAATTTTTTATGCCAAAATTTATTCAATCCACTTTTTTTGCTCAATTTTTTGAATTAATGTTAAGGAATCACTTCCTGCTACTTTTGCCTTTTGCCAATAAACAATAGCATTATCCTTATCATTTAGCATCCAAAGAATATCCCCACAGTGTTCTAAAATTGCAGGATTAGTATCCCCTCCATTTTTTAAAGCTTTATCAATCCACACTTTAGCTTCATTAAAATTTTTCAATTTAAATAAAACCCATGCATACGTATCCTGATAAGAAGAATTATCTGGTTTAAGCCGATTTAAAACTTCTGCCATTTTTTGAGCTTTCTCTAAATTTTCGCCTCGGATTGACAAATAAAAACTGTAATTATTTAAGATATAAGTACTTTTAGGACTAATAATTAAAGCTTTATCGAAGGCTTTATCCGAACGAGTATAATCTTTTAATTTATAGTACGTTTCGCCCAAATACACCCAAATATTTAAAGCTGTTTCATCATTCTCAATAAGAAGATTTTTGCCAAATTCAAAAGATTTTATTGCCGTTTCATAATAGCCTTTATTGTACAATGACATTCCCTTAATTAAAAACAAATACGGTTGACTTGGGAATAATTCAATTGCTTCGGAGCTAAATTTCAGCATATTAACATTATCTAACTGATAGGTTAAAATCATGAGAAGTTGCTCCCAAATAACATATTTATTTTTATCGTACTCTAAAACTTTAATAAACGCATCTTTTGCTTCGTCATATTTTTTATCACGAATCAAAAAATCGCCATACATCGACCATGCTTTTGGTTCTTCGGGATGCGCTTTTACAAGAATTTGGGTTAATGTATAAGCATCTGAAAGCAAAGTATCGTAAACTTCGGTAATAGTGTAATACGACATTAAAACTTTAATTTTTGTATCCACATCCATTTGTGGGTTACTAAAAGCAAATTTTAAATTATCGAACGATTTTTCTCTTTCATTTGTTTTTTTATAATAATCGGCTAGTGAAATGGATATATAGGGATTTGTTGGATCGATGGCAATTGCCTTATCATAATATGATTTTGCCTTATCGAACAGCTTATTATTTAAACACAAATCGCCAGCCATAAGGTAATATCTTGACTCGCGAGGGTATAAATCAATCAACTTTTGTATTTCTCCAATGGCTTTATCCACTCTATTTAAACGAAGCCAAATTCGTTGTTTTGCCAATGCAAGTTCTTCGTTTGGTCCCGTTTGTATTTCGAGCAAATCGTATGAATTCACAGCATCTTCCCATTTTCCCTGATAAATATAAGACAAAACCAAGCTGTAATAATACTCGAGTTGTTGAGGATAAAGGCTGGTTAGTTTTTTCCAAACAATGTTTGATTGAGCAAAATTGGAAGTTTCGTCGTACAAATCGCCCAATAAATTCAAATACCATTGATTATCGGGAAATATTTTAAGTGCTTTTTGAGCATAACTTATAGCTTCCAATGGTTTGGATTGCATTTGTTTAACTAAAGCTAATTGGTAACAAACTGCATCGCTATTTGGATTTGTATCGAATAAATCAAGAAGGATTTTTTCGGCTTCTTTTAAATTTCCAATATTTTTTTCTTTTACCGCATCAATCAACGATGCCGTAAACTTAAACTCATTTTGTTTAGCAATAAAAACCAATGGCTTATTACGAGTTGATGTGGACACTTTCTTTGTTTTACACGAAGTGATAAAAACAACCATAAGTAGCATTAAAAAAACACGAATTTTCATATAAAATTTCTTTTATTATACACCAGTATGCCCAAAACCGCCTGATCCTCTTTCTGTTTCGTTTAAATCCGAAACTTCGTTCCAATTTACAACATTATGTTTTGCTACAATCATCTGAGCAACTCTTTCGCCATCGTTAATTTGAAATTCATCCTTAGATAAATTTACTAAAATAATTTTTATCTCTCCACGATAATCGGCATCAATTGTACCAGGAGTATTAAGCACCGTAATTCCAAATTTTGCTGCCAAACCACTTCGTGGGCGAATTTGAGCTTCGAAACCTTGAGGCAATTCGATAAATAAGCCAGTTGGCACAATTGCTCTTTCCAAAGGTTTTAAAATTACAGCTTCGCTGATATTTGCGCGCAAATCCATTCCTGCCGAAAATTCAGTTTCATAATTCGGAATTGGATGTCGAGATTTATTAACAATTGACACTTTTATCTTTTCCATTTATTCATCATTTAAATTATCTTCTTTTTGTTCAATAAAAAGTTTGCGAAATACTTTTCGCTCAAAAATATAAATTACCGTAACAAACAATAGTAAAAACAGGGTATTTATGGCTAGGTTAAATGTTTGATCTATTTTAGGAATAAAAGTACTTGAAAAATACAGCACTAATGAGAGAGCTAAATAACCAAATACTTTTTTCAAATTATATTTAATGTAATAATATTTTTGACTTAAGAAATAAGAGATTATCATCATTGAACTATAACAAATAAATGTTGCCCAAGCTGCGCCCATATAACCCATAATTGGGATTAATATATAATTTAGCACCAATGTTATTAGGGCTCCAAATATAGAAATATAAGCTCCAAAACGAGTTTGTCCAGTAATTTTATACCAAACTGACAAATTATAAAATACTCCTAAAAATAAATTTGCCATCAACAATATCGGAACTACTCCTAATCCTTCTTGATAGGATGCACTCACAAAATTTTTGACAACATCCATATATAGCATTATTGCTAAAAAAATAAACGAACAAGTTGCAACAAAATAGGTCATCACCATCGAATATGCGTGTTTTGCATCCGAATCTTTTGCTTTGGAAAAGAAAAAAGGTTCGGCAGCATATTTAAACGCTTGAATAAAAATTGTCATCATAATTGAAATTTTGTAACAAGCACTATAAATTCCAACCTGACTCATCGCAATTGAAGGATCGGAAAGAACTTTAATAAGGATTCTATCCATTGTTTCGTTGATAATTCCTGCCAATCCAAAAATCAATAATGGAAATGCATAGTAAAACATGCTTTTCCAAAGTTTAAAGTTAAAACGAACATCCCTAAGTTTAATAACTGGAATTAAAAACAATAGAATTACAAAACTCGAAAATAAATTTGCTAAAAAGATATATCCAATGCCAACCGAAGGATTATAAAACCATGAAATTAAACTTACGTATTCGGGAAATTCAGCAAGCCAAGGACAAAATAGTAGAAAAAATAAGTTTAAAATCACATTTACCAAAATCCCAATTATTTTAATAGCAGCAAATCGTTTCGCTCTGTTTTGTGAACGTAAGCGAGCAAAAGGGATGGTACTTAAAACATCTAGAACGATTATCAACGAAAACCATTGTAGATATTCGGGATGAGAACTATACTTTAATAAATCGGCAACAGGTTCAATAAAAGTGAACATTAAAAGGATGAAAAGTGCCGAAGTAATCAACAACGAAATAAACGAAGTGCCAAATACTTTATTTTTGTTTTCTTCCAATTCATTGTATCGAAAAAAAGCAGTTTCCATACCATAAACCAAAACCACAATGAGCAGGCTAACCCAGGCATACATTTCACCAACTACACCATATTCGCTAGGATTTGTAAAAATATAAACGTGCAGAGGTACTAAAAGATAGTTTAACAAGCGACCAATAATGCTTGATAACCCATAAATAACTGTTTGTCCTGCTAAGTTTTTAAGTGAGTTCAATGAAAATAATTTTGTAGCAAAAGTAATCGAAAATAATCGTTTTAGACGTTATTGTTTATTAATTCATATTAAAAATGACTATTGTCCAATAAAATAAATAAATTTTGCAATAAGTGTAAATTACTTCAATCAATTTTTGCCTCAATCCTAAAGAAAGAATTTATTTTCAGCAATTTACATACTTTAGGTAGGGGCAATAAATTCCAGGAAAAGCATATTTTTAAAACATACAAAACAAACCCTGTTTTCTGTAATTTCACCTATTAATTTATTATTCAATGTTTTACAACAATTGTCAAAATTTATATCGGACAACAGTGATTAAAAATTACTAATAACATTCGATTTTAATACTAATGTTTTCCCCACCATACGGGATGAACTAATATTTGTATTCTTTCGCCAGGTTTTGATTGATCTAATTCATTTAAAACCTGCTCAAATCCACCATCCACATTCCAAACACCACCTCTATCCGAAAAATATTTAGTATAGTCGATGTGATATGACTCATAACTATAGCCATATCTATTCATGCTAAATTCACCTATTGGATATCGGTTTCCATTGTAAAAAACGAATGACTTTGTTTCAAAATCGGAAAACATTTGATAATTCGGCACCGTTTCTTTAGCTATTTTAGATCCGTGAGACGAAGTCCCAGTAACTTCTATTCCAAGACTTTGATAGTAATCAATTTCGTCTTTATTAAATTTTAGTGGATTATTGTGATATTTAATCAAAATGGTAAGTAAATCATTATGAATACCTATTTCGTGGTGAAATTGATAAATTTTTTGATATAATTGGTCTAAACATCTAAAACGATGAGCCCCTTTTCTGGATATTTTTCCATAATATTCAGCAGTTGCAAGAATATAATAGGTAGTTCTAAAATTATAATTATGCTCTATTTTTGCCATTTCTAGAGCCTTAAATGGGTGACAATCCACATCGTGCCGAAAACCAATCATCACTTTTGTTTTATTTATCGAATCCTTTAACTCATTTAAAGGAAGTACTACAAATTTACTATCCGACAATTTTTCCATCAATATGTTATATTGTTCGTACGTAAAAACAGCTCGTTTATCTTGTATGTATCTTATGTAGTCATCCAGCTCAAGCAAGGTAGGATTGTCATTTATGCCAGGAGGAATAGGCATTTCACTTTTTCGGCACGAAAAAAAAAGAATAAAATAAAGAATAAAAATGAAATGCGTGTTTTCATTGTTCAAAATTAGACAAAAGAGCAGTAAGATAAAAGGCACTTTTAAATTACGTACATATTTTAATGTTTTTTAAGTATAAATAGTGCCCGTCAATAAAGTCCAATAACAGCGTTATTTTTGTAATTTATCGACTCTGTGTATGGACTCTAAATAGTGTCTGCAATAAAATACTGAGTTTTCTTGCAAGGACTAAATATTCTTGTTAGCAAAATCTAATACAAGTGCATAAAATTTATAATTTTGCATTTATGGAAAAACAAAACCTATTTGGAAACATAAATCCCAAAGATTTCGATAAGCTATTTTCGACTAAAGAAGCTTGTTTAAAATGGATTTCGGAGCAAAAATGGGATAATGGTTTTGTTTGTCGCAAGTGTGGAAACACTAATTATTGTGACGGCAACACGCCATACTCTAAAAGATGCACTCGATGTAAATCCATCGAATCGGCAACTGCTCACACTTTATTTCACAGATGCAAAATTTCACTTCCAGAAGCTTTTAGGCTTACCTTCGAAATTTGCACTGAGCCAAATATTTCATCACGAAAATTATCTCAAAAAATAGAAGTTAGAAACATGACTTGTTGGTCGTTGAAAACTAAATTAATTTTGTGTTTAGAACAAGGAGGTTGTGATGCTTTTTTTGGCAGGCCAATAATAAATAAAATAGTTAACCTATAATAAAAATTATGAACACAAAATTATCTGTACAAATTATCTTTTTATTGATTTCTATGGTTATAATCTCTTGCAAAACGCTACAAGTTGATAAGCCTTCGGCAGAATATCAGGCACCTATTTTCAATTCTGAAGTTTCAACGGTATCGATTCCAATAACACTTAATATGTATGAAATTGAAAAATCGGTAAATCAACAATTTGCAGGTGTAATTTATGAAGACAAAAATTTAGATGACGATAATTTGCAAATTAGAATAACTAAATCGAAAAATTTTGCAATAAAAGCCGAAAACAATCAATTAAAATATACCATACCCTTAAAAATTTGGTCAAAATTTGGATGGAAAGTGGAGCAATTTGGTTTTTCAATTTCGGATTACTATGAAGTTTCGGGCGAATTATCCATGTCACTTTCAACAGGCATAAATCTTTCACCAAATTGGGATATCGCCACATATACCCGAATTTCAAGTTACGAGTGGATTACTAAGCCTGTTTTAAAAGTTGCAGGTGTGAGTGTTCCTATTTCATCGATATTAGATATTGTATTAAAAAATTGTCCTGGCTTAATCAATAAACAAATCGACAAAAGCATATCTGAATCCATTGAATTAAAAAAAATTATTGGAGAAGCTTGGGCTCAAGTTCAAGAACCAATGATGGTAAGTGAAGAAAATGCAACTTGGCTAGTGATAAAACCTACGGATGTATTGTGTTCACCAATGACGACAAAAAACAACACACTCCAATTTACTATTGGGTTTAAATCGTACATTGACTGTATCATTGGCAATAAGCCTTCAAAAATTATTAAAACTGCTTTACCTGTTTTAACCATTTCGCCAAAACTAGATAAAACATTTTTGATTAATTACAATGTGGATGTTTCAAACACTTTTATCCGAGATATGGCAAAAAAGGAGGTAGTTGGTCAAACGTTTGAACAAGGAAAAAAATATATTAAAATAGAAGATATCGACTTTTTTGGAAAAAACGGGAAGATGGTTTTTGCATTAACCGTAAGTGGCTCGATAAAAGGGGTTATCTATTTTACAGGTGTCCCTTTTTATAATAAAGACACCCAAACGATTGAAATAAAGGAATCGGATTTTGAATTAAACACCAAAAATGTTTTATTAAAATCGGCTAATTGGCTTGTTCATGGAACAATTTTAAAAAAGATGGAACCTTATTTAAAATTTCCTGTTTCATCCTACATCGACACAATGAAAACGGATGTTAATAAACAAATTGAAAATTATGAAGTCCAAAAAGGAATATTTTTAAAAGGTAAAATCAACGACATAAACATCAACGAAATATTTATTTTACCCGAAAATCTTAAACTTTCGGGTACCATAAAAGGAAATGCGGATATGTTTATTAATGGCTTAGGAATTTAAATCACTATTATCCGATAAAATAAATAAATTTTCTATGGGCGTAAATTACTTCAATCAATTTTTGCCTCAAGCCGTCAGCTGACGGACGAATTGATTTTCAGCAATTTACACCCTTGAGGCGATCTAGTGAGCGTAGTCGAACTAGTAGGGGCAATAAATTTCGGAAAATCCATATTTTTATAATACACAAAAACAAACCCTACTTTCCTTCATTTTCCTGTTAGTTTGTTATACAACATCATACAGCAGTTGGCAAAATTTATATCGGACAACATTGATTTAAAATATTAATTCCACTTTTTAGCTTGCTTATTACGATACGTATTTAGTTCTTGGTAAAACAAACTATCTCTTTTATATATATCCGAATAAAAAAGGACGTTTCCATCCATATCATAAAAGGAAGAAAAATAGCATACATGAATTGGAATAGCACGTTTTAGAAAAAAGTCTTTTTTTACTCTAATAGCAAGATGAGCATTCACTGTGTCCATCATTGGGATATTTTTTTTCTCTTCCAAAACTTCTTTAAATTTTCGTTTTTGAGTTTCAAATAAATTTTTCTCTTTCAATTTTTCTTCCGATAAATGATACAATCCTTGTTGATACTCTAAAATAAATTTCAAAAAATCGAAAGGTCGTTGCAATCGCATACAGCCGTGACTAAACGAACGAATGGTTCGATTGAAATAGTTTTTTTGAGGTGTGTCGTGAAGATAAACATCGCTCGAATTTGAAAAAAAGAATTTTAAAATTCCTAATGAATTATGCTCGCCCGAAGTTTGTCGAACTCGATAAGGAAAATTTGAGCTACTTAACTTTTTCCAATTAACAGTAGAAGGGTCGATATCATTCCCCGAACCTAAAGAAATAACATATTTGTGTTTATCCAAATAATTTGCATTGTTTTTTACTGAAGGAAGAATTTCCTTAGTTGCAATTTTATATGGCACATTCCACTCAGGGAAAAGTGTAAACTTTGAAATTGTACTGACCAATTCGGGGGTTTGATTTTTGGCAGTTCCAACTACTATTTTGTGCGTTGCAGCCAATTCGCCAAGCTCGACCCAAAACAAAGTAAAGGTTGGAATATTTATTAAAACAAAATTATCGTGTTGTTCGTCTAATAATTTAATTTTTTCGGCAACCATTACACTTTGGTTACAATAATCATTAAAACTTCTATTTAATGATTTTATGGTATTTGAATCTAGTGCAAAACTTCCCTCAATTCCAAACAAGTACTTGTATTTTATTATCGCTTGCTTAATTTTAGAAAAATTACCCACATCTTTTTCATTTAATAAATTCAGTGCTATTAATCGCTTGGCTGTATATTGATATGCTTTAGTTGAGTCTTGCGCAACAAAGGGAATTAATATTTTATCATACGTAGTAGAGTTGTAGAATTTACCCCAAGCTTTTCTGTAATTTTTATAATGTATTTGTTTGCATTCAATTGTATCTGCAATTTCATTTATTTTATTTGATTTTATAAAAGAGCTAATGGTCTCATTTAGCAAACAAACATCTTGATTTTCGGGTAATCCATTTAACTTACTCCAACCTATTGACAAGTGATTGCAAAAAAGCAAATAGGAGTCGGTTAGCAAAAGTTCAACCATTACATTTGCCATTTGACGTTTATAATTTGGTGCACTTTTGCACTTGTTTTTATAAAATTTGATTACGCTCACGTTGTAAAACTGAGGGTCTAATCCAAACTCATATGCTTTTGACAATTGATTAATTACAAATAAACCATTTTTATTGAGCGTATCTGCATCTATCCAAAATGGTTTAAAATCGTTTTTTTTATAAAAATCGCATACACATAATAAGGAAGAAAATTTTTCTTTAATGGCATCTGACTTTGGGCTAACACAAAACTCTTTAATAAAGTTTTGCATACTAAATTGATAGGGCTCTTTTTGTTTTTTATTACAGGACAGAAAAAAACAAACAGTTACCAGCATTACCGAAAAAATTAAGTGTTTCTTCATATAATTAAAATATTAAGCCTATAAAGAAATAAATTAAAAGCAAGCCAACCGTAATTGCTTTTGCGAGTGTACCTGCCAAAAAACCTAAAAAACTTCCTAAAGCTGCATTTAATGATTTGGAATTATTGTTTCCATTTAATAATTCCCCAATATAGGCTCCAATAAAAGCCCCAACAAAAATACCAATTGGACCAACAAACATACCCACAATCATTCCTATTAATGCACCATTAGCTCCCCATTTAGAGCCACCAAAAACTTTAGTTCCATAAATTGGAAACCAATAGTCCAAAAAAGTAATAAACACAATAAAAACTGCCCAAACAATTAAAGCCCATGTTGAAAAAAGGGGTTTTTCGCAAAGTTGAAGTAATAAAATTCCGACAAAAGCAATTGGTGGACCAGGTAATATGGGTACAAAGCACCCAATTAAGCCAACAACCCAAAGGAAAACAAACAAAGAATACCAAATCCAATCCATAAAAAATAAATAGTTATGCAATATAGCACTTTTTATTAAAATACTGTTATTTAAAAATTTAATTTTATGTTTTAGAAATAATCTTTTGTAATTAAAAAAAAATATATACTTTTGAGGAAGAAAACTATAACATAAAAAATAAAAAATGAAAGTATTAGACAATTTAAAGTACACTAAAGATCACGAATGGATTCGTGTAGAAGGTGAATTTTGTTTTATTGGAGTTAGCGATTTTGCTCAACATGAACTAGGAGATGTTGTTTTTGTAGAAGTAGAAACCGAAGGCGAAACTCTTAACATAGAAGAAACTTTTGGTACTATTGAGGCTGTAAAAACTGTTTCGGATTTATTTATGCCTGTTGGTGGCGAAGTTATTGAGTTTAACAGCAAATTGGAAAGCAATCCAGAACTGATAAACAAAGATCCATACGGAGAAGGTTGGATTATAAAAATTAAAATGATTGATTCTGCTGAATTATCGCATTTAATGGATGCTTCTGCATATAAATTACATATTGGGGCTTAAAAAGACAATATTTTTTGATTTTAATTGTTATTGATTTTAAAAATTGAAAAACTATTATTTTTTTTACTTAAATTTGCACGAATTCAATTAATGAACACCTATTTATATGGAAATTAAAAAAAATGAAAAAGCCGATTTAGAAAGAAAAAAACCTATATTTGTTCAAATAGGTTTGCTTTTGGCAACATCGTTAATTTTATTTGGTTTTGAGTACAAATCCTACGAAAAAGAAGTTGAACAAACAAGTACTGCTAAAATTGTTGAAATTGAACAAATTGAGATACAACAAACGCAGAGAAATGAGACACCTCCACCTCCTCCTGCTCAGCAAATAACTACTATATTAAATATTGTTAATGACAAAATTATTATTGACAATGACATAGAAATTGATGCCGATGTGGATAATCAAAGCGAGGAATATTCGTATGTAGAAACTACTCAAGAAACGGAAGTTGTTGAACAAGAAATTTTCACAGTTGTTGAAGAAAATCCAATGTTTCCTGGTGGTGATGAAGCTCGTATGAAATACTTACAAGAAAACATTAAATATCCACAAATGGCTCGCGAAAGTGGAATTCAGGGAACTGTTTATGTTACTTTTGTAGTTGAACCAAGCGGAAACATCACAAATATTAAAATTTTAAGAGGTATTGGTGGTGGTTGCGACGAAGAGGCTTCTCGCGTAGTAAATCAAATGCCAAGATGGGTGCCTGGTAAACAACGTGGTAAATCTGTTCGTGTTCAATTTAACATGCCTATTCGTTTCGTTTTAGCAGGATAATTAACAATGTACAAATAAAAAAAGCCTGTATAAAAGCAGGCTTTTTTTATTTAAAAACTTATCGATGACAGAAAAAGACGCTTTATTTTCAGGGTTTCCAATCATCCTTGCTCCAATGGAGGAAATAACCGATATTGTATTCCGAAAAATATGCAAAAAGCATGGAGCTGATTTTGTTTACACCGAATTTATTTCTTCTGATGCCTTAAGTCGGCATGTTACAAAATCGAAAGATAAGATTTATTTTGACGAAGATGAAAGACCAATCACAATTCAAATTTTTGGTAGCGATAAAAAAACCATGATTGAAGCTGCACTGATAGCTCAAGAATATCAACCCGATTTTATTGATATTAATTGGGGTTGTCCTGTTAAAAAAATAGTTACTAAAGGTGCAGGTTCAGCTATATTAAAGGATATTCCAAAAATGGTTTCTATTACCGAAGCAATTGTTAAATCTGTAAATCTTCCTGTTACTGTAAAAACTCGATTAGGATGGGACGAAACCGATAAGCCAATTGTTGATATAGCCTTGCGTTTGCAAGACGTGGGAATTAGAGCCTTAACAATTCATGGACGAACAAGGTCGCAACTATATTCTGGAAAAGCAGACTGGACATTAATTGCTGCGGTAAAAAATCATCCGGACATTATTATTCCAATAGTTGGAAATGGAGATATTATTGACGAATTTTCCGCATCTGAAAAGCTTAATGAATCAAAAGTTGATGCATTAATGATTGGACGAGGAGCGATAGGAAATCCATGGATTTTTGGGCGAATAAAACATTATTTAAAAACTGGTGAATTATTGCCAGCAACTTCCATTTGTGAAAAAGCCGAAGTTTGCATCGAGCACTTAACAAATTCTGTTATCTATAAGGGAGAGCGACGGGCAATTTTAGAAATGAGAAAACATTATCCTCATTATTTTAAATCGGTATCAAATTTTAAGCAGACCAAAATAAAATTAATATTATCCAATGACTTGCAGGAAATATTGGATATTTTGGAATCGATGAAAGATGCTAAAATATAATGAAAAAGGGCTTATCAAATAGATAATCCCTTTTCAATTTTAGTTAATCATCCGTAATTAACCACATTTTGAGTACCCACAGTCTGTGCAAGTGAGACACCCTTCTTTAAAAATCAAACCAGTTTCCGACTTACATTCGGGGCAAACTTCACCTTTTACTTTAGTTCCGTCTGGTATATATTTTTTTAATGCACGAGCAACACCATTTTTCCAAGTATTGATAGCTTCGTCGTCAAGATTCAGATTTTGAATTGTTTCCACTACATTTGTAATTGGCATACCATGTCTTAAAATGCTTGATATTAATTTAGCATAATTCCAATAAACAGGGTTAAACGAGCGAGATAATCCTTGGAAATATCCACTAAAACCATCTTTATCTATATAATTTATGTCGTATCTAGCTTTTCCGTCTTCTCCTTTTTCACGAGTAACCCAACCTTTATTAACTACCACCGGAATTGGAAGACTATCGGCTTTACCAGTAAATATTTCGTATGGTCTGCCTTCGAGTAATCCAATAACCGCTACCCATTTTTCGCGGTCGTTTTGAAAGCGAACCACATCGGCTTCTAATTTTTTAGGACGTGGAGGAGCCTGAGATTCCTGAATGGCATTTGTATTTACTTTCGCTTTTTCTTTATTGCTAATTAAAACACCAGATCTAGAGCCTTCACGATAAATTGTCATACCCTTACAGCCACTTTCCCATGCTGCTTGATATATTTGGCTAACTAAGTCTTGATTTGCCTCTTGAGGAAGATTAACCGTAACACTAATTGAATGATCGACCCATTTTTGAACTAATCCTTGCATTTTAACTTTACTAACCCAGTCAATATCGTTTGCTGTAGCCTTATAATAAGGCGATTTTTCGATGATTGTATTAAGTTGTTCGTCTTTGTATGCTTTTACTTCATCTACGTTGTAGTTGTTTAATTTAAGCCATTTTGAAAACTTAGGATGGAATACATTATATTCTTCCCAAGTGTCGCCTTGTTCGTCGGTAAAAGATACTTTTGCATCCTTGTCGTTTGGATTAACTTTTCGGCGACGGCGATAAGAAACCATAAATACAGGTTCGATACCCGAAGATGTTTGTGTACAAATACTCACACTACCCGTAGGAGCAATGGTTAAAAGAGCAATATTTCGGCGACCAAAACGAATCATTTCGCTATATAATTTTGGGTCGGCTTGTTTTATGCGTAAAATAAATGGATTATTTTTTTCTTTTTCGGAACTATACACAGCAAACGCACCTCTTTCTTTAGCCATTTTAACCGATGAACGATATGCTTCAATAGCCAATTCTTTTTGAACATTCACACCAAATTCAATTGCTTGGTCGGAGCCATAGGTTAAATTCATTGCAGCCAACATGTCGCCTTCGGCAGTAATGCCCAAACCAGTTCTACGTCCTTGAAGAGTTTTACTGCGAATTTTATTCCATAAATCTAATTCTACTCTTTTAATTTCTTGTGCTTCGGGGTCGGATGCTATTTTATCGATTATTTTTTCAATTTTTTCCATTTCCAAATCAATTAAATCATCCATCAACCGTTGAGCATAAACTACATGCTCTTTAAATAAAGTATGATTAAAACTGGCTTCATTTGTAAATGGATTTTCGACATAGCTATATAAATTAATTGCTAATAATCGACAGCTATCGTACGGACAAAGTGGAATTTCGCCACAAGGATTTGTAGAAACTGTTTTAAATCCTTCTTCTTCGTAACAATCGGGAATAGATTCGCGTTCGATGGTGTCCCAAAATAAAATACCTGGTTCGGCCGAAGCCCAAGCATTATGGATAATTTTATTCCAAAGCTCACCAGCATTAACCTCTTTAGTATAAATTGGATTAGAAGAATTTATTGGATATTGCTGAATAAATGGTTGATTATTAATCACACATTTCATAAATTCGTCGTTGATACGAACCGAAACATTGGCACCTGTAACTTTTCCTTGAATCATTTTTGCATCGATAAAATCGGATGCGTCGGGATGTTTTACCGAAATGGACAACATTAATGCACCTCTTCTTCCATCTTGAGCAACTTCACGCGTAGAATTGGAGTAACGCTCCATAAAAGGAACAATTCCTGTGGATGTTAACGCACTATTTTTAACTGGGCTACCTTTTGGGCGAATGTGAGATAAATCGTGTCCCACACCTCCTCTACGTTTCATTAACTGAACTTGTTCTTCGTCAATTTTCATAATTCCACCATAGGAATCGGAATTGCCTTCGTTTCCAATAACAAAGCAATTTGAAAGAGATGCTATTTGAAAATTATTTCCAATTCCAGCCATTGGGCTTCCTTGTGGAATAATATATTTGAATTCACGGATTAGGTCATAAATTTTTTCTTCCGAAAGTGGGTTTGGATATTTTTGTTCGATACGAGCAAATTCCTTTGCAATACGACGATGCATTTCGTCGGGACTTTTCTCGTAAATCAATCCTTGACTGTCCTTTAATGAATATTTGTTCATCCAAACGTCAGCGGCTAATTCGTCTCCTTTAAAATATATCGTTGCCGCTTTTCTAACCTCATCTGAATTGTAGCTTTGATATTTGATATTTTGCGTCATGGTAATTTCTGTGTCCCCAATTAAATCGCTATTAATTTGTTCAACGGTTTGATTTTCAAAATTGCTTATTCTATTTACTGATTCATCTAAAGAATGCATACCCGAATCGTCTTGTAAATTCGGTCTAACACGACTTTCAACTAATCCTCTGTATGGATTTTGCAAATCATTTTCTTGAGCTTTTTCAACAAGTATGTTTAATCCAGCAAACAAATCGTAGGACTCGTTCATTTTACAAATTTTATGTTAATTATTGAATCATAGAGGCTTAAATCTCGAATATTTTAGTCGTTTTTTTTTAAGTACCTGATTTACAATACATCCTTAGATAAATCAAGATTTAAATCTCATGTTGCGAAAATAGTAATAGTAATTGGATAATTGAACATAGTAAAGCAAGAATAAATTAACAAGTTGAGGTTAATAAAGTGATTTTCAGATTTGTTTATTGTGGATAATTTTCCAAACTATTTTTTTACCAAAACCAAGATGATTGTCGGTAAATTTTAAATGCTTTAGGGAAATAGCCCACAAGCTAGTTTTCATAAAAACTGCAAAAGGAAATTGCTTTAAATATATTTTTCTTGCAATGCCCTGTTCATTATTTTCAAGTTTAATCATATTACCTGTAAATTGAATACCTTGAATTTTACCAATAATTTTGGTTTCGAGAACAATAGTACCAGACACATTTGGGTTTAAATGAGCTTGTTGCGAGTGTAATGTGTCGTTATCGGAAGTAATAATAAATCGATTATTTTCTTTATCAAACGCATAAAAACAGGAACAACTCCATGTATTATTTTCTAAACAAGTAGATAAATTAAGCACATGGTGATTTGCAATAAATTTTAAAATACGGTTATCAACATTATTGTTCATAAGTTTATTTCTCGAATAAAAGTTTTAATCCGAAAAGAAGCAAAAAGACAGCAAAAACTTTTTTTAATGTGGAAACAGAAATATTCACCGCATATTTTGCTCCAAAATAACTACCAAAGAAAAAAGCAATTGCAATTACTGCTGCAAAATACAAATTCACATGTCCTGCTTTATAATAGCTATAAACAGCCATTAAACCAATAGGAGGAAGTAATATTGCCAAACTAGTTCCCTGTGCATCGTGTTGCGACATTCCTAAAATATAAATTAGCGCTGGTATTATTATAATTCCACCACCAATGCCAATTAATCCACTTAATACACCAGCAACTAGTCCAATAAGTAATAAAACAATTAAAGTAGAAATGCTCATGTTCATAATTTAACGATTAAAAATCTAAATTTAATGAAATATAGAAAACATTGGATTGAATTTTTCTATCCTCGACACCCCAAGCCCAATCGGCTCGAATAAAATATCCAAACAAAGTTGAACGTAATCCAAAGCCATATCCACCAACAACTGGATCTGTTTGTTTTTGAAGTGTAACCGTAATAGGGCCTCTAGTTATCACTTGTTTAAACAAAGAATTATCTTCTGAATAAGGGCTTGAGCCAGTCCAAGCAGTTCCTATATCGCCAAAAGTTATAATTTGAAAGTTTTTAATGAAACTTGATTTAATTGGTTTTGACCGAAAATATTGAAAAACGGGGAATCGCAATTCGCTATTAATTACAGCAAAACTATTTCCGTTACGAATATTTTGATGAAACCCTCTCATGTTGGTAGCCAATGTTTGATAGGTGTAATTTTGATCTTGTGCAATGCTGGTTTCGCTATTAAATTTTGGAAACAACCAATTATCGACTCCACCCATATAATAAATCAATCTTTTTTTCCCGAATGAAGTACTTGCTGCAATTCGGTTAGCCCAAATAAATGTTTTATGAATTTTGGTATAGTGTCTAAAATCGCCACCAATTACAAATAGATTTTTATTTTCATCTTCAACCGACTGATAATATTCGGCAAATAATTTAGCACGAGTTCCTTTCATAATATTTTGACTCAATTCGCGAGAGTTGTCAAAAATATATTCGCCTTTTAATCCACTCCAGTAGCCATAATAATTTGGCTCATTTAAAGTAATCATATCGGTTGCTAAATAAACTTTTCTATCTAACCGACCAAGGGCAGAACCACGAACTGCACTAACTTCGGAAAACGGCCATTTAAGAATATATGCCAAGGTATATGAAGTTTGTTTTACAGCATACCAATCGTAGATATATTTTGAATTTTGTCGATGAAATAAAACTTGTTTATCCAATCGTTTTTTTAAATTTTCGTAACTCAATAAAAACTCCGTATCGCTTAAATCAAGCGAAAACCTAACGCCACCAATTATTCTATGGTCTTCTAAAAGATCGTTTGTTCCGACCATAAACAAGGTGTTGAAGCCTGCATTTTGATAGATTGGAAAGTTTCCGCCAGCAAATTGTTGATAGGAAGTATTTAAAAAACTAAAATCTACTTGTGCAACTATTTGGCTAATTAAATACTGAACTTGGTAGCTTTTTTCAACTTGGTCGGGTTTTAACGAATTTGTTTCGGCTTGCTTGTGTGCGGTGTCGTCTCCAATTACAAAAAATGATTGATGTCCAGTTTCGGCAACATAGTCGGGATGGTCTTTATATGCATCTTTAAGCTTAACCGAAGCCAATCGCTTTTGTTTAGGCTTTTCGATTAACTTTATGGAAGCTGAATCCGAATTAGGGGAATTTATTTTTGAAATTACGCCTATTTCTTTTCGATATTTTGTAGGCTCAATTGTATTTATTTCGGATTTATTTTTTTTAAGAATTGAACTTAATAGATGGTATTTACCTCCAAAATAAAAATTATCTGTAATTTTTGAATTTGAAACACCATACTCATGTTCTAAAACACTAGTCGAATAATTAGTTAAAGGCACAATGTCGGCATAGTAGGCATAATGAACCGAAGTGTCAACATAGCTTATTGTGCTGTCAAAAGAACCTTTGTATCGGTTTGTTATGCCAGATTCATCGCTCAAAAAAATAAAATTATTTTTATCAATATCTATAGGATTTGTTTGATTTGAAAACTCGAAATTGCTTGCTCTAAATAACTTTTTACTTCGATTAATAAAATCGAAAACGAACAAATTATATGGTTTAATTAAAACATCTCGTCCTGAGAAATTTTTTATTTCGGTGCTATCCACATGTCTATTTGAGCTAAAAATAATTTTACTGCTACCTTCATAAAAAGCTGGACCATAATCATCGTATATATCATCCGTAATTGAAATGTACGAATTGGATGCTAAAAAATATACAAAAATATCCGATTGACCATTTTTAATTCCCGAAAAGGTGAAATATTTTCCATCGTTTGAGTACGAAAACGATGTAACTTTATCCATATTAATAATTGGCTTTTTGGTCAATTCTTTACTCTCGACATCATAGGTTATAAAATACAAAAGTTCTTTTTCTTTTCTAATAATACCGAGTAAATTTCCGCGTGAATTCCACGCCAATAATGGATAGGATTTATCTGGGGTTGTTTCTATTTTATGGTAATGCTTATAAATTCGTTTGGCTTTTTTTTGACCTGACTTTATCAACCAAATCTTTTCTTGTCCCTCCTGATTGGTAACATAAGCAATATGTCCTTTGGAACTTGAGACGGCAAATTGAGTATAAATTCTATCTTTTTTGGTTTTAATTGCCATATCCTGAATTGGAGCATCTCGCACCACATCAATCTCGTAACCTTGCTTGTAACTTTCAATACAAGTAGCATACAAATTATCGAAGGACGTGCCTAAAGAGTATAAAACTGCTCGTTCAAAATTGCGAATATTTTTAGTCATATTTACCACACTGGCAACACTTCTATCGCTGTATTTATCCGAAACATATTTCCAAAATGCATGGCTAGCAATAATCGATTCTTTACCTTTTAACTTGGTAATATCATCGGCTTTGCCATTAATTATCATATCCCGATAAAAATTATCCAATTCATAGCTCCAGCTTTCGGCGTAAAACGACAATAATCCTCCAATAAACCAGTCGGGAACATTTATGATGGTTTGGTTTTTAACTTGTGAAAAAGCACTTCCTCCGTATAGCATTTCGCGAATTATCACCGAAGCAACTCCACCTGTCATCATTTTATCCAAATCTTTGTATCCTTTGTCGAAATACAAAAAAACTTTATTTCCCGAAATATTGCTTACTCCACCGGTATTATACATATCATCGCCAAGCAATCCAATATTTGATTCTCTAAAATCGGAATAATTTGTATAAACAATAAATTGAATTTTGTTTTCTAAAGCTCCGCCAATTTTTTGTTCCATTTGCTCGATAACCGTGGAACCGTATTTAAGGACGTATTGAGCAATTTGTTTTCCTTTGGGATAAAAATACACATCGCAGCGGTCGGAGCGATAATACATCCAGTTAAACTCCTGATATTGAATGCGATTTTTACCAAAATTCATCTGCATCCCATTATAAAACTGAGCATTACTAACCCCTATTTGCAAAAAACAAAATATCCCAACAATTGCTGGAAGTAGCCATTTTTTTGATAAGAGTTTAATATTGCTCATTTATCTATTTGAATTCACAACAAAAATAGTGTTTTTGTATAACAAATAGAACAATAAAAAGTTAAACATTAAAAATTATAATGCATAAACCAACCCAACAACCACACCCCAGGTTCGAGTTTTATATGCATTGCTTACTATGGATGTTCCAAAGCGAAATCTCGAATCGGCTCTAATAGCCATTCGGTTATCAATTTTATATTCAAATCCAAAACCAGTTATTAAACCTGAATCAAAACCTTCGGTTATAAGCTTGCTTTTTCCATCAACTTCCGTTTTAAAAGTAGTAGTTTGAGTTGTAGCGGTATCCACGTAAACTCGTTCGTAATTTCCTTTTTCGACCGCAGAAGCTAGAAACGAAAAATGAACTCCACCGTAAAAATTAAAATTTACATGTTTCACCGGAATAACCAAGTTAGGACACAATCCAAGCGAAATGTATTTAAGAAAAATATCTCCTTTAAAAGCTTCGGAATGCAGTTTGTTTGAACTTGTTTTTGTATAATCCATTGCAGCATTTAAGCCCTCGAATCCAAGCTCGACAAATGGCATAAAATATTCGCTAAGTGGCATAGAAAAGTAGGCTCCTGCATACATTCCCATTTTTGAATTTGAATTATAATTTTCGGAATTTAGGCTTTCGCTAAGCTTAAGTGAAGTGGAATTAACTCCCAGACGCAATCCCAATTTAAAATTTCCATCAAAATAATCATCCGTTTGGGCATTTACCATCGAAAAGCAAAAAATAAAGATTATTGCCAATCCAAAATTAAATTGAATCCTATTTATTAATGAATGATTTTTTTTACCCATAATTATTCTATAAAAACAATGTATTATTTAGCTCTTTGAATATTAAACCTTCTTTTTTTTTAATAAACTATTATACGCTGTAATCGACAAAATCGTTACCTTTTTAAGCAATTGATTGTTTTGAATGGATGTCATTGAAATATGAAGAACAAAGATAAATTCATTCACTTTATTCATACACAAAGTGTTTTTTTGTTTTAGATTGAATAAAATTATTGATGAAAAACAAACTATCGTTTATGTTTTTGTAAGCTTCGCCATTTTCTTTGATAATTAGCAAATTGTCAATGTAAATATTTTTTTCAACATCCTCTCCCCCTTTAATTACCAAGGAATAATTGGATTGCGAAGATTGTTTTGTGAAATTAATTTTGACCAAAGTCCATCCATTGAACGACAATACGCTTTTATGCGGATAAACTTCATTTTCCCAAGATGTAATTTGAGTTACAGTATCCAAACGATTGATGAATGCGATTAAGTTTAGGGAAGCGAATTCATAATAACTTTTCCCACTTTTCATCCAAAAACTAACGGAAATAACAGAATCGGAAACTGGCATTTTAGTGTCAAATTCATACAAAACATGATATATTTTGCAAGGAGCCGAATACGAAGCTTTCCCGACGAAAGATTCCGTTTTATCGCCATCTTCAAAATCATTTTCAAAAATTATTGAGTTGGTGTCTTTGATTATCCATTGATTTTTATTCTGATACTCCAATGTATTTTGAGGAAAAGATTTGGACTTGACCTTAAATAATTGTTCTGGAGAAATTTTATAAAAAATAAAATGCTCCGTACTATCGATAAAAGTTGCTTTTTCAATAATTTTCTTCTCTTCTTGTGAAAGTTCCTCGTAGCTTTGAACAATCAAAAAGTCTCTATTTTTATCTATAATATCTTCGCTTATTTCTTTATAAACCTTCTCTGGCTCAGTGATGCGAATTATTTTCCGAGCTAGTGAAAAAGACGATCTTCCTGAAAAATTTGACAAAAGCGGTAAATCTAATAATTTAGATGCAATTAGGGTATTATTTTGAGTATTTAAACCCGTATAAACATCTAGTATTTCTGTTCCTACATAAAAATATGGCATAGGGATAATAGCTTGATAATTTGATTTTTTGATTTTTTTGAGACAGTTTACAAATTCATCGGAATAATTCTTTTCCAAAAATAAATTAGGAGAACTTGTGATAAATTTTGAATGCGACTGATGGCTATTGTGTGCTTCGTAAATGTATGACAAGGGAATTAATACCATTAAAAATGTAAAAAGATAAAAAAGAATTTTCGTTTTGGAAAAGGCATCTTTTAGATAAGACAAACTGGCTATCAAAAAAATGGTTGAGCCAAAATAGAAAATCCAAGCCAATCTTCCGATGGCTCTAAATTCGCGGAATAGTGGGATTTTTTGATAATAATTCGACCAAGTTCCATAAAACGGGAATCCAAAAGAGATGATTAAAAAAAGAATAGACGAAATAAGCAAACCAATTAAAAAAATGGAGGATGGAGTACTTTTGTGGGATTTATAAATTTTGAATAAAACCAAAATTACGACTGGCAGCAAAAACAGCGTAGAAAGCAAGCCAACATACGACATTGCTTCCCACTTGGTTTTGAATAATTCGGAACTTAAATTAAACAGATGATAAAACCATTCGCGAGGAGGAATAAAAATGGTAAACCATTCCGCTTTTAAATCTTGAAAACCGGAGGGGTTTATATTTTTATGGGTAGCCGAATCGGTAAAAAATGCAAAAAGTTTGTATAAAATAGCTGGTGAAAATGCAGCAGCAATAATTTGAATAACATGCTTTTTTTGCCGATAATTTTTATTACTTACAAGCCAAAAAGCCAAAATTGGAACCACAGAAGAGAATGCAATCATTCCAATATACGGATGAATAAACATGGATAAAAATCCATGCAGAAAAATCCAAAAAGCATAGAGTCCTTTTTTGTTGCTGCTTATAAATTTCAAGGAAAGATAAAAACTTAAGGGAATAATGTGGCTAAAAGCGAGGGCATAATGTCCGCCCATTCTCGATAATTGAGGTTGCAAAAGGGTAATAGAAATGGCTGATAAAAGTGCAAAAAACGTTCGAACGTTAAGAAGTTTAAGCGTTTTGTAAATAAAAAAACTACAAAAAAGCATGGATATAAACAGCAGGGAGTTTAGTATTCCTGGAACGTAATTGTAGGTTTCGGGAAATATTTTTTGAATAGGTTTTAGCAATGTTACTAAAAGAGGAATTCCATCGATGTTGAAAAAATATTCGCCGTAAGGGTAGTTGTAATAGCTAAAATTGATGAGTTCATCGGATTTTAGCTGCATCATAATCGTATAATAATTTTTTAAACCATCTCCATTATCGCTCATTAAAAAATGATTCGGAGATAATATGATGGTGTGATAATAGAACAAGAGAATGCCTGACATAAGGACAAAAAGCAAAATATCGAATTTGTACTTCAGAAATCTTTTCATCTGCAATTGTATTTTTGTTTTAGCAATCTCACTACTTTTTTATCAATCGGAAAACTCACATCCTCTTCTTTTAAATCACAAATTTTAGCAAAGCGGAAACATTGAGGACCATCCACATTTTGTGTAAAATCAAAAGGTTTTAGAACGGTTTTTAAACGGAGTTCTTCTTTGGGTTTTATAAAGTAATAGATGCTAACAAGTTGTTTTTCAGGTTTTATCAACATAGATTTGACAAAAAAATCGGTGGTATAAAAATGTTCCAAAATATCAACTTCTTGTCCAAACTCTTCTATACATTCTCTTTTTAAGCAATCTATGGTCGATTCTCCATAATTTAATCCACCACCTGGAAATTTCGTCATGTTTATACCTACCCGAAATTCGTCCGTCAGCAATACTTCCTGCTCTTGATTCACATACAAGCCATACACCCTAATATTAAACGTTTCGATATTACTCATATTTTTATCGCTCTTAAAACTTCTCTTTTACCTAGAGGACCTTGAAGTTTTTCAACTTTAAATCCTAATTTTACCAACATTCGTTTTAACTCACCTTTGGTTGAATACGTTACAAAAACTCCATTTTGTTTAATTCCCAAACAAATCTTTTCAATTAATTCAAAACTCCACATTTCAGGTTGTTTTGAGGGACCAAATGCATCGTAATAAACCACGTTGTAAAAATTTAGAGGAATCTCACAATCTTCTAACTTCGCAAACTCTTTATATAAGCTGTAATAATCATTTATTTTTACTTCTTCATTCCAGTTACAAAATTGAATGTTCGCTAAAAGACTATCACATTCATCCTTTTCTAAAAATTCTGAATAATTTAGATTTTGTAAAATAGATGTATCCAAAGGAAAAGCTTCAACTGAATGATAATGAACCTTGATTTTTCTTTTACAACATTCACTTGCCGTCAACAATGCATTTAAACCAGTTCCAAATCCAACTTCAAAAATTTTTATTTCTTTCTTCTCAAAATTTGAAGCATAACAAAATCCATTTTCGACATACACCATTTTTGATTCGGTTATTGCACCATGAATGGAGTGATAGGTGTCATCCACCAATTCATTATACAAAGTCGAAGAACCATCTTCGGTATTTAAAATTGCATGTTTCATTTATTATACCAAAGGTGTAAATTTACAATTTCATTACTTGAATTATACTCAAATGTTTTTTGATAATCGGGATAAGAATATATTTGAAGCTGATTTGACTTTTGAATAAAAATCTTTTGAATTTGTGAATCAAAAACCATGTTTAAAATTCCTGTTTTAGAAATCACATTATGGAGTGAATTTGCACTTGAAGAATTATAGACATAAACTCCATCGGTACAAACAACAAAGTAGTTTGGCGATAGAAATGGCGTAGCACAAACAATGGCTGACGGAGTATTATTTAGCAAGGTAAACGAATTATTTATGTAATTATAAAAGTAAATCCTTCCAGTATTTCCGGTATTTGCAAAAACTAAAAGTTTACCATCCTGCCAAAACCACGATTTTATTTCCATTGGAATGGTATGGTCGGTTATGGACAAAGAAGAACCTGTATAAAACTGTATTAAGCGTTTTATACCGCCCAATACATCCGTTGTTTGAGCATATACCCTATCGCTTGTAACCAGAATATTTTCGGCATACCGCTGTCCCGATAAGGAATATGAATATGCCAAAGTACCCGAAAAATCATAGCTGCGAATCTCAGAATTTCGAAGTCCACAAAACACCCTATCCGAATTAACAAATAGAGAATAAAAGTAAGGATTATCCAATGACGATTGATTTGACACACTCCATGCTATATTTTTTGTTTCCAAATTTACCGCCGATAAATCGCCTGTTTTACTTCCGCAAATAACTAATCTTTGGTATTTGTTATTAATATCCGAATTCAAATAATCGCCATTTACATTCAAAAAAGGAGAAACTATTCCAATTGTATCCATAAATAAAACATCCAAACCTTGAGAAGATGATTTTGTAATTATAAACAAACCATTCCAAACCCGTTGAATTCCAGAAATTTGAATTGGATGAAAATACGATTTTGAATTACTTTCATTTCGAGCAATTATATGAATGTAATATTGACCGCTTTCTAATTGCAAATTATCCAGTACTATTTCGTTGTAAGTGTTTATCAACTTTTGATCAAAGGCTTTTATTTGTTGAGGACTAACTTCTGCTTTAGCTGAATTAACTAAGGATACAGATACTGAAACAATTGGAATTTTATCTTGAATTTCGGCACGCACAAAAATAGTATCTCCATATGCAAAGGACTGATTTTGTAAGGGCGTTTTAACGTCAATAACAGGAGAAAAATCAATATCTTTATTGCATGAAGATAGGATGAGAAAAGCACTTGAAAATAATAAACTAAAAATTTTTGTTTTTTTCATTGCTGTAATGTATCTTTGATTTTCCAAAAGTACAAAATATGAGCTATCAAAACTTTAAGAACATTTTATTTTTAGACATTGAGACAGCACCTCAACATGCATCTTATGAAAAGATGGAGGATCGAATGAAGCCTCTTTGGGATAAAAAAGCATTAAAAATTGGTCAAAACGAAGCAGACACTCCCGAAAGTATTTATAATCGGGCTGGAATTTATGCTGAATTTGGAAAGATAATTTGCATTTCTGCAGGTTACTTTCACGAAAATTCATTTCGATTAACTGCATACGGCGGACATGACGAAAAAGAAATTTTAATTTCCTTCTCAAAACTTCTAAATTCATTTAATCGAAGAAGCGGAGCAACACTTTGTGCCCATAATGGCAAGGAATTCGATTTTCCATACATTTGTCGCAGAATGCTAATTAACGGATTACCAACTCCTTCCATAATAGATAGTAGTGGTAAAAAGCCATGGGAAACAAGTTTTATTGACACCATGGAAATGTGGCGTTTTGGCGATTATAAAAACTATACATCCTTGGAATTATTAACTGCCGTTTTTGATATTCCAACGCCAAAAGACGAAATTGACGGAAGTATGGTTTACGATTATTATTGGAACCGCAACGAATTGGATACCATTATTAAATATTGTAGAAAAGATGTTATAGCAATTGCTCAACTTTATTTGCGAATGAAAGGATATCCGTTAATATCTGAAGACAACGTGGTTATGATTGAATTAAACGAAGGTGTTTAAATAGTGTTTGTCTATAAAGTCTGATAACAGCGTTATTTTTGAAAATTTTCTTCGTCATTAGCACCAGTTAACTTCCAATAAAATTTTCAAAAACGCCTCGTTCTCAAACATTCTATCCAACCACTGCTCTCAGCTAAAATAAAAAATTAATATTCCAAATTTAATAAATATAAAATGTATTTAATTATGCCGATTATTAAAAATTACCGACTCAGTGGACAGACACCAAATATTCATTTAAAATAATAGTATGTTTTTCCCAAAAATTGTTTTGATATTATTTCTTTTAAGTTGTTCGCAAAATAATTTTGTGGATAAAGAAACAGGAGTTAAAATTATTTTTGATTATTCCGACAATATATACCCAAAACATTGGCTCGAAGGTGATATTGCTGGAAAAGGAGAATCTTTAAAATCATCCGAATATAAAAGAAGCAAGGAAATTATCTTAAAAGCACTTCGCAAATATCCAACATCGATTATTTCGAAAAATTTGACAAAAATATACGTACTAAATCAATTAAATTTCTTTGGTGTAAATTATGGTGACACATACTATGAAAGCACCCTTTATATTGCTAATAGTGGAGTAAACGATGGTTATAGCGATTCGTATATTGAAAAATCTTTTCACCACGAATTTTCGTCTGTTTTAATGGAAAAATATCCTTCTTTTTTTGACAAAAAAGCATGGGTAAAAGCAAATTCGCCCGATTTTGAATATGGAAAAGGCGGAATTGATGCGGTGGTAAATAAAACCGACAATCAAGATTTTAATGAATATTATTTTAAAATTGGATTATTAAATTAATACGGCAGCTCTTCCATTGAAGAGGATTTTAATGTTTATTGCGAAAATATTTTTATGAATGAACCCGAATTTTGGACAGTTGCAAAAAAATTTCCTCGAGTTAAAGCAAAAGTAAAAATTGCCATGAGTTTTTATAAAAAATTGAATCCTGAAATAAACTTTTAAAATTTCGAATAAAAGCATTAAACACATAACACGATTACTATGAAGAGTTTAATATCAAAATATTTAGTTCTTTTTACCTTAGTTTTATTTTTTGGATGTGGAAAAGATGAAATTGTAAATATAGAAACTACCATCCCAAAAGGCGTTTCGTATACAAAAGCCACCATTGGCGGAACACTTAAAGTAGATAATAATACCAAAATCTTATCGGCAGGAGTTTGTTGGTCGTTAAGCGATATGCCATCCATTACCGACAATAAAATCGACAGCGTTCGAAAAAGCTGTACTTATTATTTCGAGATAACCCACTTAGAGCCTGGTAAGACCTATTATAATAGAGCTTATGTAACCACGCCATACACTACTTATTATGGCAGTATACGAGAATTTAAAACCAAAGGCGTTGCCGAACGAGTTGTTCTTGACATTGAAGAAAATACATATAATACCATTGTTATCGGCACTCAAACTTGGATGGTTCAAAATTTAAAAACCAGTAAATATCAAAATGGGGACAATATTACCTATGTCCCATCCAACACCTATTGGGCAAATTCAAATTATGGAGCTTGGTGCAATTACGAAAACACAAATTCAAATTCTACCAAATATGGCAGATTATACAATTGGTTTGCCATTCAAGACCCACGAAAAATTGCACCCGAAGGATGGCGAATTTCCACCGAATCGGACTGGCAAACCCTTATCGATTATTTGGGTGGTGAAGCAATTTGTGGAGGCAAACTAAAAGATCAAAGCATTAGTTATTGGCTTCAACCAAATGTAGGAGCCACAAACGAAAGTGGTTTTACAGCCCGAGCTGGTGGAAACCGAACTTCTACTGGAATTTATCAAAACGTTGCAACTTCGGCAATGTTTTGGGCATTAAATTCATTCGATACAGACAGTTCATTTGCTTATACCTTAAACAATAGCAGCACTGAGATTATTAAAACAGTTTTTTCGAATAAGGCAGGGCTTTCAGTTCGCTGTATTAAAGAATAAATGTTTGCAAGGAAACGATAACTTTGTTGTTATTGTCCATGTTTTTGGTCATTCCGAGATTTCGCTCAAAAATTTTGAGAATAAAGGGTTAATGACAGCGTGAGAATTTGCCATTACCCAATTATCAGCTCACTACATTACTTATCAAGTCTGTTAATCCACTACGTGGAATTTTTTAAATACGACTTGAATTTTTTATTAATATTAATGTCCTACGGACAATTACTTTATAGACCGTTAGGACTTTAACATTAATAAAAAGAAATACTAACAACTGAAAAATTTGTCCGTAGGACATTCACATCAAAGCAACAACTTGGAAGATTCTTTTACGGATAAATTATTGCTACCACTTTTGGAAATCCAAAAATATTTGAAAAATTGATTGACGAATCAAGCTTACAATCAACTATAAGCGTGGTTTTGTAAAATTATGTCATTGGTATTTAAAAAATAAAATAGTACAAACTTTGCTTAATGTTTGTACTATTTATTTTTAGTAATAGGGATTATTGTTTTACAATTTCAAGCATTAAAATATCCCATGATTCATTGTCTAATTTTGGACCGATAAGTTCCACAACTCTAGTTGCTAAAGCTGTTCCAATACGACCACATTCAGACATTGGCATTTCATGAATTATACCATATAAAAATCCAGCTGCATAAATATCTCCTGCACCAGTAGTGTCAATACAATTTGCTTTTTTGCCTTCAATTCGAGTTACCACGCCTTCGTTAAGCACCAATGAACCTTGGCTTCCAATTTTAACGACTGCAATTTTTGCTATTTTACCTAATTCCATCAATGCTTCTTCGGGTTCTTTACCTGTAAAAGCTCTGGCTTCATCTTCGTTTGCAAAAACAATATCCACATAGTCTTCTACAATGCGATGAAGAAATTCCAAATTTGATTCAACCACATTATAACTAGCTAAATCAAGCGAAACTGTTAATCCTTTTTGTTTTGCATGTTTCAACGCTTGTTCAATAAGTTGATGATTTTGAACCAAATATCCTTCAATGTGAAAAAGACTATAATTTTCAAAAATATTTTCGTTAATGTTTTCGGCTGCTAATTCGCATGCTGCACCTAAAAAAGTAGCAAAAGTCCGTTCCGAATCGGGACTAACCAATGCTGTTGCAACGCCACTTGGAGTTACACTATCAATCAAAAATGGTTCAATTTTATTTGCAATCATATCATTTCTGAAAAAATCGCCCATTTCGTCCACTCCTACTTTACCAATAAAACCAGTAGAAATTCCTAATCTAGAAAGACCATGAATTGTATTTGCTGCGGATCCACCCGAAGCTAATTTTTTATCGAAATGATGTATGTGTGTTTGAATATTCATGTAAAATGCTTCGTCAACCAACTGCATACTACCTTTTGGCAATTTAAAACTTTCTAATATTTCGTCGCTCGTCAACATCGTCATGATGTCCACAAGAGCATTTCCCATTCCAAGTACTTTTTTCATATTTATATTTTTTTTTGCAAAGATATTGTTTATTTGAAAAAGATTACTATTTTTGCACTCACAAATTAAACATTTGTTCTTTAAAATTCCTCCTTAGCTCAGTTGGTTAGAGCATCTGACTGTTAATCAGAGGGTCTCAGGTTCAAGTCCTGAAGGGGGAGCAAAAAAAAGTGTGAGTTCTGATCGCGAGTGAAGAAATTCACACTTTTTTTTCTCAAATCTCACACTCAAACTCGCACTGTTATAGTTAATTAACCAGTAAAACCCGTTTTTATGTTTGATTTTCAGAAACTTTCTGTTTATCAAAAGGCAAAGCTTTATAATTTTGAAATTTCAGAATTGATAGAAGCTCATAAATTTGACCGACATGTGGTGGATCAGCTGAAAATTTGGTTTTAAAACTGGAAGAAATTTCAAAAATGAATCACTCATTTTTTTCAATTTTTAATCAATTAATTAATGATGATTTTCGTTTTCAATAGTAAATCAGTCCAGAAAAAAAATGTACATTTTTTAAACTTTTTTTATATTTTGCGGGGAAACGCATAACATTTTGCATATTATGAAAAAAATGTCGATACTCTTAAATCCTTATATTTGAATTTTGAGAAGCAATATCATGAGGCTTCTTCTTTTAATGAAAAATAAAAAAAAACCCGAGCAGTCATGCTAAGCACATCCATCTAACTGCAACCTTTTCAAGTAATTACGAGAAATACCTTTAACTAAATCAATAAATCAAAACAAATGAAGAACGAAATATACATAATCCGAAATATTAGCGACACAAAAGTTTCAGAACTAAAAAACTTGCTCCCTAAATTTATCGACAAATCTAAGTTCTGAGATAATGGCGTTGCTGGGGATACAACCGAGAGTCTAAATAAATATACAAAAATAAACCAAAATCACTCCATCGAAACTTAGTGTAATAAAAAATCTCAAACACAATGTTTTCCGACAGTATTAATACCTTAAATCCGCAAGGAAATTCTATTACAAAGCCAAACTGAGCCTTATTACAGGCAATGCTCGAAAAACCCATTTTGGCTTTTCATAGCGAATCATTTTGCGGATTTAAGGTATAAAAACATTTAAAATTTGCAAACTAATTTTTGCGGTATTTCGCTATAACAATTTATTTTATTAATTTAGCAAACTGAACTGAAAAATTACCAATAAATAATGGCAAATCCAAAAGACAAGGTTTCCCGATTTAGGCTTACAACCCTTTTTGTTTCAACCGTAATTAGTATATCAATAGTACTTTTTTTATTGATACTTACTGGAACAATCATGTTTCATGCCCAAAGATTTTCAGCATTTGTTAGAGAAAACATTGGTTTTACGGTTATGATGCATCAAGATGTGAAGGAATCGGAAGTGTTAAGTTACAAACAAATATTAGATGCTTCTCCTTTCATAAAATCCACTGAGTATATTTCAAAAGATGAGGCTGCCAAGGATTTAGCTAAAGAGCTTGGCGAAGAATTTATTGATTTTATGGGTTATAATCCATTGCCATCTTCTATCGAAGTTAAACTTAATTCTGCTTACACTCAATCGGACAGTATAAGCAAAATTGAACAAGAAATAATGTCAAATCCATCGGTAAAAGAGGTTTTTTATCAAAAAAACTTAGTTGATAAAGTGAATCAAAATATCAATAAAATAGGACTTATAATGATTCTTTGTAGTGCTTTTTTATTATTAATATCCATTCTTTTAATAAATAGCACCATAAAACTATCTATTTATTCAAAACGATTTATTATTAAAAGCATGCTTTTAGTTGGTGCAAGTAGTCGTTTTATTCGCCGTCCATTTATTGTAAAAGGTATTTATCAAGGAATTTGGGGTGGATTTTTAGCTGCCATTTATTTTTCAGTAACACTTTGGGTTAGCAATAAATATCTTCCCGAAATTGTTGATTTTCAAGATTTTGATATCTATTTAATAATATTTGGCTTAGTAATAGGATTCGGAATTTTGTTTTCATGGATATCAACCTCTTTATCTGTCCGAAAAATTATTAATATGAAAACCGATAATTTATATAATTAACAATTAAAATATTTTGTAATGAAGGTTATAAACACCATAAATACCGAAAAAAAAGACAAAAAAAACATTTTAAATGCAAGTGAAAAAAGTAGTTTTTCTTTCATTTTTACAAGAACGAACTATATTCTCATGATTGTAGGCTTGTTGTTTATTGCTTTAGGCTATATTTTGATGATAGGAGGTGGTTCGGAAGATCCAGCACAGTTTAGCGACAAAATATTTGACACACAACGTTTGGTTGTTTCGCCAATATTACTTGTGATTGGTTTCATTATTGAAATTTTTGCGATTATGTATCGCAAGTCGGATAAACAAAATTAATAATTTTCCAAAATTACATGTATGAATTGGATTGAAGCTCTTATTCTTGGTATTGTTCAAGGCTTAACCGAGTTTTTACCCGTTAGTAGTAGCGGGCATTTAGCAATTGGAAATACTATTTTAGGGATAAGCAATACTGGTTCCGAAAACTTAATGTTTAGTTTAAGCGTTCATGCTGCTACTGTTTTAAGCACTATTGTGGCTTTGTACCAAGAGATAATGAAAACATTTAACGGAGTGCTTAAGTTTAAATATAACGACGAAACTAAATTCGCTCTCCAGATTATTATATCCATGATACCAGTTGCTATTGTGGGATTGTTTTTTAAAGATTATGTGGAACAACTTTTTGAAAATCAAATTATATTTGTTGGACTAGCTTTATTGGTTACTGCAGCACTTTTAATTATGTCGCAAATGGTTAAAAAATCGGATAAAGAGATGAGTCCAATGAAGGCTTTTATTGTTGGAATTGTTCAAGCAATTGCAATTATTCCTGGGCTTTCACGTTCGGGAAGCACCATTGCAACCGGTTTGTTATTAGGTGTAAAACGCGAAACAATTGCTCGATTTTCTTTTTTAATGGTAATTGTTCCAATATTAGGTGAATCTGCTCTAGAAATCATTAAAGGCGATTTTTATGCAAATATGGGTAGTATCCCTTTTCATGTGTTATTGGTTGGTTTTATTGCTGCTTTTACAACTGGATTATTTGCTTGTAAAGCCATGATTTCTATTGTGAAAAAAGCCAAGTTGCAGTATTTTGCAATCTATTGTTTGTTTTTAGGAATTGGCGTATTGCTCTATTCTTTATTATAAATTTAGTACTACATGCTGAAAATAAATGAGCTTCTGGAAGGAAGTGTGTTGTTGTTTGATAAACCGCTAGGGTGGACTTCTTTTGACTTAATTAAAAAAGCAAGAGCAGTTATAAAAAGTGCCAGTGGAATAAAAAAATTTAAAATTGGTCATGCTGGAACATTGGATCCACTTGCAAGTGGTTTATTGATTGTTTGTGTAGGAAAAAAAACCAAAACAATTGACCAAATTCAATTGCAGGATAAGGAGTATGATGGAGTTTTTTTTATTGGTGCTACCACTCCATCTTTTGACTTGGAATCGGACGTGGATGTTACATATCCGATATCACATATTACGGATGAGTTAATTTTGGATGTTGCACATCAATTTATTGGCGAGCAAAAGCAAACTCCTCCACAATTTTCGGCAGTAAAAATTAATGGAAAAAGAGCTTATGAATATGCTCGTTTGGGACAAGATGTCAAAATTGAACCCAAAACTATTAATATTTACGACTTCAAAATAAATAAAATTGAAATGCCAAAAGTGTATTTTACAGTAAGGTGTTCAAAAGGAACATATATTCGCTCTTTAGCTCGTGATTTTGGTCTATCGATTCAGAGTGGAGCTCATTTAATTGAGTTAACTCGAACAAAAATAGGCGATTATACTCTTGAAGACGCAATGAAACCTTTTGACTTTCAAGCACGTATTATAATTGAAAATTAATTATTATGTTAAATATATTTAAAGCCCTTTACAAACGCTTTTTCATATAGTATTTTTGTATTCTTTTTCGTAAATTTCAAAAACATCTCAAATGAAACTATCCCAATTTAAATATCACCTTCCTCAAGAGTTAATTGCAATTCATCCAGCTTCCGAAAGAGACATCTCTAGGTTGATGGTTGTTAATCGCAAAAATAGAACAATAGAACATCATTTGTTTAAAGACATTATTAACTATTTTGATGATGGGGATGTATTTGTAATTAATAATACAAAAGTTTTTCCTGCACTATTGTATGGTGAAAAAGAAAAAACGGGTGCTAAAATTACCGTGATTTTGCTTCGCGAATTAGATGCAGAAAGCCGCTTGTGGGATGTGTTGGTGGATCCAGCACGTAAAATTAGAATTGGTAATAAACTTTATTTTGGCGAAGACGATTCTTTAGTTGCCGAAGTTATTGACAATACAACTTCACGCGGCAGAACTCTTAGATTTTTATTTGATGGTACGCACGAAGAATTTAAAAATAAACTAAAGGAAATAGGAAATACTCCTCTTCCCGATGATATCCAAAAAATTCGTGATATATTGCCCGAAGACCAAAATAACTATCAAACAATTTATGCTAAACATGAAGGTGCAGTTGCAGCTCCTACTGCAGGTCTGCATTTTAGTCGCGAGCTAATTAAACGCCTCGAAATTAAAGGGGTTTCATTTGCCGAAGTTACTTTACATGTTGGACTAGGAAATTTTCGCCAAATTGATGTGGAAGATTTAACCAAATATAAAATGGACTCCGAGGAGTTTATTGTGGATGAAACTGCTTGCAAAATTATAAACGCTGCTAAAGAAAAACGCAAAAAAATTATTGCTGTTGGTACTACTACTGCTAAAACGCTAGAATCATCGGTATATCTTTCGGGTTTTGTTAAAACGGATAATAGTTGGACAAATAAGTTTATTTTTCCACCTTACACATTTTCAGTTCCAGATGCTTTAGTTACTAATTTTCATCCATCACAATCTTCGATGATGATGTTGGTTGCCGCATTTACAGGCTACGATTTATTAATGGAAGCCTACCAAACAGCTGTAAAAGAAAAATATCGCTTTTTAACTTACGGTGATGCAATGCTAATAATCTGATTTTGAAAAAGTTTGTTGTAATTACTGCGGGCGGAATGGGTTTAAGAATGAACTCTGTTAAACCTAAGCAATTTTTAGAAATTGGAAATAAACCAATTTTAATGCACTGTATAAGTGCATTTTTTTTCTATTCAAAAAATTTAAATATTATTATTACTCTTCCTAGTAATGCTATTGAAGAATGGGAAAAATTATTAATTAAACATTCGTTTAATATTAAACATACAATTGTAGAAGGTGGCAAAACTCGCTTTCAGTCGATAAAAAACGCATTAAAAACAATTGAAACATCTTCTTTGGCAGCCATTCACGATGGAGTTCGACCTTTTATTTCGAGCGATTTAATTGAAATAGGATTCAATACTGCCGAAAAATTCAACTCAGCTATTCCAATAATGCCCGTTACCGAAAGCATTCGTGTAATGCAAAATAATTATCCAACTGCTATCGACCGAAATACAGTATTTTCTGTTCAAACACCACAAATTTTTAATTCCGAAAATATAATTTGTGCATATCAAAGAGATTTCTCTCCAGAATTTACCGACGATGCTTCGGTTTATGAAAAAGAATTTTCTAAAATTCAAACCTATACTGGTATTCCCGAAAATATTAAAATTACTACTCCATCCGACTTAGTTATTGCAGAATCTTTATTTGCCAGCTTATCGAACAATCCTTCCTTTCCACACTTGTTTGCCGAAAACTGTGTGTAAGCCAACAAGGATTATGTAAATAGGATACAGTAATTCAATTATAAAACTGTCGAAAAACCATGGAAATTTTAGTGCGGAGTTAAATGTGTTTTTATAAGCATAAAGCAATAAAATGTCGGAAGCCCATTTTAGTATAAAAGGTAAAATAATGAATATTAAGGTTTGTTGAAAGCTTATAAAGCAGCACATTATCAACAATGTCAGAATGGATAAATTGGCTAAAATAATCGAAATTGTAAAATATTTTGCAAACACATTTTGATATTCATTCGATTTTTTTGCCCATCTACTTCGTTGTGAAATAAAATCTGAAAATTTTTCTTGTGGTTTTGAAATCACATTTCCTTGAGCTGAATTAAGATAGCCAATAGTTCTTGCTCCATATTTAGCGTTAATATTTTGCAATACAAATACATCATCGCCCGAAGAAGAAACAATAGTTTTATACGAATTAAGGACATCGGG
The DNA here is from genome assembly GCA_038210985.1 of Bacteroidales bacterium. GTDB lineage: Bacteria > Bacteroidota > Bacteroidia > Bacteroidales > WCHB1-69 > JAQUGA01. Next base: position 43,817 of record JBBQWB010000010.1, read on the forward strand.
CAAAATTTGTCGTTTAAAACTCAAATTAGCTCCATTGCACATCACAGGTTTTTTTGCATTTATCGTCAAATACGTGCTTTCAATCAATGCTTTAAATTCAAGTTGTTGAATTCGCTGAAAAAAACTTCTGTTTGACAATAAATCAACTGCTCCACATACTAACAAAATATTTTTTTTCGAATGTGCGATTTGGTGTTGTTTAATCCATGATGAGCCAAATGTTACATCTGCGTCAATTTGTATAAGAAGGTCTCCTTTAGATGCTTTAAAACCCAATTCTAATGCACGTTTTTTCCCAAATGTATCCTTTACTGAAATAAATTGAAACGAGATCCCCGAATTAGACATTAATTCTATTATAATTTCTTCGGAAGAATCGGTTGAATGATCGTTTACAAATATTACTTCAAAATTATTTTTTGAAACATTTTGACTAATTAAGGATTGAATTAATCCAGTCAAGTTTTTTTCTTCATTTCTAAATGGGATTACCACGCTCACAAAATCATCCTCGTAGCTTAAATTCGATTTTGTATTAGATTTATAATGCAATAAAAGCAATACCCAATATAAAATCAGATAGTTTAAAATAAATATGTTTAATCCTATGGCTAAATAAACCACTTTCCAATAAGTTTAAATTTATACATATAAAAACTGCCAATTATAGAAGGAATAATAATGTTGAAAATCCAAATAAGCAGAGAAACAAAAATAATAATTTGGCTTAAATTTGGAAATGAAATTCCGTATTTCTCGCAATATGCATTAAATATCATCAACGAAATACTTCCACGTACTCCAATTTCCGAAAAAAGTACCGTTGGGATAATACTTAAAATAAAATAATATAAACTGATTAACATTATTAAATCCAGAATGTTAATGGGCAAATTAAAAGCAAAAAACAAAATAAGATATTGTAAGGTAAAAACACAATATCGAAATAGACTTAAAAAAAGGAGTTTATTAAGCTTTTGGATAGAAATTGTTTTAAGGTATTTAAAGGAGTTTTTGACTCGTTTTATTAAACTAATTATCCAATTTCGGCTACGTTTATTAAAAAAGAAAAGGAGCAATATGGTAGCAAAAATTATTAAAACAGCAATGAAAGAGTATGTAATGTATGCGTAATTAAAATCAAAATTTAAAAATAATTGGTAATTGAAGTCGAAAAAGTAAATAATGGCTATCAAGCCGAATAGTAGGGTTATAAAATATTGAATAAAATTTCCAACCAACGTTTGAACCAATAAAGCTCCTTTATGCTCATTTGAAATTGAAAATATTCTGCCAATCCACTCGCCCGATCGGTTTGGCATAAACAAGGAGGTGAAAAGTCCAACTAAAATTGATTTTAAAGCTCTGTAAAATGAAATTTTATGAATAGGATTAATTAAAAGTTTCCATTTTATGGCTTCAATCGACCAATTTACAAATGTTAAAACAGAAATAAAAAATCCGATAATAATTATTGAATCTATTGACAAGTGACTAAATGCACAACTCGGAAGGACAAAATCGATAGATTTTTGATTAAAAGTCCAAACAATATAAAAATAGCTAATTACCAAAACGACTGCATTAACGCTGATATTAAGATATTTTGATAATTTTGTTTTTTTATACATTAAAACAGCAAATTTGTGGAACAAATAATTTTAGGCATCGACCCTGGTACAAACATAATGGGATATAGCGTTATAAAAGTAGTTAAAAACGAATTGGAGTTGATTGTTATGGATGTGCTTAAAATGAACAAACTAAACGACCAAGCCTTAAAATTAAACAAAATATTTGAAACTACATTAAGAATTATAGATACATATCATCCCGATTTTTTGGCAATCGAAGCTCCGTTTGTTGGAAAAAACTCACAATCGGCTTTGAAACTTGGTAGGGCACAGGGGGTTGGAATAGCTGCAGCGTTGCATCGTTCAATTCCTGTAAATGAATATTCGCCTCGAAAAATAAAACAATCGATTACTGGAAACGGGTCTGCATCTAAAGAACAAGTTGCTGCTATGGTTGGACGAATGGTAAAACTACCTGCCGATGCAAGTACTTATTTTGATGCAACGGATGCAATTGCGGTAGCAATTTGTCATTTTTTACAAAAAGGCAAAAGCGATACAAAGGAAAAATATTCAGGTTGGGCAAAATTTGTAACTGAAAATCCGAGTAGATTAGCTGTAAAAAAAGGAGGAAAACCCTCTATATAACGAATATTAAATAAAAGATTATTTTATATTTTATTTGGCTCGAAGATTCCTCACTGCGTTCGGAACCTGTTAAAATAAAAACAGTGCTAGTTCGGATTTGCAATCCGAACAAACAAAAAATCACTCGGATTAAAATTAAGCTCGGATTACAAATCCGAGCAAACCGAGCGAATAAATAAAATGAAGTTATCGAACCTTATAGACAGACAATAATTAAATGTCTTTTGAAATTTGAGCTGCAATTTCCATAAGTCGTTCGTTTGAAAGTTTTAATTTTTCTCGTTTAAAATCCAAATCACTCACAAAATTAATTGGTACAAGGTGTATGTGTGCATGAGCCACCTCAAGTCCTATTACTGCAATTCCAATTTTTTTACAAGTAAAATTTTTATGTATAGCTTTAGCAACTTTTTTTGCAAATAAAAAAAGTGCGGCATATTCAGTATCGTTTATTTCAAAAATATAATCCGTTTGTTTTTTAGGTATAACTAAAGTATGACCTTCAGCTAAAGGATTAATGTCTAAAAAGGCAAAAAAGTCGTCAGTTTCTGCAATTTTATAGCATGGTATTTCGCCTCTAATTATTTTAGAAAAAATTGTTTCCATTTTATTACCTTTTTACATCAATTATTTCAAAATTAAGCAAACCAGCTGGAGCTTTTACTTCAAATTTTTGTCCTTTCTTTTTGCCAAGCATTGCCGACGCAATAGGGGAGGCTACGGATATTTTCATAGCTTTTAAGTCCGACTCTGTTTCAGGAACAATTGTATATGTCATTGTTGCATTATTTCTCAAATTTTTAATTGAAACAGTCGAAAAAAGTAAAACTTTATTTGAATCAATTTTAGTTTCATCAATTTCTCGTGAATTTAAAACTAAATCCTGTAATTTTGAAATTTTAATCTCGAGCATTCCTTGAGCTTCTTTAGCTGCATCGTATTCAGCATTTTCGGATAAATCACCCTTATCTCTGGCTTCGGCTATTTGCTGAGATATTCTTGGTCGCTCTACAGATATTAAAAAAGTTAATTCCTTTTGTAAATTTTCGAGACCTTCTTTTGAATAATACTTAATGTTAGACATAATGCGAAATGTTTGTACTTATAAATAATAAATTGAGAGACCTTTTTAAGGGCCTCTCAAGTTTTAAGACTGCAAATTTAGTAATAACATTTTACTTCTACAAATCAATTGTTGCTCCAATAGTGTGGCAACCACCCCATGGATTTGTAAGTCTGTATGAGTAATCTATAGAAATAGAAGAGGTTTTTTCTTTGTTTAAAGGAAGTATTAAACTACATCCAGCGGATGGTCCAGTAAAAGCAGTTGTTCGAGTATCGCTTGAACCAATAATTCCACTTTCGTAATAGTAACCACCTCTAATTGAGAATAACTTTTTATAATCATATTCTGCTCCAAACAAAAAGTTGTCTTTTGTAAAAGAGTTAGCAACAAATGTTGCAGACAATGTTAAAACATGCATTGCATTATCTGTTGTTAATTCTTGAGTTGTAGGTTTATTGTTAGTTGCTGTGGGAGAAACATTTTCTTTATTTCCCCACAAAAAGCTATAAGAAGCTCCAATAGCTATAAGAGAAGGTAATTCAAAGTCGCCTGAACGCATTTCCAGAGTTAAGTTATTGGTAGAACCATTAATTAAACCTCTAACCGAAATACCATCACCACTGTAACTCATAGGTGTTCCAATATTTTTTAAGGTAATTCCTAAACGTAAATTGTCGCTTCTATTTTCACCAATTCCAGTAACATATTGAATGCCAGCATCAATTGCAATTCCACTAGCATTTAAATCGGAAATGCTTTCGTTTATGACTTTTAAATTAAAACCGCCATAAATTGAGTTTGAAAATGATCTGGCATAAGAAACACCTATATTCATATAACTAGGCGAGAATGAGCCAATTCCACCTTCAGGTTGATTTGGTGTTGTAATTTGCATATCACCAAAGCTCATAGATACCACATTAAGACCTATAACAGATTCTTCACCAACACGTTGGGAGAATCCTAAAGCACTGATGTTAATACCTGAACCCTTTAGATATTGAGTATGTGCAAATATTATCTGGGTTTTTTGTGTAAAAGCAAGCCCAGCAACATTCAAATATGTGCTTTCAATTCCGCGTGCATTTGCTATGTTTGAGCCACCTAAACCTGTGCTTCGAGCCCATGGATTAATTAGTAGTTCATACGCTCCTGCTTGACCAACACGGTCTTTGTTTCCGGCATGTAGATTTAATGATGCCATCATGAAGCAAGTTGTTGTCAGTATTACAAACGTTTTTATATTCATTTTTTTCATTTTTTCTAACTTAATTTTTTATACTCACTTTAGCAATCATTTTTTAGAAAGAATTTAAATCGGTTGGACGTAAAGCTCCAAACCATTTTATTGTTTTTTCACCAATTCCATCTGCCTTTACATGAATGATATATACACCTCCAGAAATTGGAATACCTGCATGGTTTTTCAAATCCCAATCTATCGAAGTTATTGTGTTATCATCTTTAGTGTATTGACGAATTAAACTTCCGTTCATTGAATAAATGGTAACTACACATTTGTCAGGAAGATTAGTGATTTTTACACGAGTATCAATTTGGTTTTCTTCGTAGAATGAGAAACCATAATATGGATTAGGTACAACGTTAATTAAATCCAAAGCACTTTTTGCTGTTTCGTTTACATTTTTATCTGTTGCAAAATCAGTAGTATTAAAAATATACATTGGGAAGTTATCATTTTGAACAGTTGATGTAGCACCAGTATTTAATGTTGAGAAGAAACGTTCGTATGGACGAGCAACACGCATTCTGTATTTCACTTCATTAGACAACCAAGTTTCGCCAGGAATTGCCATAGGTATGGTTACCCACATTGTGTTATATAAAATTTGAGTTTTCTCTTTACGAGCCAAAGTTGGATTTGGCAATCCCTGATAAATTTGCCAACGATTATACAACCATTCACTTTCGTCGTATGCAGGACAATCGGCATTTGGATTACTTACACCAGATGCTCCGTTAAAATGCCCCATAACATATATAAAGTGTTTTCCACCCCAAATAATATCCCCTAAAGAAGTAGTCCATCTTGAAGTTGGATTAAATTTCATATCGCGTCCATTGTCTGCAACTAACCATGAATCTTCAGCAAACATAATATTTAAGCGTTCACCAGTTTCAACACAATATGCATAACCTGGGAACCAACCCATACCATTTGTACCAGAGTCGTCAGGATTACCATTTTTATCAACCGATGGAGATTTACGAGGATCTAATTTTTTAGCTCCACCTTCCGCTAAAATAGGATCATCACATGATTCTAATACCATACAGCGAGTCCATTTTGATTTATCAGGAGTTAGTATAACATCTACGCTGTAAACGTTATTTAATACTCTTTTTGTTACTAATTCATCCACGTATCCAGGGCTATTTTCCCAACGAGCAACTAGTGGAAATGGAGCCCAAGTTCTGTCAATTACTTTTTCAAACTGTTCTTCGGCATCAATCCAGCATTTTTCAGTCTTCTGAGTTGCACCAGTTACTATAGTTGCACCAATATAATAATCTTCAAGTTTCTGTTCGTTGGCTGTAGGGTCATCACCATAGGCAACCGATCCAGATCTAATCCAGTTATAAGCACTTGCTCCATCAATATCAGGCACACCCATTATCCATTTATGTGTACTGTCCGCAAATGTTACAGATGAAGTAAGAACAGACGCTCTAATAGCTTTTTTAGCATTATCATTAACAGCTGCAAATTCAGGATATAAATATTTGAACTGGAATTGTTCGATACTAATTGAAATACCTAAGTCAAATATTAGTTGTTCATTCATTACTGCAATGGTTTGTTCGGAATAAACTGTGTCATTTCCATTAACCATTATCCATCTAAAAGAAGTATCCACTTGATTCAAATTTTTTGGATTTGTGAAAATTAGGCTATAATTGCCACCTTTAACATTTAGTGGGTCAATTACTTTAACGTTTATAGGACCTGCATTAGATGTGTATTGAGCTCTTTCAATTTTCCAAGGTGCTCCAGACATAATTTGGTCAACGGATGATTTAGTTAAATCTAAAACTAAGCCACCATTTCCTTGTCCTTCTATTCTAGTAATTCTTGGTTGATCTCCATAAGTAGCTTTTAAATTGGTTCCACTCGCTTCAACATCTGTAATATGAGGAATAGCAATTATTGGAGCAATAGAATTACCACCGGCACCTTTACGACCTGCTAAATAGGGTTTCTTTTGACCATCTATACCAAACTCGTTTTGTGTGTTTGCTTTATTTTGGTTGTATGCGTAAGCAACGGCTATATAATTGTTTTTTTTATGTTTTATTAATCGTTTTTCTCCTTGGGCAAATTTATGTTCGGTAACTTTTACACTTTGAACGACTCC
>JBBQWB010000011.1:0-48591 GCA_038210985.1 Bacteroidales bacterium
GAAATTTTAAATCTTTTTCAAAATATTCGCAAATACACATGTATATTTTAATTAATTTAGCTTCATTATTCTTGATAATCATATCTTTTATGCTTTGTGGTTATTGCATCTAAGATATTGATTATCAAGATATTAAAATAGCAATATCTTCATAAGTTACTAACCATCAATTGTTTATATGTTTTAAGAAATTATGATTTCAACCCTTGATTCGCATTATAAATTCAATTAAGTGGGCATTTTTCAACGACTTATTAACAAAATAAATCAGGTTATGACGAATCTTGTTGATAAAAAGTGTGTCTATATATATTGTAAAACATCTTACTTGTCTAAATTTGCATATATTTTCAAACAGAGAAATATTTTTTTAATAAGCTATATATCAGCATATTGATAATTTATAAATATTAAAAAGTGTTTTTCTTTTAACATAAAATAAAATGAATAAAATATTTTACAGGATAAATATAGTAATTACATTGGCTTTGTTTTTTTTGTATAGCAATTACGCCAATGGGCAATGTACAAATTGCGGCAATAATTATCCAATCGGAACCGATACAACGACAAGTGCCACGTGGTCAGATATTACTACTTGTAATTATGGTAGTGAATGGGCAAATTGTAATTTAGACGCATCCTATATTTATCAATGGAAAACACCAGCTAATCCCAGTTGGGATACTCAACTAACATTATACCCATCCGGAACTTGCGGTGTAACAGACACGTGGAATCCTGGCCCGTATAGTCTTGCATATAATGATGATTACGACTATACAAATTTCGGCAGAATGTCTTTAATGGCATACAACGGAAGTGTTACTTCTGTTCGATATTTAATAAGTCTGTATCCTTGTACTTCAAACTTAACATGCATGGCGACATCTTGGCGTGCTATTCCAAAAACTCCAACAATTTCAGGAGGAGGAGTAACAGTTTGTTCAGGGGCAAGTGTTACACTTACAGCTTCAAATATCGGGAATAACGATGGTTTTGTCAATGTTGAATGGGGCACTAGTTCTGGGGGCATCGAGTTAAGTAGTGATGCAACTTCCATTAATGTATCACCAACCACCACAACAACTTATTATTTAAGGTATGCTGTACATAATAACTACCCATACACGTTTTTATATTCTAACGTTGCAAGTACCACAATAACAGTTGTTGCTGAGCCCTCCACTCCTGCTGCCTTTTCAACGAGCTGGTCAGGAGATCATTATGTAAATACAAGCTTTACTACAACCGTTCCAACAACAGCTGGAGCTACTTATTATCGATTGTGTATGAGTTTAGATAACAGCAGTGGTTGTAGTACTTGGGTTAATGGTGATGCAACTTATTCTGCTGGACAAACTGTAACGGTTTCAGGAACAGATTTACCATCTGCAGGAACATTTAGGTATTACATGTGGTATGCTTATAATTCATGTGATGTTCAAAGTGCCGCTGGAGGTCAAGATTATGTGCGGATGGATGGGCAAGCACCTACCACGCCATCAGCTTTTTCAACAAGCTGGACAGCAGATCATTATGTATGCGGTAATTTTAACACAACAGTGCCATCCAATTCCACAGATGCTGGAATTGGAGGTATTTATTACAGTTTGTGTCGAAGTACAGATAATAGCGGAGGTTGCAATACATGGGTTAATGGAGGAACAACATATTCAGCAGGTGCAACAGTAACAGTTTCAGGAGCCGATTTACCATCCGTAGGAGCATATAGATATTATATGTGGTATTCATTTGATGCTTTTGGTAATCAAAGTGCAGTGGGAACTCAAGATTATGTAAGAAATCCATCAACATTTTCGGCTGGAAGTATATCTGGTGGAAATGGAACCATTTGTTCAGGCAGTGCTGCTGGAACATTTACTGCAGCACCTAGTGGCGGCAGTGGATCTAACACAATTGATTGGTATTACGAAGATGGTGTAACCGCACCAAGTTCAGGTGGTGGTACTTATTCTGGCACATCAGGAACATCATACATCCCTGGTGCATTAACAATAACTAGAACTTATCAAGCATATATTACAAGTGCAGGTTCATGTGGTGCAGGCTGGACAAGTAATGCGATAACAATTACTGTGGATGCAATTAGTAATGCAGGGTCTGTAACCCAAAACCCTCTTACTGGAGGAACAGTTTGTAGTGGAAGTAATGTATCATACACTCAAAGTGGCGGTACGGGTACTTTTAATTATTTTGAATATCAGTGGAATGGAACAGGTGGTTCATGGTCTGGCTCTTGGGAAACCACAAATCCATACAACTGGACTTCGGGATTAAATGGTGCAAGTATCCTATACGTAAGAGCAGTAAAAACGAATGGTGTTTGTCCGGCAGCTGTCTCTGCTCCCGTTAGCATTACAGTTCAATCAACTGATAACAATCCTGGAGCAATCAGTGTACCTGCTTCGATTTGCGCAGGGACTGCTACAAATATTTCAAATGTTACAGTTGCAACCACAGGTTCGCCATCGTCAACTGGTCCAACATACTATTATTATTGGAGTCGAACTTCTGCTCCAGCAACTGGCTATACAAACTATGCAACTTCATCTAATTCATCATACGCATTACCAAGTGACGTAATAAACACACCTGGCACATATTTACTCGCAAGAAATTCTTCTTTTTCTTGTACTGGTCAGGCAAATAATTTTACTACTGTCAACATTCCTCTTACCGTTAATTCTAACATCACTCCAACTTTTGATGCGGTCGCTCCAATTTGTGATGGCGGAAGTTTAAGTCCGTTGCCAACCATTTCTAACAATGGAATCACTGGAACTTGGGCTCCAGCTTTGGATAATACTCAAACTACAATTTATACGTTCACTCCCGATGCTGGACAATGTGCAACAACCACAACTTTAACGATTACCGTTAATTCTAACATCACTCCAACTTTTGATGCGGTAGCTCCAATTTGTGATGGAGAAAGTTTAAGTGCGTTGCCAACCATTTCTAACAATGGAATCACTGGAACTTGGGCTCCAGCTTTAGATAATACACAAACTACAATTTACACATTCACTCCCGATGCTGGGCTTTGTGCTACCACAACAACTTTAACAATTACAGTTAATCCAACCATAACTTTCGTTTCAATAACCACCAATCAAACTATTTGTGAAGAATCGAATTTCAATTTAGAAATTGCTGTTACAGGAGGCGTAAACCCATTATCATATCAATGGCAATCATCCTCCGATGATTCTAATTGGGATGACATATTAGGTGTTCAAAGTTCAATTTACACCATTTCTAATTTAGCTTCAAATACTTATTTCAGATGCAATGTAAGCAGTATTGGATTAGGTTGTGCTACTTTGGTTTCACCCTCAACTTTCATTCAAACTGCTGAATTAATAAGCATTACAAATCAGCCAGAAGGAAAATCTATTTGCACTTCAGGTTCCGCAACCATGTCTGTAACTGCAACAGGTGGCATAGGACTACTTCAATATCAATGGCAAACATCCGATGACAATATTTCATGGAACGACATTTTGGGAGAAACTAATTCTAATTTAAGTGTAAGTTCGCTCTCAGCTGGAATACATTATTACAAATGTATTGTTATCGACAGCGATGTAAATGCTTGTCCAAGTTTAACTTCCGATACTGCAATTATTACCGTAGTTAACTCGCCTTCGGCAATTATAAATCCAATTTCAGAAACTGTTTGTGATAATGGATATATGCATTTATCATTAGCAATTGAAAGTGGATTTATTGCTACCTCTTATCAATGGCAAAATTCTATCGACAGCACTAATTGGATAGATATTTCAGGTGCAACAATTAATTCTTATGACACTCCTAATCTTAGTTTAAACACATGGTATAGAGTTATACTAACCTGGGATCCTGAACATGGCTGTAATGAATCAACATCAGATAATGCCAAAATATATGTTGTTCCTGATGCTTCCATTTCGCATCAACCTCAACCTTATACTACAAATTATTGCGTTGGAACAATCGATGAAATTAACGTCGTTATTGATGGCGGCTCATACATAACTTATCAATGGCAGTCTTCAGACGATGGATTATTATGGAATAACATTTTGGGAGAGACATTAGATACGCTTCAAATTCCAACAGCAACACCGGATACTTTATTCTTTAGATGCCAAATTAATATTGGCGGAGCAGGATGTACTCCAGTGCTAATTTCCGACTCCGTAATGCGAATTATTGATAATCCGATTGAAATTACTCAACAACCTTCCAATGACTCCATTTGCGAAGGTGGCTCGGCAACTTTAAACATCGAACATGGAAACGGCAATGGAAATACTATTTCATACACTTGGGAAAAATCTCCAAACGGCATAGACACATGGTCAAATGTTGGGGATAATCAATCCTATACTACGCCTTTGCTGCTTGAAAATCATTTTTATCGTTGCACTCTTTCTCAGACAGGAAATACATGTGGCGATGCAGTTTCAGATATCGTTGAAATAACAGTTGTTGGAAATCCATTGATTACAACACAGCCAACTGCAGAAGATAGCGTTTGTCAAAACCAAAGTCAGGCAATTTTTGTAGAGATAACTGGCGGTGCTGGGAACATTACGTATCAATGGCAAAGTTCAGATATTTCAGGTGGTCCGTTTACAAATATTGATACTGCTACAAATCAGCAGTTCTTCCCTCCATCCAACATCCCCAGAATTTCATATTACCGTTGCATTATAAATATAGATGGAAGTGGTTGTGCGTCTCCATTAACTTCTGACGAAACAAAATATACGGTTGTAAGTCAGTTCTTTATATCAACCCAAGCCGAAAACGATAGTTTATGCCAAGGAAATTCAAGCACCTTACATATTGAATTAAGTGGTGGAAATGGTTCTGATTTTAATTATCAATGGCAATCCTCAACAAACATGATTGATTGGACAAATGTTGGAGATAACAATGATACATTAATTACGGATATCCTTTTTGTTACAACCTATTACCGAGTTAATATTTCTCAGGAAAATAGCATTTGCAATTCAGTTACTTCTGATATAGCAACAATTACACTATTTGCCGATATTTCCATAGAAGCTCAAACCAATAGTCCATCATACACTTGTGAAAATAATGAAATTTTCCTTGCTGTAATGACAAATGGTGGTGGAAACTTGACTTATCAATGGCAGACTTCGGATACTTTCGATGGAACTTACACCAATGTTACGCAAGGCTCAGGTGCAAACTCAGCCATGTATTTTCCACCTGTTGACACTCCTTATGATGCTTGGTTTAAATGCATTATTAATTCTTCCACAACTGGCTGCACCTCATCTATTGAATCAGACACCATTCACTTATACGTTTTAACTGATTTCAATATCGATGAACAGCCGATAGGTGCTACAATTTGTCAAGGTGGAAACCATACGATGAATGTTTCTATAACTGGCGGAACAATCGGTGAAACTTACAGTTATCAATGGTTAGAATCTACAGATGGTTTAAATTACTCCATCATCCCAGGAGAAGTTTTATACACTTATACAGCTTCGGGCTTAGCTCAAACAACTTGGTATAAAGTTGTTGCATATCAATCGGCTTCGCTAGCATCTTGCGGATACGACACAAGTTCCGTAGCACAAATTATTGTGGTTCCTGATCCAACTATTACAGACCAAACGGTAAGTCCAATAAGCATTTGTCAAAATAATGGACAAGATTTATCTATTACTGTTGATGGTGGTGTAACTGTGGATTACCAATGGCAGATATCTAATTCCTCTGGTGGAATTTATACAAATGTGATATTAGGAATCGGTGGTCAAACAAATACATACACTCCACCAAGCGATGTTGCTGGAACATTCTGGTATAAATGTGTGGTGAATATTACGGGCGAAGGTTGTAATCCAGGAATTCTTGAAAGTAACGAAATGGAATATATTGTAAGTCCAGATTATAACTTTACAACCCAACCTACCGATGCAATTATTTGTATAGATGGAAATATAAATTTATCGGTTGTTGTTTCGGCAGGCAACGGACAAACAATTCATTATCAATGGCAAGAATCGGATGATAATATCAACTTTACAGATATTATTGGTGCAACTTCCAACAATTACGATGCTTTGGGCAACGATGGTTCAAAATATTATCATTGTATTGTAAATCAAGAACAAAACGTTTGTGGAACAAAAATATCCAACAGTGCATTTATCGATGTCCGACCTCTTATAAACATTTATATTCAGCCTGATTCTGCAACAATAGTTTGCGAAGGAGCAAATGCTGAAATTTCAATCGCTGTTTCTGGAGGATATAACAACACCTTCCAGTGGCAAGAATCGGATGATAATATTATTTTCACCGACATTTTAGGTGCAAACTCTAATTCTCTAACTCCTCCGCTAATGCTTGTTGGAACCAAAAAATTCTACCGTTGTGTGGTTTCATCATCGGCAGTTTCAGGTTGCGATGACGTAATTAGCGACACTGCAATTTACCAAGTAATTTCGGCTCCAATAATTACCAACCATCCCGCAGATTCGGAAATTTGTGTTGGTGAAAATGTTGATTTGAGTATAACCGCAACATCTGGAGGAGGCATATTAACTTATCAATGGCAGGTTGCTACCGACAACTGCAGCGGAACTTTTACCGATATCACTGGTGCTAATTCTGCCGATTATCAAGCAACAAACATTTTACAAACATCTTATTTCAGATGCGTAGTTGGAATTGAAGGAGCAACTTGCAGTGTAACGAGCAATTGCGGAACCGTAAGTTTATTTGAAATTCCAAATTTTGTTCAACAGCCATTAAGCTCAACCATTTGTCTGGGTGCATCATACAATATGCAAGCAATTGTTTCTGGAGGTTTAAATATTAGTTATCAATGGCAAATATCTTCTGGAGATTGCAGTGGAGTTTGGAGCGATATTTTGGATTCTACATCTACTTCATTAACAGTAACTCCTTCTGTAACTTCTTATTATCGAGTAAAAATCAATTATGGATCTGGCAATTGTGAACTTTATTCTAACTGTGTAACAATTAGCATGGGAACTCAATCACCAGTACCCACTGTTCTCCGAGTACCCGATGTTCCTGAAGTTTGTTTATTTGCAAATTTAACCGTTGATGTTTCTGGTTGTATTGAGAATACTTACATGCAATATAAAAAACCAAACACCTCAATTTGGCTCGATGATGATCTAGCTTTTGCTCCTGAAGAAGTTGGAACAGCATATTTTAGAGTTCGTTGCGAATCTTCTGGAAATTGTCCTTCGGATTGGGTTGAAGTTAGTTGGAATGTCGTGCTTACTGCACCTGCTCCCACTATCACAAAAACGCCAAACGTAAACGACATTTGTGTAAACACCAATGTATCATCAACCATAGCATCTGGCTCAACAGCTTGGATGGGTTGGAATGTATCTCCGGATGGCGGAATAACTTGGAATAATTACACTCCTGAAAATCAAACAAACACTCCAAATCCAGGCAACGAAGAATTACAAATTCGAGCCAAAAGATTATTTAATCCCGAAAGTGCCTGTGGCGAAACCGATTGGTCGTTTGTTAAATGGAATACCTTTGACCAACCGATAGCTCCCGAATTAACTCCTAACCCAAATCAAGCTGGTGTTTGTTTAAACGCAGACGTATCTGCAACATTTAACATTGGTTCGGGAGGAATAATTGGTTCAGACGAGATATCGTATTCAACAGATGCTGGAACTACTTGGACCAATTACCCATCTGGCTTGCAACTTACAGCTAACACTTCTGGAAACCAACAAATTGAAATTCAAAGTATGCGAATTTCCTCTGGCTATGGCTGTGTTAACGATACAAACAAGGTTATTTGGGATGTATATGATTTACCTCAACTCACTAACTACAATTTAGGTTGTCCAACATACGATTATGCCAAAGTTGAACTATTACCAACAAGTAATTCTGGAATTATTTCTATTTACAACGAACATATTCCTAGCATTCAATCGCAGGCTACTAGTATTTTAACTATTCCATTCCCACTTATTGGACACGATGATGTAACTGCAAAATTTACCGTTACAGATAATCACGCTTGCATCTCCGACACCTTAAGCGTTGTTACACGTCGCCCTTGGGGATATTCAACAACTTCAGCACTTGGAACATGCTATATGCTTGGAAACGACCAATGGGCTTACGTTACCCGTAACGATTATTCGGTTTTAATTGGAATCAACGATGGCAATCAAAACTTAGGATTAACTGTTGCCAATGTATTCGTAGATGACAATACCAGTATTTTTAATCAAACTTGGTATTTAAAACGTCACTATGTTATCAATACTGTAACGGAACCAATTGCTCCAGTGCAAGTTAGATTATTCTTTACTGCGGATGAATTTAGTAATCTTGAAAGTTTATCTACCACAAATATAAACACTTATGATGATGTTTTTTCGATGGGTGATTTAAAAGTTACAAAGTATCACGGTATTAACATCGATGATTCATATGCAAACAATGATTTTAACACATCATCTAATTTCAACGTATTAACTCCTAATATTAATGGAGATGATAATTTGTTCAGTAGTGGCAATGTATTAAAATATATTGATGTTACTGTCTCAAGTTTTTCTGAGTTTTGGATTCATGGAGGTTCAAGTGGCTCTTCGTGGTTGCCAGTTGAACTTTTAAGTTTTGATGGAGTTTGTAACAATCAAATTGTAATGTTAAAATGGATCACATCAAGCGAAACAAATAATGAATTCTTTAGCATTGAAAACAGTTCCGACGGAATTAACTTTAATGAAATTGGAAGAGTAAATGGTGCTGGCAACAGCAATAATTTGAATATTTATGAATTTGCTATTCCTTCCAATGACAATTCAAATTATTACCGATTAACCCAAACTGATTTTAATGGAAAAATGAAATCATTTGACCCAATTGTAGTTAAATGTGCCGATGAGGATCAAATTCAAGTTTATCCAAACCCATTTACCTCCTCTATAACAATAAAAGGAAATATTAGTGAACCTATTAAGCTCGAAGTATTTTCGAGTATTCAAAAAGTAGCTGAGTCGGAAATTAGTTTTGATGGAACGTATGATTATTTGCTAGATTATTTAAAACCTGGCACTTATATTTTACGCATCACTTCGAATAACGAAACCTATTATTACAAAATTGTAAAATTATAATCAATGTTGTCCTATAAAAAACAATAATAATTATACAATATTCAGATATTCAGCATTTTAATAGCATGAGTATTATGAATGGCTTGGTTTTTTATTGAGTTAGATTTCTATTTGAATTTCAATAATTCACCGCTAGCTAGCGGTGAATTATTGGGCAAAAAATATTGAAAATTTATCGGACAATAGTTAATTATAATCATTAAAGATTTTCGGTTATACTTAATCGAATTAAAATTATATTTTTGCATAAAATAGTCTCAATATGGCAACTCAAAATTTACAAAGCACGATTGAATTAGCTTGGGCTAATCGAATTTTACTAAAAGACAAGAACACGATAAAAGCAATTGAAGCTACTATTGAAAATCTGGACAATGGAAATTTAAGAGTTGCTGAAGTAATTGACAATAAATGGGTCGTAAACGAATGGATTAAAAAAGCAGTTATTCTTTATTTTCCTATTCGAAATATGGAAACTTTTGAAGCTGGACCAATGGAGTTTCACGATAAAATTCCGCTAAAAAAAGATTACGCAGCCAAAGGCATCCGAGTTGTTCCACATGCAGTTGCGCGATATGGTTCATATATTGCAAATGGAGTAATCCTTATGCCCTCGTATGTGAACATTGGAGCTTATGTAGATAGTGGGTCAATGATTGACACTTGGGCAACCGTTGGCTCTTGTGCTCAGATTGGCAAAAATGTGCATCTAAGTGGTGGCGTTGGTATTGGTGGCGTTCTTGAACCAGTTCAAGACGCTCCAGTAATTATTGAAGATGGTTGTTTTATTGGTTCGCGTTGCATTGTTGTGGAAGGAGTAAGAGTTGAAAAAGAAGCAGTTTTAGGAGCTAATGT
This sequence comes from Bacteroidales bacterium, assembly GCA_038210985.1. GTDB lineage: Bacteria > Bacteroidota > Bacteroidia > Bacteroidales > WCHB1-69 > JAQUGA01. The sequence goes on from JBBQWB010000011.1 coordinate 10,059, forward strand.
GGTAATAACAGGCTCCACCAAAATAATGGATGTAAGTGGCTCCGAAATTATTGAATATAAAGGATATATCCCCGAACGTTCGGTGGTAATTCCTGGAACCATCCCCAAGCAATTTCCAGCCGGCATTTTCAATGTTCCTTGTGCACTTATTATTGGCAAACGTAAACCTTCTACCAACTTAAAAACTTCGCTAAACGATGCGTTAAGAGATTATCAATTAAGCGTTTAAATAATTTTGGAATAGAAAAAATTACGAAACATGCTCATTTCGTATCAAATCATTAATAGTTTTCACTGGATTAAAAGTAATCAACGGTACTTCCACAAAAATAGTAACCCATTTATCCATTGCTCCATTCCATAAACCTGGAAGCTCCATTGCTTTTAAATCTTTGCCATCTTTAGACTTTAAAGAAATAAACCCAGTATCTGGATTAACAAAATCGAATAAATTAAACTTTTCTCCTTTATAATTCATTATGCCGCAAACTAAATCAACCGGATTAAAGTGCGTAGATTGCTCCATAATCCTCTTTTGTTTAATATTTTGCATATCAATTTGCGAAGACTCTACAATTTGCAATCGATTTAAACCAGTTTTTGAATCCTTAACCCAAAACGGACCACCGCCTGGTTCACCTTCGTTTTTAACCATACCACAAACCCTCATTGGTCGATTCATCGATTCAATTAATATGGCAATTTTCTTATCTATCTCTAATTCTGCATATTGTTTTGGAAATGGAAACAACAATTCCTCTTTAATAAATAATTCTGCCTCTTTTATTATTTTGTCTTTAATTTTTGGCTCGTTTAATAATTTTAAAAGTTGATACGATTTATTTTGCAAACTCATCAAATATGAAGCAATAACTTTTTTAAATAAAACAGTGGTCTCTTTTATACGATCGGGCACCACATTATCGATATTTTTCACAAATACAATATCTGCTTCTAAATCGTTCAAATTAGAGATTAAAGCCCCGTGTCCTGCTGGTCTAAAAACCAAATTATTTTCTTTATCCTTAAACGGTTTATTGCTAGCTTCCACAGCTATGGTATCCGTTTCTGGTTTTTGGCACGAAAATTCAATTTGAAATTTTACATTAAACTTTTTCTCATAAACCGATTTTATTTTCTTAACCAAGGTTTCAAATCCAATCCGATGTTCGGGCGAAACAGTAAAATGTATATTCACATTACCATCCACCATTTTAGCATACAACGCTCCTTCAACCATATGCTCTTGCAAAGCCGTTCGGTTATACTCGTCGTATTTATGGAACAATATCAATGCCTTTGGAAGATTTGAATAATTAAGTCCTTTTTCGGTTAACAAATAATCAATAATAGTTGAAAATTGCTTTTCTTCAAGTAATTTTTCAATTTTTAAACCATCTTTCTGAATCTTTTTCTTTAATTCATCAAAAAATGCAAATTGTTTAATATGTTTAAAAAAGTAGAAACCAAATTGCAATTTTTCGTCCAAAATATCTGAAGATTCATTATAATTTTCCTGAAATAAAAACAAATCTTTAAACATACGCGTTGCAGCACCAGAAGCAGGAACAAACTTCATCGATTTTCGATTTGCAATTAATTCATCGTAATCTAAAAAAAGTTTTTTAGCACCTTGGGTTGTAAACGATTCTACACCATCGCTTAAGGTAGCAGGACGACCCAAATTTGCAAAAGGGAAACCTTGTTCAAATTGTTTGATTTGCTTTTCAACTAATTCGCTAGATAATCCACGTTTTTCAATCTCAACAATTTCTTTTTTAGTAAACATTAATGGTGTGTTTGTTTGTATTTTTTTCTGCTATTTTCTATTTTAAAATGCTCCATTTCTAAACAAAAATAAAAAAAAATCGGTTAAATCAACACAAATAGCACAAAAAAGTACGTAAATTAATTTACGTACTTTTTTGCAAGCATGCTACATCTATTCAGAGTTTACTATTTTGCATAGTTTATAGCTCTGGTTTCTCGAATAACAGTAATTTTTATTTGTCCAGGATACGTCATTTCATTTTGTATTTTTTTCGATAAATCCAATGAAATTTTATCGGCTTCGGCATCGCTAATTTTGTCGGCACCAACTATTACCCTTAATTCACGACCTGCTTGAATAGCATAAGTTTTTATAACACCTGGATATGAAAGAGCCATTTCTTCCAAATTATTTAAACGGCGAATGTATGCTTCAACTACCTCGCGGCGAGCACCAGGTCGTGCTCCCGAAATAGCATCACAAACTTGAATTATTGGAGCAAACAACGATTCCATTTCCACTTCATCGTGATGGGCACCAATGGCATTAATTACCTCTATTTTCTCCTTGTATTTTTCGGCTAATTGCATTCCTAAAATTGCGTGTGGCAATTCAGGCTCATTGTCTGGAACTTTTCCAATATCATGCAGCAATCCGGCACGTTTTGCAATTTTGGGATTTAATCCTAGTTCCGAAGCCATGGTTGCACATAAATTAGCCACCTCTTTGGAGTGTTGTAATAAATTTTGTCCATAACTCGAACGATAGCGCATTTTACCAATCATTCGTATTAATTCCGGATGCATTCCGTGAATACCTAAATCGATGGTAGTGCGTTTACCAATTTCAATAATCTCAAGCTCGATTTGTTTTTTAGTTTTAGATACAACTTCTTCAATACGAGCTGGATGAATACGACCATCGGTAACTAATTTATGTAAGGATAAACGAGCAATTTCGCGTCTTACTGGGTCAAAGCTCGACAATAAAATTGCATCTGGAGAATCATCAATAATGATATCTACTCCAGTTAACGATTCTAAAGCTCTTATATTTCTTCCCTCGCGACCAATGATTCGTCCTTTAATTTCGTCGTTATCAATATTAAATACGGAAACAGAATTTTCAATAACATTCTCAACAGCAGTACGTTGAATAGTTTCAACTACAATTTTCTTAGCTTCTTTATTTGCCGTCATTTTAGCCTCTTCCATTACATCTTTAATCAAATTAATGGCTTCCGATTTTGCTTCGTCTTTCATTATTTCAATTAATTGTTCTTTTGCATCTTCCCTCGACAATCCAGAAATAGCTTCTAACTGATCGCGTTGTTGAGCAGTAAGTTTATCCAAATCTGCTTGTTTTTTCGTAATAATTTCCATTTGTTGCGACAAAGTATCTTTCAACAATGTTGCTTCATTTTGTTTGCGTGATAATTCTTCAATTTTTTGATTAATCTGATTTTCCTTCTGTTTAATGCGATTTTCGGCAACCAACATTTGTTGATTACGCTCGTTAATTTGTTTTTCGTGTTCAAGTTTTAATTGTAAAAACTTCTCTTTTGCTTGCAAAATTCTATCTTTTTTCATCAATTCAGCCTCTTCTTGAGCTTCCTTTAAAACCTGTCTGCTGTTTTTTTCAAGAGTAGATTTCATAATTGAATAGGATAGCCCAATTCCAATTGCTATTCCTGCAAAAACTCCTATAATAATGTACAAAGTCATAATTAGTTAATTTAAGTTTATATTAATTAAAATAAAAAACCCGCATATTTTCATTAATTTGTGTAAACTCCAAATTGACATGGTTAAAAGTGCCGAGCTGGTCAAACGTCCACTGGTCATTTGCATGACATTGCAAAGCAATTGAGGCCTGTTTTTGCAACTCTTGAGCTTACATTTAATTGTTTACTGTTGAGTTTACCAAACCATGATGAAATATATGCGGGCTATATGTTATGTTTAAGAACGTCGTTTTTAGGATTCAAATGCGTATCGAGTAATTCATCAATACTTAATAATTTTCCATTAATATGATGATCAAAGTACTCTTGTTTATTCCGAAGTTTTAGCGAATTAATTACATATTGCAAAACCACCATAGACAACAAATCCTGTTTATCTTTAAACGCATAGCGTTTTGCATATTCTTCAATTCGTGATTCAATTAATTTTGCAGCTTGCCTAACAACTTCCTCATCGTCCCTACTAACAGTAAGTTTGTAATCTCTATCCGATATTTTAACTGTTATTGTAAGCTCCTCCATTATTATTTATTCTTCTTTTATTGATTTAGCATTAAAATACACTTGTCAATCTCCCGCACCAATTCGTTTATTTTTAATTTTGTTTCAGTAAGTTCCCGTTTATTTTCAATTGATTTAGATAATTTTAATATTTTAGTTCTATTTTCTAGTTTGGAAACTTGCTCATTATAATTCTTTATATGTTTTTTAAGTTCAACAATTTGATTCTTTAACTGTTCATTTTCTTCGCGTAATTTATTGTTAATCTGACATAAACTGTGTATTTTATATTCAATTCCCGAAACTACACTACTTATATCTTCATTCATAAACCTTCGAATCCAGTGATTATTGATGCAAATATAATATATTTCGAGCCATTTTCAACAGAGATTAACAAATTTTCAATTTCTTTTTCATTATTTATTTCTAAACCCAAATAAAAGGCTGTGTTTTTTCATAAAAAAAGGAGTTGCAAAAGCAACCCCCATTTAATTTTGAACGATATTTTAATTATAAAACACCTTGAGCTAACATTGCCTGAGCTACTTTCATAAATCCTGCAATATTTGCACCTTTTACGTAATCGGTATATCCATCTTTTGTACCATATTGAACACAAGCCTTGTGAATATTAACCATAATAGTGTGAAGTTTTTCATCCACTTCTGCTGCTGTCCAATTAAATCTTAAACTATTTTGCGACATTTCTAAACCCGAAGTTGCAACACCACCAGCATTAGAAGCTTTACCAGGAGCAAATAATATTTTTGCATCGTGGAAAATCTTAATAGCTTCTGGAGTACATCCCATGTTTGAACCTTCAGCAACTGCTATAACGCCGTTTTTAACCAACATTGCAGCTTCTTCGCCATTTAATTCATTTTGGAATGCACAAGTTAACGCTACATCAACTTTAACTTCCCAAGGTCTTTTACCAGCGATAAATTTAGAACCAGCAAATTTTTGTGCGTAAGGAGCAACAACGTCGTTACCAGTTGCACGAATATCTAACATATATTCAATTTTTTCGCCGCTGATACCAGCTTCATCTAAAATGTATCCATCAGGACCAGAAATAGTAATAACTTTTCCACCTAATTCAACAACTTTTAAAGCAGCACCCCAAGATACATTACCAAATCCAGATAAAGAAACAGTTTTGCCTTTAAAATCAATCCCTTTAGTTTTTAGCATTTCTTTTGTGAAATAAACTAAACCAAAACCAGTTGCTTCTGGACGAATTAATGAACCACCAAATGTTAAACCTTTTCCAGTTAATACTCCAGTGTGCTCGTTGCGTATTTTTTTGTAAATTCCGAACATGTATCCAATTTCGCGACCACCAACACCTATGTCACCAGCAGGTACATCTGTATCAGGTCCAATATATTTCTGTAATTCGCTCATGAAAGATTGACAGAAACGCATTACTTCTGCATCTGATTTACCTTTTGGATCAAAGTCAGAACCACCTTTACCACCACCCATAGGAAGTGAAGTTAAGCTGTTTTTGAAAATTTGTTCAAAACCTAAAAATTTTAAAATTGATAAGTTTACACTTGGATGGAAACGTAAACCACCTTTGTATGGCCCAATTGCATTATTAAATTGAACTCTGTAACCTCTGTTAACTTGAACTTTACCACTGTCATCTACCCAAGTAACTCTGAAAATAAATGTACGATCGGGTTCAACGATACGTTCTAAGATGCCTGCTTTTTCAAACTGTGGATTGGCATCAACTACGTCTTTAATTGATTCTAATACTTCGTGAGCTGCTTGTAAGAATTCTTTTTCGCCTGGGTTTTTACGTTCCAGTTCTTGCATCATTTTTTCTACGTTCATAACTGTAGTGTTTAATGTTATTAATTAGTGTTATTTATTTTTCATTGTTATTTAATTCACAGTGCGAAATTACAAAAAAATGATTCACTCCTGCAAATTTTACCGCAAATATAAGATTTAATTTTTTGAACTTCCTAATTTTAACCAATTTTAATTTTTAAAAGTTTAAAATACTGTATATCTGATATTTGTAATTTATTAAGGTAGTCTAAATGGATGCATGTATTAAATAAAAATAAATACAATAAACTTAGCAAGTTGAAAATTAAACTGTAACAAAATTATTACACAAATCGCCGTGGAAAACTATGGGTACTCTGTTTAAATTTTCTTCAATATCATTGGGTTTCACAGTGAAAAAAATGAAAAAGTTTCATTTAAATCCAAAATAAACACATCGAATTGGACTATTACAAAGGGCTTCTAAAAATTGTATTTTTTGAGGCGATTAAGATTTTTCGCAGTCCCAATTTAGATTTTGTAAGTTTTCAACGCTATTTTAGACACTAAGCATAAAGATGAAAGGCGTTGAAATTCAACAAAATATTAATCGGGATGAGGATTTCAAAATTGAAAAGCAACGATAAAAAAGCAATTTTTAGAAGGCCCCTAAATATTTATAAACCTGTTTTTTTACCACGCTCCTATTCCAACACCAAATCCCAACACAAAATAAGCTCCGGTAAGCAATTTGGTTGTAAAAAAATTATCCTCTCCATTTTCGCCTCCGGCTTTTGTTTTTACACCAGGTCGCAATCCCATTTCACTTCGAATAGAAAATATCCCTTTGCGTATTTCCGAACGTATTCTAAATCCAAAATGTTTTATCGGAATATCTTTTAATTGTGCTATCGAATCGTTTAATGGAATAATATATTGTTGATTATATTGTAAATTTACGATGGGTGCAAACAAAAATTAAACGCCTACATCAAAAGTTGAATTTACTCTACCTATTTTTGTTCCACGACGCCGGATTTTGCCAGTTGGTCTTTCTTTATATTCTCCAACTCCTAAAATACTTACATCATTAATTCGTTCTTACCAAGAAAATCGGTATTTTGCCTTTTGATTTATAATGCTTACTATTCCAAACGAAAAACCTTGCACATTCACAATTCCGGCAGAATCATGGTGTAATTTCCAATCGTACGCACCCACCGACAATCCAGTTACGGTGTTTTTGGAACATTCAAAGTGGCATACGATTTCTGTTTCTTTTTCACATTTTCAATTGCCGTAGTGGTGGTGGTAACCCTATATGCTGCATCGCTAAAATAATAGCTTGAAGTAGCCCCATATTTAGTTTGATACGAAACACTAGTATAGGTAACTTTGCCTGGCGAAATTATTTTGTGCGAGCCTCCAGTTTTAAAATTAATGGCAGTTTTTTCATCGTCGTAATCGTTTCCATTTTTACGATTGGATTTGCCTTTAAAACAAAATACAATGGTTCCTTCCTTGATGCTATAATCCGATTCAGAAGACATTGCATATAAACCCGAAAAAATAAACCTTTACACATTTATTCGTGAATAAATATATGCTCCAGAATTTCCTGTTGCATCGCCCGAAGCATTGTATTGTGCTCCTACATTTAACATTATCTTATTGGATTGAGGTTTCACATAAACGGGTTCTACCGACCACCAAACCTGACGCAAATAAGCAACATCTTTTACTCGCTGTGCAAATAAACCATATGAATCACAAGCTATTAGCACGAAAAAAAACACTTTTACAAAAAAATATCGATTTCTGCTTCATAAGATATAATAATTTATTAACTAATATTTTGTAAATTTATATAAATTAATTAAACAATCAAAAAGCAGAAAAGTTTTATTGTTATATCTTTATTTTATCAAAGTTTTTTCCAAATACTCCACTCACTTTTGCAACGGTAAGAAATGCCTCCTTATCCGATTCACGGATAATTTTCATGATTTTTTGCTTATCGTGTTTTTGAGCTATTACCATCAATACATCTTGGTCGGATTGGGTGTACCAACCTTTTCCTTTCATAAAAGTTACACCACGATTGACTTCATTGCCAATCCGGCTTGCAATTTCTTCGTTGCTTTTTGAAAAAATCATAATTTGATACGATTGCTTCGAACCCTCAATAACAATATCTAATGTGTAACCAAAAACTCCCATTACAACATATCCATAAACAATTTTTTCGATGGAGCCAAATACCAAAAACGAAGAGGCAACAATCAAAATATCCAGATAAATAATAATTCTGCCTGGACTAATATTTCGATAATTTGTAATAATCAACGCTATAATGTCGGTACCTCCCGAATTTCCTCCATTCGAAAAGGCCATTCCAATGCCAAAACCCGAAAGTATGCCACCAATCATTGCACACATAAAAGGGTCATCAACCAAAGGTTTAGTAAATAAAGGTTGCAAAACCAAAAACATAACAGCACCAAACACAATTCCATAAATTGTATTAATGCCAAATTTAGCTCCTAAAATTCTTATTGCAACCAACACCAATACGGCATTCAGCATTAAATTTAAAACTCCTATTGGTATTCCCGTAGAAAAAAAAATTAAGGCTGAAATACCCGATACTCCACCTCCAATTAATCCCGAAGGAATTAAAAATGCCGACCATGAAAAAACATAAACAAATAATCCCAATGAGATTAAAAAGTAGCTTTTCAAAAATTCAAAAATATTTCTTTTATTCACCATAGCTAATTATATATCACTTAATTTTAACGACTTAAACAATGATTTTTTTAATTTTAATTTAACTTCATTTATATCTACAATTCTTCTTAATTCTTTGGATAAAGATGTAACTCCTTTATCTACAAAGCCACAGGGATTAATATAGCTAAAATAATTCAAATCGGTATTTATATTAAATGCAAACCCATGCATGGTTACATACCGACTTGCTCGTACTCCAATTGCACAAATTTTTCGTGTATTTGATTTATTTACATCCAGCCAAACTCCAGTGGCTCCTTCCAAACGTGTGGATTCGATATTATATTCTGCTAAAACTTCAATTATTCCCTCTTCTAAATTAAAAATGTATTCACGCAAGGATAAACCCGCTTCTTCTAAATCTAAAATTGGATAACCCACAATTTGACCTGGACCATGATAGGTTATATCGCCACCACGATCGGTTTGGTAATAAGTTGCATCAATCTGCTTCAAAAAATCATCTTGAATCAATAAATTGCTTCGATTTCCATTTTTACCAAGTGTATAAACGTGAGGATGCTCGCAAAAAACCAACTCATTAGGAGGATTTCCTTGTTTGTTTTTTTTGTATTCAACAACCGAATCGAAAATTTGCTGTTGTTTATCCCAAGCAATTTTATAGTCCACTAATCCCCAATCACTAAATTTTGCTTTCATGTGTTTTAAAAATATTCGTAAAAGAATTTTCAGCCATATACGACGAACGAACCAACGGGCCACTTTCTACCTGAATAAAACCGACTTTAAGTGCAAAAGCTTTGTACTCGGCAAACTCATCGGGATAAACATAGCGTTGAACTTCAACATTTTGCAAAGTAGGCTGAAGATATTGTCCGATAGTTAACATCCGACAACCAGCATTAAACAAGTCAACAATTGTTTCCTCAATTTCTTGTTTTGTTTCGCCAATTCCAACCATAATCCCCGACTTAGTATGGATTCCGCTTTGAGAAATAAATTTCAAGGCTTGCAAACTTACATCATACTTCGCTTTGTTACGCACTTTGGGTGTTAAACGACGAATGGTTTCGATATTGTGAGATATAATATTTGGGATAGAATCAACCACTATTTTTATTAAATCGGGATTTGCATTAAAATCTGGAATTAAAATTTCAATTATTGTTTTAGGCATGTGTTTTCTGACTTCCAAAACAGTATTTGCCCAATGTTGAGCTCCGCCATCTGGTAAATCATCTCTATCAACGGAAGTAATTACAGTATGCTTTAACTTCATTGCCATTACCGACTTAGCTAAGGATAAAGGCTCGTTTTCATCGGGAGGCAAAGGCTTTCCAGTTTTGGTTGCACAAAACTTACACGAACGGGTACAAACGTCGCCTAAAATCATAAAAGTAGCAGCACCTTTACTCCAACATTCGGCAATATTCGGACATTTTCCACTGCTACAAATGGTGTTTAAATGTTGCTTCTCGACTAATTGTTTTAGCTCTACATACTCTTTTCCGCCGCTAATCTTAATTTTTAACCAATCTGGTTTTCGTAATCTCATCGGATTTTTGATATTTTTTGCAAAGATACTCAAATTAAACCCAGATTGTGCAATAGGGTTACTATTTCTAAATACTAATTGTGGATAAAAAACAAACCCAAGCCTTTGCAGATTTGGGTTTGAGAATATTTGTAAAGTTGATTAGAACTAGCAAACACTAACTATTTTGCGTCTAATAATTCCACTTCGAATACTAAAGGAGCATAAGGAGGAATTTGTTGTCCAGCACCTTTTTCGCCATAAGCAATAGTTGAAGGAATTACAAATTTCGCTTTTCCACCAACTTTCATTTTTGCAACACCTTCGTCCCAACCTTTTATAACTTGACCTTCGCCTAATTTAAAAGTAAATGGTTCTTTGCCTTCCGAAGAGTCAAAAACTCGTCCATCTAATAACGAACCTTTATAGTGCATGGTGCAACTCATTCCATTTGCAGCTTGAGCTCCAGTTCCTTTAGTAACTTCTACATAGTATAGACCTGATGCAGTTGGTTTTGCTTTAATGTTGTTATCGGTAACATATTTTTTAATCAATTCAGGTTCAGCATCTTTATTTACTTCCATTTCTTCTGCATATTTCTTTTGCATTTCAGCCATCTCTTTTTCAAATTGAGCACGAGGTTTAATTTCTGCTAATTTACAATCAAAGTACAACATCATGTCAGGGGTAACAAATGCGGGCAATTCAGGGAATCCAGCTGTAGCCATATAAAATGAATCGGCACGTAAAATAAAGGAAACGCTATCGCCTAAATGCATCATTGATAATCCGTCGTAAATATCACCTTTATATTGTGATTCGCGTAGAATTAGCATAAATGGATAAGGTTTTAGCCTAGAGTCCTCTAAAATCGAATCTTTATCGGTTTTATAAACCAATGTAAGTGTTAACACATCACCCATTTGAGGCTTTTGTGCATCTTCCGATTGAGAGTAGAATTTGTAATATAAACCATTTTCGGTTTTATCATAGCCACGGTATTTCGAGCAAGAGCTCAAACTAATTGCAACAATTGCAAGTACTAATAAATAAATGTTCTTTTTCATAAAAATTTTAGATAATTTAATTTGGTTTTATTATATCGATTAATTCAATTTCAATTACTAAAGGTGATCTTTGACGAATCATAAACCCATCTCCAGCCACACCGTATGCTAAATATGAAGGAATAATGAGCTTAGCTTTACCGCCTTTACCAATTAATTTAACTCCTTCTTGTATTCCATTAATTTCGTCTGTTTTTCCAATTTCAAATTCTTTATTCCCGTCTTCTTTTGAACTGTATATTAATTCGCCTGTAATTAAGTTGGTTTGATATACAATTTTCACTTTATCTTTTTCTTTTGGAAGATATGCCTCCCCTTTTACAATTATATTATATCGCAAACCTGTTTCGCTTCGTGTCATTTGTAAGTTATGCCGTTTAATATAAAAATCAATATCTCCATCTTCTAATCTAATAAATGTTTTATTTGCATTAATGAGCGGTTCTGAGTATTTTTCGGGATTAATATCAACATCACTTTTTTGATTTATTTTTTTTTTATTTTCACATGATTCTAAAAAAAAAGCAAAGCTAATGAAAGTTAATGAATAAAGGCAATATTTTAAATATTTTAAACCTTTCATATTCCTAAACTAAAAATTTAAATCGTACTTATATAATTTCAATAAATTTTCAAATTTTTCGACTGTTTCTTCTAAAGAGTCAAAAGAATCCGCACCAGATGCATTTCGATGACCTCCTCCATTAAAATGAGTTCGAGCAAATTTATTCACATCAAACAATCCTTTTGAACGGAAGGAAATACGAATTTTATTTTCACGTTCGGTAAATAATGCAGTAAAATTAATTTTTTGAATGGATAAACCATAATTTACAACACCTTCAGAATCACCAGTTTGATATCCATATTTAGACAAATCGGATTTTGACAAATGAATGTATGAAGCCGAATATTCGGGAAGTACAACCAAGCGTTCGCTCAAACACAGACCCAATAATCTCATGCGATTTTCGGAATAAGTGTCATATACTTTTCGATGAATTGCCTCACCATCGATATTAAAACGCATCAAATCGGCAACCGCATTATAGGTTGAAACGTTGTTGCACGAATAACTAAACGAGCCTGTATCGGTCATAATTCCAACATAAATATTTTCAGCCATTTCATTATCAAAAAGATGAAAATAATTCGATTTCGAAATAACTTCATACATTATTTCTGAAGTAGAAGAACTTTTAATTTTCGAAAAGTATAAATCAAATCCTTTATCGGGTTCTAAATGATGGTCAAAAATAACTTTATATACTTGTGAGTTAGCTAAAATTTCACCTAACGAGTTGCCAACTCTTGTAAAAGCATTAAAATCCAATGCAACAAGCATATCTGCATTCTCCATTTTAAATTTTACCACATCGGCTTGTTCCGAAAAAACTATAATATTCTCGCTACCAATCATCCACGATAAAAATGTAGGAAATTTATTTGGAGAAACAATATCCACATTTTTATTTAATTTATTGAGTAAATTTCCCAATGTTAAAGCAGCTCCAATTGCATCACCATCGGGATTTTGATGAACAAAAAGTACAATATTTGAACTTTTTTCTACTTTCTCAAAAAATGAGTTAATGTCTTCTGTTTTCAATTAGTCGTTTAATTAAGCGTACAAATATATAAAAGAAAACCTTACTAGATAATAAAATCTCAAATAAAGAAATTTTAGAGCCAATAGTTGATTCCTATTTACATAAATTGAATTTATTCCACCAAACTAATAAATTTTCACTATTTATTAATCGCAGGCAACATTTTTTATATAATTTTGTCTATATATATATATCATAATACTACAAAATGAAAATTTCAATTACATATTATTTTAAAACACTATTTCTAATTCTATTTTTAGGAATAAGTAATCTTTTTGCACAACTTCAAATTACTCCAGTAAATGCAGCTCAAGCAGTTCAAGATGTGCTGGTTGGCAATGGAGTAACAGTAAGCAATATTCAATTTTCGGGGGCATCTGTTTCCTTAGGAAAATTTGTAACTGGAGCTAATGCAACAAATTTAGGATTCACCCAAGGATTAATTCTTAGTTCTGGAAAAGCAACTGAAGCAGCTGGAGGAGTTAGTTTTTTTGCATCTACCGATAATAGCACAGGCTCCGACCCCCAATTAGCTTCACTTATTACTCAAACGGTAAAAGACGCATGTGTTTTAAAATTTAATTTTGTTCCCGAATCCGATACTATACTTTTTCAATATGTTTTTGGCTCCGAAGAGTACCCCGAATATGCAAACTCAGGTTATAATGATGTGTTCGGTTTTTTTATCTCAGGACCAAATCCTGCTGGCGGAAATTATACAAATTATAATATTGCCCGTTTGCCTGGTTCAACTACTCCTGTTACCATAAATAATGTAAACAACGGAACTTCAAACAATGGTCCTTGCCAAAACTGTCAATATTATGTAAACAATCAAAGTCCCGCAAATCCATACATTTCGTATGATGGAAAAACCGTTGTTCTTACAGCCCTTGCCAGAGTGATACCTTGCACCGAATACCAAATTAAACTTGCCATCGGTGATGCTGGTGATGGAGTGTATGATTCCGGAGTTTTTTTAAAAGCAAATAGCTTTACGAGTCCTCAAATACAAGTTCAACCGATTTATCAAACCAGTTTAGTGCAAAACCACATGATTGAAGGATGTAGCGATGTTCAAGTTGTTTTTAAATTACCTTTTGTAACCAATGTGGATCGCTGGGTTGAATATTATTTTCAGGGAACAGCCACGCCCGACGTGGATTATACAATTTTACCAAATAATTATAACTATGCAGTTATACCTGCCCACCAAGATTCTGTTGTTGTAAGTGTTCATGCACTTTCTGATGGGATTACCGAAGGAACAGAAATAATTAAATTAATAGTTCAAACATCCGTGTGTAGTGCTAATTGGGATACAGTTTATATTCCAATTTATGATAATATTCCTATTACATTAGAAGTAGCCAACGATACTTTGCTTTGCGATGGCGGTCAATACGATTTATGGGTAAATGCCACACATGGAATTCCACCATACACTTATGCTTGGAATAATTCGGTTTCTACTCCAAACCAAACGGTAATACCTCCTCAAAGTACTACTTATGTTATATCAGTTAGTGATGGTTGTAATAATATTAGTACTGATTCGGTTACTGTTCTAAATGGAAATGTCAGCATTGTTGTTATGTCAGATACCACTATTTGTGAAGGTTCACCAGTAAATTTGAGAGCTTATGGTCCTGGCACAATTGTTTGGAATGGGCTATCTGGAACAGAGCCAACAGTTGCCCCGAATGTATCAACAACCTACGTTGCTTCTATTACAAATATTTGTGGAACTGCAAGCGATAGCGTAACTATTTTTACCGATATAATTCCTGTTTTTGATATAGGAAACGACACTTTAATTTGCAGCGAAGACTGGATTATTATCGGACCTTTGTTTGTAAACGGAATAGCCTTGTGGAATACTGGACAAACAAGTACTCAAATTTTGGTTAATCAACCAAGTAAATACACATTAACGGTTACAAATGGCACTTGTAAGTACAAAGACTCCCTAGCTTTAGGCTATACCATGTGTAATTTTTGGATTCCAAATTCATTTAGCCCCGATAATGATGGTTTAAACGAAACATTTCGACCTTCTGGTTTTCCTCCCGAAAACTATGAAATGTTGATTTTTGACCGATGGGGGAAACTTATTTACTCGACAGAAGAGTTTGAAAAGGGTTGGGACGGAAAAATTGAAGGTGTTTTAGCACCAGTTGGAATTTACGTTTATAAAATTTTTGGAAATGCTGTTTCAACAAAAGCAAAAATTGTTTTAAAACAAGGAAATTTAAACCTAATAAGATAATTTATTTTTTAGTGCAAGTTTTTTGAATTAGAGTTGTCTAAAACAACATTAATCAAAAACAAATTACATGAAAAAAACAATTTTATCTTTAACAATGATGCTAGTATTCAGCATTTTTGTTATTAACGTACAAGCTCAAAAAGCAGCAACTACTACCACCGAAAAAGCAAAAACTGAACAAACTGTAAGCGACAAAGCACCTCATGCAGGTTGCCAACATGCAAAAGATGGCGAACACAAATGTACAGGTAAATGCACAGGCGACAAAACAAACAAAAAATGTTGCACCGATAAAAAAACAACAGCTGGCTGTTGCGACAAATCTAAAACTAAAGGTTGTTCATCACACAAAACTGAAGGAACTACTTCTAACACAAAAGCTGTTCAGCCTAAAGCAGGTTGCACAAGCACCGAAGCTAAACCAGGTTGTTGCTCGCATAAAAAATAATTACTTTACAATGAATCCTTGAGATGATTCAAGGATTCATTGTATCTTTGATGTTCAATTTATAAACAAAGCTTCTATATTTTGCGTTTTATAAATGATACTCAAAGAAAACTTGAATGAATATTAAAGAAAAAAATCTTATTGAAAGAATAAAAAAAAACGATAATGAGGCTTTTCGGATACTAGTAAATCTACACAACGAAAAAGTATATCAAATTTGTTACGGTTTTTTACGCAATAAAGAAGATGCGGAAGATATTGCTCAAGATGTTTTTTTAGAAATTTTTAAATCTATTCTGTTTTTTCGTGGCGACTCTTCCCTATCTACCTGGATTTATCGAATTGCGGTTAATCGCTCGTTAAACTTGATAAAGAAAAATAAAATAAAACACTTCGCTTACTCTATTGAACAACTCCTTGTGTTTAACAAACCTGAACCTATTGCTTACAACGAACCTTTTGCTCAATTAGCTCAAAAAGAACAAGCTAAAATAATTCAAAAAGAAATTGACAAATTGCCTAAAAATCAAAAAACAGCTTTCACACTAAATAAATACAACGACTACTCTTATGCCCAAATTGCTGAAATAATGAATCTAAGTTTATCTTCCATCGAATCCTTAATTCACCGAGCAAAAATAAAGCTCAAAGAACAATTAAAAAATAAAATATGAAAACAAAATCCGAAGTTAACGACACTAAATTCGATACTGCAATTTCTGCATGGAAACAGGATTTTGAAGCTCCAAATCCTTTCCTTTCCGAAAAAACTATACTTTCTCAAACAAAAGTTGAAAAAAGAATTATTCCTTTTAAATTATCGAAAACATCCATTGCTGCAATTATTACAATTGGAATAATTAGCGGATTTACCCTGTTTTCAATCTCTAATAACTTTGCTCAAAAAAACGAATCTGCAATTAGTGAAGAGACTACTCCATTAATAAAATACAAAAATGAAATGTACATTTCGGAATTAAAACATTCGGAAATTGAAAATTTACTTTCTGGAAAATAAAATCATAGAATCATGAATAACAAATTACGAATTGTCTGGCTTATTGCATTAACTTTAACAGTTGCAAACGTGGTGTTTATTTTATTTTTCACTTTTCACATTTCGCATCACAAATCTTCATCATGCTCTCACAAAAAAGACACAATTGCATGTTTAATGCATCATGAATTAGATTTAGATAAACAACAAAAAATATTATACGATAGCATTAAAAACTCGTATCGCATCAAGGCTGAAATTTACATTGACAGCTTACATGTTTTGAGACAAAACCTTATGGCAGAATTAAATTATGAAACTACAGACAGCAGCAAGTTAAATGAAACCATACTTTTAATTAACAATTCCAATCAGATTATTTTCAAGCAATTAATAGAACAATATATTTCCATTAAACAAATTTTGAACATTCACCAAAAAGAAAAACTTTGTGCTATTTATTGCGATATTTTTGGCTGTTCAAACCCAGCACATTGCCACATGCAAAACTCGCAACAGGAGAATAATCTAGAAAAAGGTTGTTGCTCGGTTAAAAATTAAAAGTATTTTTTCGAAAAATCATTTATTGTTGCTATTACCAACCAGTAAAAAAGCCAAGTAGTCCTATAATCAAACCAATAAATAAATTAATTCCTTTAATCAGGAAAAAGTCCTTTTTCGATTCAGCCAAAAGTGGCAATCCACCATGTCCTTCCTGAACAATTGAATTTGCCAATAAAATACTAAATGGCAACAATCCATTCATAAACAGAATAATAATGATGTAATGCGGACCAGATTCGGGAATTATCCCAATCGCCAATGCAATTAAAAGCATGTAAATCATTGCATATTGATTGTTGTCAATCCATAATTTTAAATCGAAAAACGAGAGCAGCAATCCAATCAATAAAAGAGCCGAAAAAGTCCATAGAAAAACCTTAACAAAATGCACTTTTAGCACATGATTCCATAAATGTTCTTTTAAAAAATGTTCGTTAACTCTAAGTAAAATGTACATTAAAATAACTGCAGCAAAAATAAACATAATTGTTTCTACTCCAAAATCGGAATGCTCCTCGTGTGAATGAGATTCAATATCCGAATGCTCCATTTCGGCATCATGATGGTTGTCATTTTGAATTTCCGAATTTTGATTATCATGATAAACAGATGCCTCGTCATGTTCCACATGATTAGCTGCCGCTTCGTGTTTATGAAGGTGCGATTCAACCATTGCCGGCCCGTGCGAATGTCCTGTAATGCCAGTTAACATTGCTACAATATAACCAATCACGATAGTAAAAATGGCAATTCTTCGCCAGGTAAAATATTCAGAAGGTATTAGTTCTTTTAAATTTGCGTGAATACACTCCTGGTGATGATGGTGAATTTCGAAGGTTTCAAATTTATTGGTAAATGGATATCTGTTTTTGGCAAAAAAATCGACTATATATCCAGAAACAAGTGCAATAACAATTAAAATTAGCGACATCCATATAGTAGTCATCGGAATTAATGAAAACATAAAAAATGCTTCATCGCCAAAAGTGGCGATAAAAGCAGCCACAATAGCACCAAGCGAAATCATACGATGGGTGTACATCGATACCACCGCAAAGGTGCCAATGCAACCCGGAAAAATTCCCATCATTGTTGCAAATAGCAATTGGAACGAACGATGTTTTTGCAAAAAAGTTGACCATGATCCTTTAGTTCGAATATTTACATACTCGATTATCATCATCAACATCATTACCAAAATGGTAATATTTAAGCTATTCGATAAAACAGGAATAATGTCAAAATCCATATTAGTGTGTTGTAAGTTGTTCGAAATTAACACGATTTAATAATGAGCGACCAAGTGTAACCTCATCGGCATATTCTAGCTCATCGCCAACGGCAATACCACGAGCAATAATGCTAACAACAACAGATGAAGCTTGAATATTTTTAAAAATATAATAGTTTGTAGTATCTCCTTCAATGGTAGTTGGAAGAGCTAATATTATTTCCATAACATTTCCTGTATTAATTCGTTCAAACAGGGTTTTAAAGTTTAAATCATCGATACCGATTCCATCAATTGGCGAAATAATTCCTCCAAGTACATGATACACACCACGATATTGCCGTGTGTTTTCGATGGCAATAATGTCACGAATATCCTGAACCACACAAATAATACTCTTGTCACGGTGCGAATCCATGCAAATTGGACAAATTTCAGAATCGGAAATATTATGACACACCTTACAAAAATAAATATCGTTTTTTAAAGATATAAATGCTTTAATAAAACAATCCATCTCCTCCTTCTCGTAATTTAAAATACTTAAAGCCAATCGTAAAGCAGTACGTTTTCCTATTCCAGGCAATCTACTTATTTCATTTACTGCATTTTCAAGGATTTTGGAAGAAAGCGATTCCATAGATATAAATAATTGAGTGTTGATAAATTACTTAAAACAAAATTTTCCTTTTTATTAAAATGAATAAGTTTGTTTTTTCATTTGCAAAAATACTTAAAAATCTAACTATGACAACACAACAAATGATATTTTGGAGTTTTATAGCATATACTCTCCTACTCTTTTTTGTAACATGGCTTACTGCTCGAAAAGCAAACAGTCAATCCTTTTTTATGGGGAACAAAAAAAGCCCTTGGCCAGTTGTGGCTTATGGCATGATTGGAGCATCTCTTTCGGGAGTTACTTTTATGTCGGTTCCTGGTTGGGTTGGCGACCGTTCATTTTCGTATCTGCTCATGGTTTTAGGATATTTTATTGGATATTTAGTTGTAGCCCTGGTTCTTATGCCTTTATATTACCGATTGAATTTAACTACAATATACACATATTTGCATAAACGATTCGGTTTTTGGTCGTACAAAACTGGTTCGTTTTTCTTTCTTTTATCTCGAACTTTAGGAGCTTCGTTACGAATGTTTTTAGTAATAATGGTGTTGCAAAAATTTGTTTTCGATGGCTGGAATATGCCATTTGAGCTCACTACTATTCTTTTTCTTTTATTAATTTTAATTTACACTTTTAAAGGCGGAATTAAAACTATTATTTGGACAGATACGCTCCAAACTACGTTTATGTTATTATCGTTAGTGATTAGTATCGTGCTGATTTATCAAGCTTTAGATTTAAGCTTTGGACAATTAATATCGAAAATTATCGATAGCGAATACTCCAAAATTGTTTTTACCGATCCAAAAACCAAGCTTTGTTGGTGGAAACAAATTTTAGGTGGAATGTTTATCACCATTTCCATGACTGGCTTAGACCAGGAGATGATGCAAAAGAACTTAAGTTGTAAAAACATTAAAGATGCTCAAAAAAACATGCTTTCGTTTAGTGTGATTTTAATTTTCGTAAATATGCTATTTCTGATTTTAGGTGCCAGTTTGTATATCTACGCTTCGCAATTAGGAATTGCTACAAGAGGAGATGCTCTTTTTCCTGATATCGCATTAAATTACTTAGGACCAGTTGCAGGATTAATATTTGTAATTGGCTTAATTTCGGCTTTATATCCAAGTGCCGATGGAGCTTTAACCTCTTTAACCACCGCATTTAGCATCGACTTTTTAAGTTTAGACAAACGAACCGATTATTCCGAAAAGAAAAAAACCAACGTTCGTCATCTAGTTCATGTTTCATTTGCAATACTTTTTGTTGGAGTAATCATTTTTTATCGATATCATAGCAGCGAACATTTAATCCAAACACTATTTTATATTGCTAGTTTAACTTACGGACCATTACTTGGAATGTTTGCTTTTGGCTTGCTTACAAAAAGAGCTATTAATGATAAACTGATGCCCGTTATTGCACTTTTTTCGCCTATAATTACTTTCTTTTTGGACAAAAGTGTTGCCTATTATTTTGATTATAAATTCGATTTTGAGTTATTAGTAATCAATGCAATAATCACCATGTTGTTGATGTTTGTAGTTAGTTTATTGTCAACAACAAAAAAGAATGAGGTTTGAAATTTTCTTCTTTTTCTCCAATAAACGATATATTTTAAGAAAACTATACAAATAGCACTTCTTATGTAAAGATTTTGCTGTTTTCTATACAAAGCTTATTCTCTTTGTATAGAATTTACAATAAACTATACACATGACTGCTTGGAAATTACAAAAACTGCCTCTTTCAATTGATTTTGAAACAAAACGTGTTTTAAAAGCATTACCTTCAGCTCACTTTACACTAGCTGAATTAAAAGGTATTGCCGCATCTATTCCAAATCAGAATATTTTAATAAACACTTTAGGATATTACAGGAAGCTAAAACAAATTATTAAGGAGCTGTAAAAAAATGTAAAATTCGCGTTTATCGAATCAACAAAACGGTTCCTTTATTTTCGTATTCTCTTTTTTCGATGGTATAATAGCGAATAAGATAGATATACGTTCCCATTTCAACCAGACTGCCTTGATAGCTTCCATCCCACCCTTGATTTGGATCGTTGGTTGTAAATATTTGAGCACCCCAACGTGTATAAATCGAAAAACTATAATTTTCGGGATTTACAAAAATATTTTCGGGTTTAAATATTGGATTTAATTTACCTGGGGTAAAAGCATTTGGAATAAACGTGTTTGAATGTTGAAAAACAGTAACTCTATTGGAGCGACTTCGGTCGTTTAAACCATAAATATTTGATCCTTGAACAGCTGCAACCGTATATTGAAACTTGGCTCCAGTTTGACCTAAATTAAACACATCATCCACATACAAAAACTCATTAAAAGCGGTATTTCCAGAAACTTGATAAGAGAAATCGGGACCTGTTGCACGATTAATTTCATAACTATCTATGCCTCCAGTAAATCCAAAATAAGGCGACCAATCTAATTGGTTTGTGTAATTTATAAACGACTTGGCTGTAAGCAAAATGGTACGTGCGGTATCCGATTCGATAGAAGGAAATCCGCAGATGTCGATTAGTTTAACTTTGTAAACATACGTGTTTTTGTCGGTAATTACATCTGTATCGGTAAATTTATAAAAGCTGGAACCATTAAATGGCAAAGTTGAAATATTTGAAAAAACTCCATTTTCATTTTGTTTATCCAAACTCATCGATGTAAAAGCCACCGAATTATCCACATGAATACCAATATCCACAAACTGTTCGTCGTTTACATCCGCATATCGAATAAACATAAATTGCGGTGCTGACCATTTATCAAATGTAAAACAACTCACTGGTGAAGAAGCAGTAAACCCATTATTTGACTTTATAGAAACAAAAATGCAATACTGAACTCCATCCTGAAGGTTTGAAATTGTAAAATTTTGAAAATTTTGAGGAACTGAAGCTTCCAACGCATAATCGCCAGCATCCCGTTTAACGTATATCAAATATTCTAAATTTCCAGAAGGAATATTTTCATATTCATTCCATTGAATATCCACACTTGATTGACATTGATTTATTTGATATTGCAAAAGCAAGGTTTTATGAACACTTCCTAATGGACTGGCATTTCTACACGAATCGAGCGATGCAATTCGATAACTTTGAGAAGCTGTTATAACCGAAGGATCAAGATATGAATAAATAGTATTATTAATTCCCCAAACCGTATCTAAAACCGACCAAATTCCAGCCATAAATTTATACACAATATACCCTTCGGTGTCGGTTGAAGTGGAAGAAGTCCAGCCAATTTTAATCGAATCATCGGCAAAAGAGACACTCACGGTATCTAAAACAGCTATTGCCGGAGGAATAACATCCCGAAAAAAATCCTCTTTGGATGAAGATGAAGAGTAACATCCTTCGTGCTCAATTACAATTCGATACGATAATTGTGAAGCACATAATGCAATTGTATCCACAAAATTCAAATTTTGGGTTGAATCTTCTGTTATCATAGTACCCGAAGGAAATTTTCGTTGAACTTCATACCAATCGACCAAAGAATTTGGAGGATAGCCTGTTCCAGGACTATTCCACGACAAATCGGCATTTCCATTTCCAGGATTTGTTAAAAGTAAAAGTATGGTGGATAATGTGTCCGAAAAACTTACAGCACTTGAACCAATAGTTTTTATAAAATAATATTTTTTCATAATATCTGCACTAGCTCCAACATGAGTATATGAATTTTGATTCATCACATTAATGCTTTGCAGCATGGTATATGGACCAGTAAAGCTTGGAGAAACGTAAATTTCGTAGCTCGAAAATTCAGCAATATTATTAATAGGAGTCCAATTTAGGGTAACATTTCCAACATCGTCCACCGCCAAACACTTCAATACTGCAGGTTCAATAGCTTGAACCCTTACAGCAAAAAAGATGAATCCGATAAAGACGAGTTTAAATGCTTTCATTTGTAAATAACTCTAACGATTTTATATCAAAAAAAGTATTTTTATCCAACCACAACTTCTATTAAATCATGCTTTTGGTAATATTTTTGAGCCAAAATCAATAATCTATCAGCACTCACATTTATAATTGAATCCATTTGATACTGAAAATGTTCTGTTCCATAACCAAAGTCATCAAAATCGATAAATTTATCCATAATATTTACAGCTCCATCGATGCTTCGAAGCAATGAGCCCGATAAATATTGCTTTACCCTATCCAATTCTTGTTCGGAAATTTTTTCTTGACATAATTTCTCCATTTCCTTATAAATTTCGCTTATAGCTAATTGACAAACGTTTTTACCAACATCCGTTTGAATGGTTAAATAACTCGAATGAAGCAAACTCACAATCGAAGCTCCAATGCCATAAGTATATCCTTTTTCTTCCCGAATATTTGCCATTAAACGAGACCCAAAATAACCACCAAAAACATTAGTTAAAATAGCTGAATCATAATAATCCGGATGATTTCGAGCCATCAATACTTTTCCCATACGAACCGAACTTTGAACAGTATCTTCCATCTCAATATTTAATGGTTCCGATTGGTTGGCAGTTAAAATATCACACCTTATTTTTTTTGTTTTCTCTTTAGTTATCTCATCTTTTCCGAAAACATAATCAAAATCATTTAAAAGTTTATTATCTACATTTCCAGTTATATAAGCCGAGTAATTACAATTCAAATAATTCTCATTATGGAAAATTTTTAAATCGTTGCGAGTTATATTTTCAATTTGATTTATTTGAGGAAATAAACCATAAGGATGGTTTTTTCCAAAAAGTAACGAACGAAAATGGTATCTGGACAATACAGAGCTTTTTTTAAGATTTACAGACAAGCTCATTGTTTCCTTCTTTTTTAAGATATCTAATTCTTCTTGTGGAAAAATAGCATCGAAAATCATTTCATGTATAATTGGTATAATTTCCTCGAAAAATATTTGAGGGATATAAAAAACAATCGAAACATTATCCAATTCGGGAGTAACACCGAAATAAACCCCTTTAGAATCCAATTTTTCGGCTATTTCTTGAGAAGAGTAGTTTGTAGTGCCCTCATATAACATTTTACCAGTAAAACTTGCAACAAATGACTTGTTTTGGAACCAAGAACCAGCTTTAAATTTAAAATCTAAACGAACCAGCTCCATTTCGGGGCTATTTATATACCAACATTTGATTCCGTTTTGTAAAACAAACAGCTCAATATTTGGCGTTGTTAATTCAAAAACTGGATGTTTTTCAGGAGCGATTGTTCGAAAATTTGATTCCATATTTTAATTTGCTTTATAATATTAAGATTCTCTTCTATGTAAAGATTGTATTATACGTTAGTTTTTTGTTTTTTGTTTTGAAAATTAGGAGAAAGTTTAAGTTGTTTGTTGTTTGTTGTTTGTTGTTTGTTGTTTTAAGAAAAATACGGCATCAAATTAATAGTCAACAAAAAAATTGTATATTCGTAAAAATTTTCGGGCATGAAAAAAATTATCTTTATTATTGTATCATTTAGTTTATTTATCCATGTTTTAGGACAAAAAAAAAACAGATGTAGTTTATCCATTAATCACAAAATTCAAGATGTCGGATGTTAAATCCGAATGGACTGTAACGGTAAAAAATCTTGAAGACATTTACGAAGGTAACGGTAAATATTCACGACTATTTAGAGAATCAAAACAAAATGTAGAGAGGATGTTTCCACGTAAAACTGGGAACAATTTAGATAAAAATATTAAAAATAATATTACTAAAGCAGATAGCTTTCAAGTATTAAACGGTTTTGAAGGCAATGCATGGGGAGGTGGAACACCCAATGACAACACATTGGCAATTTCAAATGGTAATTTTTTAGTGTCATCCGTTAATTCAAATATTAATGTTTATGATTTAAATATTGACTCATTGGTTATGAGCATATCTATGAACGGTTTTGCTTCGGCTGTTCAAGGTATTAGCTCTCATCAATACGACCCAAAACTAATTTATGACCCTATTGAAGATCGCTTTATTTTGGTTTTTTTAGCAGGCAGCGAAAGTGGTCAAACGGATATTGTAATTGGATTTTCGTCCACAAATAACCCATTAGACACGTGGAATTTATATTCTATTTCGGGCAATCCAGTAAACGATACAAGCTGGTTTGATTATCCTGCCTTAAGTTTAACCAATAACGAACTCTTTTTAACTGGTAATTTACTAAGCGACAGTGGTTCATGGCAAGTATCGTTTAAACAAAGCATCGTATGGCAAATTGATAAACACAAAGGTTATCAAGGGCTTCCACTTCAAACCCGATTATGGTCAGATATTAATTTTCAAGGAAGCATGTTGCGAAATATTCATCCAGTTGGAGGTGGCGATTACATTCCCGAAAAAGAGATGTATTTATTGAATACCCGAAACTTTGACCCACAAAACGACACTATTTTTTTATTGCATATTTCGGGCACACAATACGAAACCAGCTCGGAAATGACAATAAAAGCGGTAATTACCGACAGAGCTTATGGAATGCCTCCCGATGCTCGTCAAAATGGAACGCACAAATTAGCTACAAACGATGCCCGTGTTTTAGGTGCATTTTTGCAAAACGATAAAATCCAATTTGTTTCAAATACGGTGGATACAAATTTCGGCTCAGCTGCTGTATATCATGGACTTATAACAGGATATAATACAAATAATCCAGTGTGTTTCGGAAATATAATTTCGGATTCTATTATAGATTTTGGATATCCTAATATGTCTTTTTCTGGAAAAATATCGAAGGAAAATCAAGCAATTATCACGTTTGAATTTTCAGGAAAATCAGATACTTTATACCCTGGTTTTTGTGGAATATTTTATGAAGGAGATAATAAATATTCAGATATTATCAAACTTAAAAAAGGGGGTTGCGTCATAAATATAATACCCGGAGTTGACCGTTGGGGCGATTATTCGGGATCGCAACGAAAATACAACGAACCCGGAAAAGTATGGGTTAGTGGCACATTTTCGGTTATAGATGGGTTTTACAAAACAAATTCAACATGGATAGCGGAATTATATTCGACATTTGAAAAAACAAATCCAGCTCCACCGACTTTTGATAAAAAAATTGTTGTTTATCCAAATCCAACATCCGATTTAGTGCATTTTGATTTTGAAATAAGTGAAGCTACTGTTGTTCAATTTATTTTATCCGATGTTGCAGGTCGAATTTCGGACAGTTTTTATACAACCCGACTCCCTAAAGGACGAAATTTAATTACCTTTCCAATCGGTCATTTGCGTAAAGGATATTACTTAGTTAAAATGATTAATAAGGAAACGCAAAAAGTTTTATACACCGAAAAAATCATCATCCCTTAAATAGGATTTGCAAGAAACGTCAACTTCTTCCAGCCAAAAATCGGACAAGCAGTAACTCATGCAACGAATTCATGCAAGTTCGATAGGTGCTCTGCAACGCATATACGCCAGTAAACTCTCTAAATTTGTTGCTCGTGGTGAGCATATTGAAGCATCTGCAACCTTTCCTTCGACTTCGCCGTGGCGAATCAGGATGAATGTTAGGAGATATTGGAGCATTTCGACAAGCTTAGATAACTTTTATGGGTATGTTTATTTATACACTTGAATTGTTCAGATTTGAATAAATAGATGTAAAGTCTCAAAATTTCGACCAATATTACACCCTCTTTATTCTCAAAAGTTTTGAGTAAAATCTCGAAATAACAAATATATAGAGTGATGAGGATAATTTTATTTTTTATCAGGTCATTCCGAACCTGCCATGCGAAAAAAACCAATCGCACATCAAAATAACTTCGAACCAATAAAATGCTAAATTTTCATCTTTATAAATCATTCAAATAATTATTTCATGAGCGTAACACTTCCCGAATACTCTTTGCCATCGCTAAGCTTTAGAATGTAATAATAAACTCCATCGGCAGCCCCATTTCCATTCCAATCATTTTTATAATCATCTGATGAAAACACTTTTTTACCCCAACGATTTCTAACTACAAGTTGACTATTTGGATACTGGTCTATAAACTGAATAATAAAAGTATCATTATAGCCGTCGTTATTTGGCGTTAAAATATTTGGAATTACAATTGGTTGCAAGGATGAAGGAACAACAACTGTAAATACCGATGTACAAGCACTAGAATTATCGGTAATTGTTACCGAATATGTTCCTGCATTCACATTTGAAATTAAGGTATCTGTAGAAGCAGGTGTTGTATTCCATACATACGAATAATTTCCAGCAGAAGTAGCACTAACCCACGCAGAACCAGTTGGAGTATAGAAATCGCTTTGGGTTGAGCCGGTAAATGCTGTTGGATAACTACCAACATTAGGAACAACAATAACAGTATCCATCGTACAATCGGTTGAAGGTTGCGTAATTGTAACATGATACGAACCTGGCCCAACGTTATTTATGCTTTGAGTTGTTGCTCCATTACTCCATGCATAGGTAAATGTACCAGCAGGAGTTACCGTTAAATCAATGGAACCATTATTTCTTCCGCAAGTAGTATTTTGCACATTCGCAGAATATGAAAAATTACAACAATTGGTAACACTAACGTGAACAGAATCTAAATAAGTAGCACAATTAGCCGAATCCTTAACCGATAAAAAATAGCTATAATTGCCAGTTTGTGTTGGGCAAACCGTAGGATTAAGTGAATTAAAGCCTGTCATATTTGTAGTTGGGCTCCACACATAAGCACCTGGATAAGAAATTTCGGGATCATCAAAAGTTATTTTCCAACCCGAAAAAGTACCATTACCAAAACCTAAACTTGATGCCATTTCGATTTTCATAACCCATAACCCATTAGATACTGCACCAACAAGGGTGGAAAACGGCTGATTGGGAGCAAAGTTTCCAGAATAAGGTGCCGATCCTGAATTAATTGCAGCACCAGTGGGTACAAAACAAGTATTTGAATATCCCAAAGTTGGAGAACCTGCTGTAACTCCAGCTGGAACTAATATTATTACCTGTCCACTTGGAGCCTGTAAAGAAACTTTTAATCCTTCAATTCCTATTTGTGCTGGTGGCAAAAGACTTTGACCAAAATAAGTTAAATTGTTAATACAAACACTTACGATAGAATTTGGCAAAACAGTCTCCATGTTTAAGTTAGTAACATTAATATTGATTGAAGTTACCTGACCCATTCCTGAAGTAATTACCTGAAATTCATTATTGGAGTATGTTGGTGTTTTAGCAGGACTAATAATTATTTTAGCATCGCCACTAAGTTGAGCACAATCGTTTATACAAATAGTTGTATCGCTACTTATATTAGCAATAATAAATGGGTCGCGAACCGTAAAATGCAAAGTATCATAACAATACGATGTTCCATTTGTCATTTGTAAAATAATAGTAGTATCATTTCTCGGACAAAACAAATTGGGGTTTATACCACCTGTAGCTCCCTGATTATATCCATCATGAAGCCATACTATTTGATAAGTAGGGTCGTTAAAATAGATTTGAACGTTATCAATTCCCCAATGATCATAATCGGCTCCTGAATCATTATCTTGAAACCAGCGAATCATTGTATTTGAAGCAATTGCTGCTGGCGGCAATTCAAAACACCACTCCGTCCAATTAATTAATGTTTCGTCGTTTCCACCATTTGGATCAAAATAATGAATTTCAACCCATGTAGTGCCACCATTTACAGAATATTGCAAAGCAACACCTTCGTCTGGTTCATCTGGACCTTCGCATGGTGCAGCATCGCCTTGAATTGCAAATTTCATATCAAAACAGATGGTAACACCCGCAGTTGCAGTACTTAAATTATAACTTTGTGTCATTAATATACGAGGCACTGGAGAAGAATTACCGAGCCAAATATGAGTTGTACCATCCACCCCATTTGGACTACATGGATTATTCCACATTGCCTGTTGACTAGATTGCCAACCTGGTCCAAAAACTCCATTGTTGAAATTTTCGGAAAAAACTATCAATCCCTGCCCTCTACCAAACGCACTTAACTGAGCACAATAACCACAAACCAACGAATCGCGATTGGCATAAGCCTGCACAGTACATTGTGCCTGTAAATTAATTATCCCACTAAATATTAATGCAATAGCTATAAAAAAAAATCTTAATTTTCTTACTATACGTTTCATTTTGCACTTTTAACTTCAATATTAGTAACCTCAAATTCTTTTAAAGTCGAACCTTTTCTTTTCATCGATCCAGCATAAACTTTTAAATTCTTCTGCTTGGCATCGCAATTCCCTTCAATACTCTGCCCTTTTGGCAATCGAAGGGTATGTTTTACATTATCGCCTTTAGTTTTATAAGTTTTGTTGCCATTTTGATAAATGCAAAAAATATTATAATATACATCAATAGTTTCGGATGTTTTGTTTGAAATTTTAAGAAACACATAAATATTCGATGTCCCATTTTTCAAATCGGAACACTCTTGCTTTAAATACTCAATTTTGATGCTTTCATTTTGAAAATACTCTACCCATTGAGCCTTAATAAATGAAATCGAAAATAATAAAAACGATGTGATAAAAATAAATCTTTTCATAAATATACGGTATATAAAAAACAAATATACTAAATAGATGTAGTTTTACAAAGAAAAGTTGCATTAATTTTAGCATTAGGCGTTAATTATTTGTTATTTTACGCCCATTTATAAAAATAAACACCATTGTTAATCATGATTTAAGACTTCCTTTTATAGCTTTGCAAAAAAAAGAATTTATGTCAAATCTTCATTTTAAACATTTTCGCAATAAAATTATTGGGAACGACGTGGTTTTTAAAACTCCTTATGGCAATAAACAGATGATATACGCCGATTGGGTAGCAAGCGGAAGATTATATGAAGATATTGAAAAACAGATAGTAGAAGTTTTTGGACCATACATTGGAAATACACACACCGAAACTTCAGAAACAGGCACCTTGATGACAAAATCATATCTTTGTGCTCAAAAAGCTATAAAACAACATGTTAATGCTGGACCAAACGATATAATAATCACTTCGGGATTTGGAATGACATCAGTAATTAATAAATTACAACGAATTTTAGGTTTAAAAACTTGTGGCTTAATTAACCATCATAATTGCCTAAAAGAGTTAACCGAAAACGAAAAACCTATCGTTTTTGTTTCGCACATGGAACATCATTCAAATCAAACCTCGTGGCACGAAACATGTGCCGAAGTAGTGGTTTTAAAACCAAACAAGGAGGTTCTTTTCGATTTAGATGAATTAAAAAAACAATTAGAAAAAAACAAACACCGAAAATTTATTATAGGCTCATTCACTGCCTGTTCAAACGTTACTGGCATTGAAACACCATATTATGAAATAGCAAAATTGATTCACGAATACGGTGGTTTATGCTTTATTGATTTTGCAGCTTCGGCTCCTTATGTAGATATAAACATGCATCCTGAAGACCCAAAATGTAAACTTGATGCTATTTTCTTTTCACCGCATAAATTTTTGGGTGGACCTGGAACATCTGGCGTTATGATTTTTGATAAATCTATTTATAAAAACTACACTCCCGACCAGCCTGGTGGAGGCACTGTGGACTGGACTAACCCATGGGGCGAATACAAATACGTGGATAGCATCGAATTGCGTGAAGATGGTGGCACTCCTGGCTTTTTGCAATGTATTCGTACGGCATTATGCATTGATTTAAAAAACAAAATGAATACCGAATTAATTCGCAAACGTGAAGATGAACTTTTAGAAATTTGTTTTGAAAAAATGCCTAGCATTAAAGGCTTACATATTTTAGCCGAAAATGTAAAAAAACGTGTTGGAATTGTATCTTTTTATTTCGAAAACATTCATTATAACTTAGTTGTAAAATTATTAAACGACCGTTTCGGTATTCAAGTTCGTGGAGGATGTGCTTGTGCAGGAACGTACGGACATTTTTTGCTCGATGTAACACACGAACAATCAAGAGAAATTACGGAACTAATAAACAAAGGAGATTTATCTCTTAAACCAGGATGGATACGGCTTTCGTTGCATCCAACTATGACTAACGAGGAGTTATATTTTACCATTGATGCCCTAACGCAAATTTCGGAAAATTATAAGGATTGGACAAAAGATTATGTGTATTCTAAAAAAACGAATGAATTTTCGCATATTTCACAAACCGAAAACTATTACGAAAATATTGTAAAAGATTGGCTTACGTTGAAGTAAAGCCTTACTGATTTTTTTCAGAAGAAATAGCACCATCTTTTATTATGATGCATCTATCTGCCATTTGAGCTAAATCCAGATTGTGGGTTACAATAATAAACGTCAAATTTAATTTATTTCGCAACAAAAAAAACAGTTCATGAAGTTCTTTTGCATTTTGCGAATCCAGATTTCCCGAAGGTTCATCTGCTAAAACTAGTGATGGATTATTTATCAAAGCACGAGCAACGGCAATTCGCTGCTGTTCGCCACCCGAAAGTTCGGATGGCTTATGTTCTGCTCTTTCCTCTAATCCAAATATTTTTAATAATTCGAGAGCCTTAATTTCGGCATCCTTTTTAGAAACACCAGCAATGTATGCAGGCATCGAAATATTCTCGATAGCTGTAAACTCGGGTAATAAATGATGAAACTGAAAAACAAATCCGATGTGTTTATTCCTAAATTGCGACAATTTTTTGTCTGTTAATGAAAAAACGTTGGTGTCATCGTATTTAACAAGTCCAAAATCGGGCTTATCCAAGGTTCCAATAATATGTAACAAAGTTGATTTTCCGGCTCCAGAAGCTCCAGTAACGCTAATAACTTCACCTTTCTTTACAACTAAATCAATCCCTTTTAAAACCTCAAGTTTACCGTACGATTTTTTAATTCCTTCTATTTGAATCATTGTTCCATATTTTTTACAAACGTACAAGTTTTTTTTGAAACTATTATTTTCAATCGCTCCTTAAAAAGCCCTAAGACTTCTAAAAATTGCTTTTTCATCGTTGCTTTTCAATTTTGAAATCCTCATCCCGATTAATATTTTGTTTAATTTCAACGCCTTTCATCTTTATGCTTAGTGTTTAAAATAGCGTTGAAAACTTACAAAATCTAAATCGGGACTGCGAAAAATCTTAATCGCCTCAAAAAATCTAATTTTCAGAAGCCCCCTTCAGACTTTATTCTAACAAAAGTCGAAGCAAGATTTATTATCTGATTTCCAATATTACACGAATATTCGGATTATCTGTTTGATTTCGCTATCGCGGTGGAAAAAACTCGGATTGCTCGAATTTGTAATCCGAGCATTTTTTTTGTCTGGATTGAAAATCCGAACAAGCTCTATCGGTATAATAGATTTCTCACTCCACTTCGTTTCGTTACAGCCTGATTCACGCTGTCATTAACCCTTTATTTCCAAATTTTTGTATAAAGTTTCGGAATGACACACCCGTCACCCGTTACCCTTTACTTATAAACCTTTAACTCCAGTTTCGACAGTTCGACTACGCTAATAGTAACGTCTCAGGACTTGCGATCAAAAATATATTTTTTTATTTTTTCACCATCGCTCCTACGTCAAAATGATATAAAAATTTAAACGCAAAATTATAGCTTTGGGGAACATCAAAAGAGTTTCTAAAATAATCCAAATAGTTTTTATTAGCATTTAATATTTCATTTATAAACTCATTTTTGTACGTAAAATAGAGCATGCTTCCTGGTGCAAATTCCCACTGAAGACTTAGGTCTATATTAAAAACCGAATAGGTAAAATCGTGATTATCATTGTAATTTGAGATACTGTTGCTTAATAAACCATCGTTTTGCAACTTATAATAATCCGAATATGCACCTTGAGTCCAATAATATCTGCCTCTGAAAACTACTCCCAAATTGTTTCGCAGCATGTAATTTATCGAATATGCGTTTTCGTAGGTTTTAACCTCTCTTTTTCCAAATATAACAATGCCCGAGTCGAGTGTTTCGGCATATCCACGTTGTCCGTTATTTACCGAAAACGAATTTGAAAGTCTCATTCCAATTCGATTTCCAATACGAAGAACTGGAGTAATTGAAATAGTCTGATTTTGTCCTTTGTAATCGTACATATATATAATTGCATAGCCACCATCGAGGGCTAGTGGCTTTCTATAATCGCTCGAAAAACTGAAATTTCCAGAAAGATAACGTGGGGCTAAATAAAACAAACCTCTTGTTCGAGATTCATAATAATCGCATATTTTTTCGGGACGCCATTTAATCCCACCCCACAGGGTTAAATGCTTGGAATTTGTCATAAATAGGGAATATTTCATCGAAAAATTAGTCATTTTTTGCGTACTAATTCGATTTGAATAATCCATTGTAAATGAATTTTGCAAATTCAAAAACTTCCAAAAGGGCTCAAAAACACGATGGGTGATGGTAATATTATTTGCCGCTTCGTTATTTACAAAATTTACGCCCATGTCGTTTGGGTTATATAACTCATCTTTTACAAAACGGTTGAATGAATAGATTAATTTACCATTTACTTTAGCCAGCGAAAAATCATATTTATACCCAGTGCTTGACGCTTTATCCCATAACTGACTACTGTTATCGGTTCTACGACTCATTCCACCAAGCAAATAAACTAGAAATTTTCCATCTTTAAAATAATACGAACCGCCAGTTGCTGTAACATTAGCTTGTATTTCGTTGCCTTGTCGCAAAGTATTTGCATTGCTCAAAAACACATTCGATTTATTCCGAAATGCTTTTTCGACAACAAATAAGGTGTAATTTGTAATCGGCTCGGTTTGGATTTTTCGTTTATTATTTTCGCTATCTTTAATCGTTGCTTCCGTTTTATTTGTAATTGCATTAAAAATACCGACTGCAAATCCATTTTTATTTTTTCCGTATAATTTAAACGCATTTATTAAGGGTGAATTTATAGGATTTGTCACAATGCGTTCGTTTGAATCGATTTGATTTTCGACCTCGTTATACTTGGATGGTTTTCTTCCAATTCTGCGTGTATAAAGCAATCCACCTTTTGTGAAAAAGGAGATAGATTCATTGAAAAATGGTCGATAATCGGAATAAACGGTTTCAAAAGCACTTAGATTTTTAATTAAATTATCCGATTGAACTTGCGAAAAATCAGGTAAAAGCGTCATCTCTAAATTACAACTTTGATTAATCCCCCATTTTAAATCCAATCCACCTTTAACCGAATTACTCCATTCTGTTTTATTATTTTGATTTGGAGTACCGATTACTGCGGCATTAATATATGGTTGCAAAAACAATCGCAAGGGAGGCATAATATCATTCAAATTTTCGCTTGAAGCCCAATATTTGATATCGTTATCGTCTGTTTTATTTTCGGGACACCATGCCGACAGCTCTCTATTTCGGCGAATGTATCTAAAAAACTGAATCTTCCATATTTGTTCGTTGTATTTTAAAAACGAAAAAGCCGAAAAAGGTATTTCCATTTCACACGTCCAGCCTAAACTATCTATTTTAACCGAACTTTTCCAAACTGCATTATAAGATTCATCGCTTCTTTTCCATTCCGACTGCACACCTGAAGCGGTAACTTGGAAATAAAAAGATTCTTGCATGCGATTAAATGGATCAAATTCAAAAGCAAAATAATCGGCATGTAAACTTTCGTCTCTTAACCCAATTTGACGCATAATCGAATCGGGATAATTATCAA
This sequence comes from Bacteroidales bacterium, assembly GCA_038210985.1. Taxonomy (GTDB): domain Bacteria; phylum Bacteroidota; class Bacteroidia; order Bacteroidales; family WCHB1-69; genus JAQUGA01. The sequence continues at coordinate 44,679 of JBBQWB010000011.1, forward strand.
ACATTCGAGCAGCAATATAAAGGGCTTTATTGTCGTATAAAACTTTAACTTCGGTTTGATATTTTGGTTTAAATCCCCAGTATGGATCAGTTTGAACAAAATTTGTTGAAGTTTCGGAATTATTCCATGCTTCTTCGCTTATTATTCCATCAATTATAGGCGAAGAAAGGGTTCGAGTAAATTTAATTTTCTCAACAGATTGTGCACTTATCGACAAAAATCCATACAAAAATCCATACAAAAATATAAGCAAAATAACAGAGTAACGAATTTTCATAAAATAATTCGAGTTAGAATAGACCGAGAAGTTTTGAGAAAATAATCATAAGAACTAAGGCAAATGGATACACTGTAGCGTAAGCAATTTGTGGGATATTAGTTTCGGAATGCTTTGATGCAGCTCCCAAGCCAGGTGTGCTTGTCATTCCGCCAGTAATTAATCCTAAAAGAGCTAAAGGATTTAATTTTAATACTTTAAAACCAAACCACCAACCAATAAACAAGGGCACAATGGTAATTACAGCACCAATAATAAAAAGGGTGAAACCTTGTTCATGAATTGTTTGCATTAAGTGAGAGCCAGCATTGCAACCAACTGTGCTAAGAAACATCAACAATCCAAGTTCCCGAATAAGCAAATTTGCATTACTCGACATTGTCCAGATTATTGGACCAGTTTTACCTATTGCACTTAAAACCAAGGCCACTAATAAAACTCCACCAGTAATACCAAGCGAAAAATTAAATATATTGAAGAAATTCAGCGTTAAACTACCTAATAAAACGCCCAAAATTATTCCCAATGTGATGGGCAAAAAGTCTGTTTCGGAAAGTCGTTTATCATCGTTACCAATAAGATGAGCAATGTTAGATATTGCAGATTTATCGGCAGCAATAAGCAATCTATCGCCAAATCGAAGTGCCGTATTTGCATCGGGCGAAATATCTATTCCGCTTCGTTTTAAAACAGCAATGGATGCATTAAAATTTTCAAAAAGTTGCAAGGACGAGATTGTGCGATTCACTATTGTTTTATTTGTTATTAAAAACCACTGCACATCTTGAGTAACAGCTTCTTTTTTAGGCAAATTTATTTCTTTTCCAATAAAATTTTGCACTTCTATCATCTCATCATCCCTGCCAATTACGGTTAGAATATCTCCAATTTCTAAAAAAATATCCTTTTGAGGAATTATGGTTTTATTTTTTCGATGAATATTAACGGCAATGCAATGAGATGAAGGGCGATGGTGCTTTAATTCGGCGAATATCGTTTTTGTAATTTCCAAATTTTCGACTAAAAAATGCTTTGTAACAATATTTGGCAAAGTGCTTTTTAAACTTGATTCGTAATCGATTTCGGCTTTTTTAATATTAATTCGAAAAAACCTTGGCACTAGCGTGATAAACAACACCACTCCTACTACCCCCACAGGATAAGCAATTCCATAACCTATTGCAGCATTGGGAGAATGAGTTGCCTCAATTGCTGCTGCTAAACCTGGCGTGCTGGTTAAAGCACCGTTAAAAATACCCGTAGTTAATGGCATTTCTGTATGTAAAAACAAAATAGAAGCTAGGCTTAACATAAACCCCACCGAAATAATTACTAAAGTTAATAGAATATACTTTAAGCCATTTCGTCGAAACGATTGCGAAAAGCCAGGACCAGCTTGAATTCCTATCGTAAAAATAAATAGTAAAAGTCCAATATCCTGAATTATTTTAGGTAATTCAACTCCAAAATGTCCTAAAATAAGAGCAATAAATATAACTGCTGAAAAATCTAACGAAATGGACGAAATTTCAAGTCGACCAAGAAGCAAACCTAAGCTAATAACTAAAAATAAAAAGAAATATTCGCTATTTGGTAAATCAAAAATCAAAATAAATTATATAAAATTTAAAGTCATTATTTGTTTGCAAAATAAATCAGAAATCCTCTATGTTTTTGTTAATGATATGAAAACTAATTTATAAATATCCTAAATTACAAATCACGGATGTCCCATAAAAACAACAATTTTATGCAAAAAGCACATATTCAGTATTTTAAAAATTTATTTAGCTGACTCAGTTTGTTTTTTAGCGAGTTGTATTTCTAGCTAAATTTTCAGTAATACCCCGTTAGCTAGTGGAAAATTAAAGGGCAAAAAAATTGAAAATTTATCTAACAATAGTGTTTTCAATAGTTAAGTCTGTATCTATTTTTTAAAACATTTCGTATAATGCATTGTTTTATAATTTTCAAACTTTACGTTTTACCAATTAAAATCGAGCCATCATGATACAAAAAGATACGATTTGTTCAATCTCTTCGCCAAATGGAAGCGGTGCTATCGCCATAATCCGTATGTCTGGTGAAAAATCATTTGATATTGCTTTTAAAATTGCATCTTCCCGCAATTTTAAATCTAAAATAGGTAAAATAAGCGAACCCAGAAGTCTTCATTTGGTTAACATTTTAAAAGATGGCACAATCATCGACCAATCTATGCTTGCATTTATGAACAAAACGCACTCATACACAGGCGAAGACAGCGTTGAAATATATTGTCATGGCTCCTATTATATACAAAAATCAATTTTAGAATTATTAATCGACATGGGTGCTCGTTTGGCTAAGCCTGGCGAATATACATTGAGGGCATTTTATAATGGCAAAATGGATTTACTACAAGCCGAAGGAGTAGCCGATTTAATTGCATCGAACACAAAAGCAGCCCACCACGTGGCTATGAATCAAATGCGAGGTGGCTTTTCTAACGATTTAAAAAATCTTCGACAACAATTAATAGATTTTGCTGCTTTAATAGAATTGGAATTAGATTTTGGCGAAGAAGATGTGGAGTTTGCAGATCGCAAAAAAATGCTTGAATTATTGCAAAATATTAAAACTGTTGTTAGCACCCTCAAAGATTCATTTAGTTTAGGAAATGTAATTAAAAACGGCATTCCAGTTGCAATTGTTGGAAAACCAAATGTTGGAAAATCGACCCTACTAAACTTGTTGCTTAACGAAGAAAGAGCCATAGTATCGGAAATACCTGGTACCACTCGCGATGCATTAGAAGATTTAGTTATTATGAACGGATTTAGTTTCCGATTTATCGACACAGCCGGATTACGAGATACCGAAGATACTATTGAAAGTATGGGAATAGATATTACGTATAAAAAAATAGAACAGTCAGAAATCGTTTTGTACATTGTAGATATAACTGAAACCAGTTTTGAAGAAATACAGCAGGAATTAGCTGATTTTAAAACACATATAAGCAATCCAAATAAAAAGTTCATCATTGTGGCTAACAAAATCGACATGCTTAACGAAACTCCTTCTCATTTTAGAGATTTTGTGGACATCGAAACTGTTTTTATCTCTGCAAAACGGAAAGAAAACATATCTCAACTTAAAGAAATTTTAATTTCTTCGGCAAATATTGCGGAAATTGGTGAAAACACCGTTTTAACTAACGTTCGACACTACGAAGCACTACAAAACACCTACCACTCAATTAACGATATTATTGCTGCATTTGAAAACAAAACGCCATCGGATTTGATTGCAATTGACATAAAACAAGCAATAAATCACATCGGAAGCATTACAGGTGAGATAGTTACAGAAGATATACTAAGTTCCATATTTGGAAAATTTTGTATTGGAAAATAAAAGATTAATCCTCAAATTATATTTTTCTTCACTATTGTCCGATAAAATAAATAAATTTTGCTTTGGGTGTAAATTACTTCAATCAATTTTTGCCTCAATCCTAAAGTATGAATTGATTTTTAACAATTTACACCCTTGAGGGCAGGGGCAATAAATTGCGGAAAATCCATATTTTAAAATACACAAAAACAAACCCTACCCTTCCTTCATTTTACCTATTAGCTTGTTATACAACAT
>JBBQWB010000012.1:0-47716 GCA_038210985.1 Bacteroidales bacterium
TGATTTTCAGCAATTTACACCCTTGAGGGCAGGGGCAATAAATTGCGGAAAATCCATATTTTTAAAATACACAAAAATAAACCCTACCTTCCTTCATTTTACCTATTAGCTTGTTATACAACATCATACAACAGATGTCAAGATTTATATCGGACAACAGTGATAATAAATAATAAATTCACTTATCAATAAAAATATTCTCACTTTTTCTCCAACTCAATAGATTTTTGTAATTTCATGCCTCAAATTGATTGAATATGTGCGGAATTACTGGTGTGTATAATTTTAAAGGCGAAGGATCAAAATATCTGAGTCAAGTGGCATTAGCCAACCAAGCAATGAAAAGCAGAGGTCCTAATAATCAAGGGGTTTTTGAGTCGAAAAGCGTGGCTTTAGGTCATGTCCGTTTATCTATTATCGACACATCGGCTTCGGCTAATCAGCCTTTTACCGAAGAAAACCAGCGATATACCATCGTGTTTAATGGTGAAATTTTCAATTTTAAATCCATTCGTAGCGAGCTTGAACAAAAGAGATTCATTTTTAAAACAAACTCCGATACCGAAGTTGTTCTGAAATCATATATTGAATTCGGCAAAAATTGCATGGAAAAATTCAATGGATTTTTTGCTTTTGTGATTTTTGATAATCAAACAGATGAAATTTTTGCTGCTCGCGACCGTATGGGCATAAAGCCTTTTTTGTTTTACCACGACAGTGATCGTTTTGTTTTTGCTTCGGAAATGAAAGGATTACTTCAATATCAAATTCCCAAAGAAATTGATTACACCACTCTGTATCAATATTTTCAATTAAATTATACACCTTCGCCATGGTCAATTTTTAAAGGTGTTTCAAAAGTTCCACCTGGTACATGGATGAAAATATCTAAATCGGGGATCGAAAAAGGCACTTATTACACTATGCCGAAATATTCGGAAACAGCTGCTCCGAAAAATTATGAAACTGCCAAAAAAGAATTATATCAGCTGTTGGATGAAGCGGTTGAACGCCGTTTAATATCCGATGTGCCTTTGGGAAGTTTTTTAAGTGGTGGCATCGATTCTTCGGTTGTTTCGGCATTGGCAGCTAAACACACACCAAACCTTAGTACTTTTTCGATAGGTTATGCCGACGAGCCTTTATTTGACGAAACACATTATGCCGAATTAGTGGCAAAAAAAATTGGTACAAATCATCATATTTTTAAACTCAAAAACGATGATTTATACTCGGTTTTATACCGTGTTTTAGATGCCATCGATGAGCCATTTGCCGATTCCTCGGCTTTAGCGGTAAATATTTTAAGTTATTACACAAAAGAACATGTAACCGTCGCACTTTCTGGCGATGGTGCCGACGAAATGTTTTCGGGATATAATAAACATTCTGCTGAGCTAAAAGCTCGACAAACATCTCTTGCCAATCAATTGGTGAAAATGGGAAATCCACTTTGGAAATCTATGCCACAATCTCGAAATGGAAAATTTACCAATCTTTTTCGCCAATTAAATCGCTTTTCGGAAGGCTTAAAACTTAGTCCGCCTGAACGATATTGGCTCTGGGCGTCGATTACGAATGAAAAGGATGCTCAATCATTATTAAAACATCCAATCGATTCGTTAATTTACCAAAGCCGTAAAAATGAAATTTTGGCAAACATTACAAATAACGGAAGTTTTAATGAAGTTTTATATACCGACTTGCAACTTGTTCTTCAAGGAGATATGCTAACAAAGGTTGACTTAATGTCCATGAATCACTCCATCGAAATTCGTACACCATTTTTAGATTATACCATGGTGAATTTTGCCAATTCGTTGCCTGTTGAGTATAAAATAGATTCAAAAATTCGGAAAAAAATACTGCAAGATACATTCCGTCCAATTTTACCCGATGAACTTTTTAATCGTCCAAAACATGGATTTGAAGTGCCGCTTTTAGGTTGGTTTCGCAATGAATTAAAAAATATGATTTGCAACGATTTACTAAATCCCGAATGGATTATCGAGCAAGGAATTTTTAATCCCGAATATATTAAATTGCTTTTACAAAAATTATATTCTAAAAATCCTGGCGATTCTGCTGCCAAAATATGGGCGTTAATTGTGTTTCAGTATTGGTGGAAGAAAATGGAGCTTTAATACTTCAAATTATTTTAGGATAAACAAAATAAATTACAATTAAACTCTTTATATGAACGATTATTTGATTTATTGCGGAGGTCAATTTATAAAAACCGATACGGTTCTAGAAGTTAGAAACTCTTATCGAAATGAAGGTTTTGCAACAACGTATTTGGCGGATAAAGAACATATTGAACAAGCGATTATAGTCGCTGAACAAGCGTTTGAAAAATTAAAAGTAATGCCATCGTTTCAGATTGAGCGAATTTTACTCGAAATTGCCGAAGGACTTAAAGCCGAACGTCGTCGCTTGGCAGAAGTGTTAGCCATGGAGGCTTGTAAACCTCTAAAATATGCTATTTCCGAAATCGACCGAGCAATTCAAGCATTTAAAGTGGCTGCTCAAGAAGCTCTTCGCCCACCAGGCGAATATATGTCCATTGACTGGACTCCTGCGGGAGAAAACAAAGAAGCTTGGATAAAATATTTTCCAATAGGTCCTGTTTCGGGAATTTCACCTTTTAATTTCCCTTTAAATTTAGCTGCTCACAAAATAGCTCCAGCAATTGCTGCTCGTTGTCCTATTGTGCTTAAACCAGCTACTTCAACACCACTTTCGACGCTAGAACTTGCAAAAATTATCGATAAAACCGAACTGCCAAAAGGCGCCGTGTCAATTCTTCCAGCAAATCGTCAAAATGGTAATTTGCTTGTAAGCGATCCGCGATTTAAACTTCTAACATTTACTGGTTCACCCGAAGTGGGTTGGAAAATGAAAAACGATGCAGGAAAGAAAAAAGTAGTACTAGAACTTGGCGGTAATGCTGCGGCGATTATTACTCCAACTGCAAATTTAAAAGAAGCACTAAAAAAATGTTTGGTTGGGGCTTTTGCATATGCTGGTCAGGTTTGTATACATACTCAGCGAATATATGTTCATCGTTCCCTTTTTGATGATTTTTTAAATTCTTTTGTCGAAGAAACCAAAAAGCTAATAGGCGGGGATCCACTTAATACTGAAACCGATATTTCATCTTTAATCGATGAAAACAATGCCATTCGAGTGGAACAGTGGATTCAAGAAGCAGAGGAACAAGGTGCAAAACTGCTTACTGGTGGCAAACGAAAGCAAGCGTTTGTTGAAGCAAGCGTGCTAACGGGTACAAATAAATCCATGAAAATAAATGGGGAGGAAGTTTTTGGACCAACGGTTATTATTGAGCCATACGATACTTTTTCGGAAGTAATTGAACTAGTGAACGATACGCCTTATGGTTTACAAGCTGGAGTTTTCACAAATCTACTTGACGAAATGAACTTGGCTTTTGAAAAACTCGATTTCGGTGGAGTTATGGTAAACGAAGCTCCTTCGTACCGAGTTGACCATATGCCTTATGGCGGAATAAAAGATTCGGGCTTAGGTCGCGAAGGAATAAAATATGCCATTTTAGACATGCTTGAACCAAAAATTTTAGTGAAACCTAAACGATAATTGAGCTTGTCGAAAATTCTGCCGATTGAGCCTGTCGAAATCAACAATAATCTTATTTCTTATTTTTTTACTCGGAGGTTTCGACGAGCTCTACCACCGAGTGTTGATGATTGATTCTGTCGATTAAGCCTGTCGAAATAACGCTGTAATCGGACTTTATAGACAAGCACTATCTAGTGAATATAATTCCATCACCTCATCTTTATAAACAATTGGATAGTTTATTTTAGGCTTATCTGGATAATGTAAATTTAAAATTATCCATTTACATCCAAGTTTTTGGATAGAATCTATGGTTTCTGAATTTTGAATTTCCATATTACTCATCGACCAGCCTTTACGGTGTGTAAAGTATAAATCGGTCGGATTTTCGCTACCGTTTATAACAATTAAATCTTTTTTATCCGTATGTTTATCTAACACATTTTCGTAGTTAAGCATAGATAATCGACTGGTTTTTAAACTAAAATCATGTTGCTGATTTGCCAATCCTTCCATGCCAATTAAAATCAATAGTAAAAAGGCAATTTTTCGATTTTTTATTTCGGATAATCCCCATCCAGCAATTAAAGCCATAAATGGAACAAATGGAATAACATAATAACTATGGACTCCAAAATTTCTTCCCGATTTAATCATAAAAACAGAAAAACAAAATAAACCAGCTAAAAAAAGGAGTTTCAATATTCGTTGATTATTTCGTGCTTCTTTTTTAATAAACAAATACATAAAACTTAATAGAAATGCTAAAAATCCAGTGTATTTTAAAGCATCGAAATAAAACTTCTCAAAAACATCCAATTTGAATGAAATTAATTCTGAAATTCCATGTTTAAAGCCTGTTCCCATATAGTAGTGCCAATATCCAAAAGAGCTTACTAAATATGGAACCCAAATGAAATACCACCAGTAAATTATGGCGATACAAGGAACAAGGGATGCCGTTAAAATAATTTTGTTTTTGATGGGATAGTTTTTGTCTAAAAAAACGAAACCTAAAGGAATTAATACAATTACCGCTGGTATTTTACTTAACACGCCGAACAAAATGAGCAAACATGAACCAATAAGATATCGAATTTTGCTTTTTTCTAAATACATAATTGCCCACCAAAGTCCAATTATTGTTAAGGAAACGCTGAAAGTATCGGGCATAATTTTCCGAGAATAGATAAACCAATTAGAAACAATTAGCAAAATGGTGGAAAAAAATGCGTGATTTTCCGAAAAAAACTTCTTGATTAATTTATAAAAAAAGAAACTTCCGATTGAGGAAACAATTAATACTATAAGTCTCCCATACCAGTCGTTCCATCCAAAAACGAGAGCAAAAAGATAAATCAAATAATTTAACACAGGAAATTCGGTTCCAGTAATTCCAGTTTTTTCGCCAGCCATGTCCACTTGCGGATAAAATATGTTTGCATCGGTTTCTAAAAAGTTTCGAGCAACCATATTTCCAGTAACTTGTCGCCAGCTATGAGCAACATCAATAGGTGGGAACCAAATTCCATATATTCGTATCAAAAAAAACAGAACTATACAAAATCGGATATCCAACAATCTTTTTTTTGAAATGAAATCGGCAATTTTCAATTTTTATGTTTTAGGCTGATATTTTCTGCGAATTAAATCATAAATTTTCAAACAGGCACTCGAGTTTTCATCCCAGTCCATTTTTGTTTTTAATTCATCTAAATAATCAAACGCTTCAGATAATCCACTCATTTCGTTCAGCGATTTAATAGCTGGTCCGTATTGCTCCGAATCGTTTTTAAATAACTCTTTTGTAAACAAAAAACGTTCATTTATTCCTATTGCCTTAATCAAATCGGTAATAGGTGCTTTTTGCATCTTCGAAACTATACTTTTATCTTCCTTGTTTTCAATGCTGTCATTTAAAGTTTTGTTTTCATTTTTAAACTTATCTGCAATTGTTGTAGGATTGGGGTTAACAATAACTTTTATAGGTTCTGGAGTTGATTTTTTTATTTCTGCCGACTCAATTATTGGCTCTTTTTTAATTTCTGGCTCCGCTTCTTTTTCAACAACTATTTTTGTTGAGATATTTTCCTCATTTTTAGTTATTGGTTCAATTGGTGTTTCCACTTTGATTTCTTCTTTGGGCTTCTTCTCCTCAACAATCTCAACTTCTGCAAATGCTTTTTCGGTAATTTGTGTTTTTGCTTTTTCCTCAGTTGGTGCAACTAAATCATTTATAATTTCGGTTTTGGATGATTTTTTTTCAGAAACATCCTCTTGATTCATTTTATCCAAAACGCAATAAGTTTCGTATAATTCCGAAATATTTTTTTTAATTAAATCGATTTCAATTTGCGGTATTCGACCTTTATGCTCGTTAATAACTTGAGTTTGTTCTATTATTGCATCTAAAATGTCGATAATTTGGGCTTTTATTATTTCTCTTCTCATTTTGAAATAGAATATATTGATTTATTATTGCTAAATTTAATGTCAAAATCTTACATTTGCACAAAAGATTTATTTGTTTTACGGTGGCATAAAAATAATAGAGATTTTCGAGTTTAAATGTGTTTTGATTAAATTTTATTAACAGCAGTATGTTTTTAGAGAACAAAAATAATAAAAATCAAGGTAAAGGGTGGGTTGAAGTAGTCTGTGGGTCAATGTTTTCGGGTAAAACCGAAGAATTAATTCGTCGTTTGCGACGTGCACAAATTGCTCGTATGAAAGTTGAAATTTTTAAACCTGCAATGGATATTCGCTACGACGAAACAAATATCGTTTCGCACAACGAAAATGCAATTCCTTCTACGCCCGTTGAAAATGCCCAACAAATATTACTTATGGCAAACGAAGTGGAAGTGGTTGGCATTGATGAGGTGCAATTTTTCGATTCGGAAATTGTGAATGTTTGCAACGAACTTGCCAATCGTGGAATTAGGGTAATTGTAGCCGGTTTAGATATGGATTTTCAAGGCAAACCATTTGGTATTATGCCACAATTAATGGCTATTGCCGAATATGTTACTAAAGTTCATGCAATTTGTGTCGATTGTGGCGAATTAGCGAATTTTTCGCATCGTACTGTTGCCAATAATAAATTAGTTATGCTAGGCGAAAAGGACTCTTACGAACCTTTATGCCGAAAATGTTTTACCCACAAAAACTCATCCCTTTAGTCTCCGCAAGAAAATTCCGTGTTTGATAAAAATAAAGAAAACTCTTCAACTATCTATTTTATTAGCAATGTTTGTGTTAAGTTTGGATAATTTTATTTTTAAAATCGTAGTAATTTCGATTTAAAGAAGTGGTAGAGTTTTGTCAAAATTTAGTACTTTCGCACTAAATTTTAAACAACTTACAATTATTATGTTACGAACTCATACATGCGGAGAATTAAATCTATCGCACTTACATCAAAAAGTTACACTTTCGGGCTGGGTACAGCGTTCTCGCGATTTAGGCGGAATGACTTTTTTAGATTTACGTGATAGATATGGAATAACTCAACTTGCGTTTAACGAAGAAACAAATGCGGATATCTGCAATCAAGCTCGAAAACTTGGTCGCGAATGGGTAATTCAAGTTCAAGGAACAGTTACCGAACGGTTTAGCAAAAATAAAAATATAGCTACTGGCGATATCGAAATTATTGTTGATATAATAAATGTTTTAAATCAAGCCAAATTACCTCCTTTTACCATCGAAGATATTACAGATGGCGGAGAGGAAATTCGCATGAAATATCGCTATTTAGATTTGCGCCGAAATCCGGTGAAAAATAATATTATTTTCCGACATAAACTTTCCATCGAAGTTCGAAATTACATGAACGAAGCAGGTTTTTTGGAAATTGAAACGCCTTTTTTAATAAAATCAACTCCCGAAGGAGCGCGAGATTTTATCGTTCCTTCACGTATGAATCCTGGTCAGTTTTATGCTCTGCCACAGTCGCCTCAAACTTTTAAACAATTGCTGATGGTGTCGGGTTTCGATAGGTATTTTCAAATTGTTCGCTGTTTTCGCGATGAGGATTTACGTGCCGACCGTCAGCCTGAATTTACTCAAATAGACTGCGAAATGGCTTTTGTGGAACAAGAAGATATTTTGAATACTTTTGAAGGACTAACAAAACATCTTTTTAAAAAAGTAAAAAACATTGAATTTGACTCTATTCCGCGTATGACGTATGCCGATGCAATGCGTTTATACGGAAACGATAAGCCAGATATTCGCTTCGAAATGACATTTGTGGATATTACATCCATAGTAAAAGGTAAAGAATTTAAAATATTTGATGATGCCGAAGCAATTTTAGGAATAAATGCCAATGGCTGTGCTAATTACACACGTAAACAAATTGACGATTTAACCGATTTTGTAAAACGTCCTCAAGTTGGAGCATCGGGAATGGTTTACATTCGATTTAACGAAGATGGTAGTTTAAAATCATCGGTGGATAAGTTTTATTCCGAAGATGATTTGCGAATTATTACCGAAAAAATGAATGCTAAAGCTGGAGATTTGCTCCTTTTATTAAGCGGTAAAACCGAAAAAACTCAAAAAGCTTTGTCGGAACTTCGTTTAGAAATTGGCTCTCGATTAAAGCTTCGCGATTCATCCAAATTTGCTCCTTTATGGGTAATCGATTTCCCAATGCTCGAATGGGACGAAGAAACGGCTCGTTTTTATGCAAAACATCACCCATTTACTTCGCCAAAACCCGAAGATATTTATCTAATGGATACCAATCCTGGATTAGTTCGTGCAAATGCCTATGATTTAGTTATTAATGGTGTTGAAATTGGCGGAGGTTCTATCCGTATTTTTGAAAAGGAATTACAACGTAAAATATTTAATCTTTTAGGATTTACTCCCGAAGATGCCCAAGAACAATTTGGATTTTTAATGAATGCGTTTGAGTTTGGTGCTCCTCCACACGGAGGAATTGCTTTTGGCTTTGATCGTTTGTGTTCGGTTATGTCGGGCGTTGATTCAATCCGCGATTTTATTGCTTTTCCAAAAAACAACAATGGACGCGATGTGATGATTGACGCACCTGCTGGAGTCTCGCAGCAACAACTTAACGAGCTTTTTATTGAACTAGGAAAAATTCCGGAATAATATTTTTAAAACATCTGTTAATGGAACAAAAAGTTATTGTTTACAACACTTTAAGTCGTAAAAAAGAAGAATTTATTGCACTAAATCCACCATTGGTTGGCATGTATGTTTGTGGTCCAACAGTTTATGGCGACCCACATTTAGGACATGCTCGTCCTGCAATTACATTCGATTTAATTTTCAGATATTTAAACCACATTGGCTATAAAGTTCGTTACGTGCGAAATATTACCGATGTTGGACATCTTGAAAACGATGCCGATGAAGGCGAAGATAAAATTGCTAAAAAAGCTCGTTTAGAAGAAATTGAACCGATGGAAGTGGCTCAATATTATTTGGATAGATATCATTTTGCAATGGATAAACTAAATGTAAAACGTCCTTCCATCGAACCAAGAGCATCGGGTCATATCATCGAGCAAATGGAGATTATTAAACTTATTTTAGATGCAGGTTATGCTTACGAATCTAATGGTTCTATTTACTTTGATGTAGAAAAATACAGCAAAAAATATAAATATGGCATCTTGTCGGGAAGAGTTTTGGAAGATTTAATTTCCAATACCCGCGAACTTGAAGGTCAAAGCGAAAAACGAAATCCTGCCGATTTTGCTCTTTGGAAAAAAGCATCTCCCGAACATATTATGCGTTGGAATTCACCATGGAGTATAGGATTTCCAGGTTGGCATCTCGAATGTTCGGCAATGAGTAAAAAATATTTGGGCGAACAATTCGATATTCATGGTGGAGGTATGGATTTGCTTTTTCCGCACCACGAATCGGAAATTTGCCAATCGCAAGTAGCACACGGACACAATCCGGCAAAATACTGGATTCATAATAATATGATTACAATTAATGGTCAAAAAATGGGAAAATCATTAGGTAATTTTATTACGCTTAATGAGTTTTTTGATGGTAGTCATAAATTGCTCGAACAGGCTTATTCGCCAATGACAATTCGATTTTTTATTCTACAAGCAAATTATCGCAGTACTGTCGATTTTTCAAACGAAGCCTTGCAAGCTGCCGAAAAAGGAATGAAAAAAATGTTTCAAGCCCAAAATACACTTGAAAACTTAAAAGCAGGAAATTCTTCAAGCGAAAACATTGACGAACTAATAAAATCTATGTATTCAGCAATGAATGACGATTTTAATAGTCCAATTTTGATTGCTCAACTATTTGAGGCTTGCCGAATAATTAATACAATAAAAGACGGAAAAGCATCTTTGACAGAAATAGATTTGCAAAAACTTCGAACTGCTTTTAATTGTTTTGTGAATGATATTCTTGGCTTAAATTCGGAGGAAAATTCGAACTCGGGAAGCCAAAATGATGTGTTAAATGGATTGATGAATTTAATAATCGATATTCGTCAAAATGCAAAAAACAACAAAGATTGGACTACCGCCGATAGTATTCGTAACAAACTTAATGAGTTAAAAATTGTTATTAAAGACACTAAGGAAGGTGCTGAATGGGATATTGAATCATAAATTTCGGAAATTTGAGTTTAAAATAGATTAAAGAAACATCATGAAAAAACAAATAGGCTTATTTATCGCAATTATTGTCATTTTAGCCTCTTGCGATAATCCTAAAAAAAACAAACTAAATGAAAATACAGTGATAATTGAAGCTCCCGCCTTTAATGGAGATAGTGCTTATTTTTTTGTTGCAAAGCAAGTAGCTTTTGGTCCTCGCGTTCCAGGATCTAAAGCACATGATGAATGTGCTATTTGGCTCGAATCGAAATTAAAAGAATATTCAAAGGATGTTATTGTTCAAAATTTTAAAGCACAAGTTTACAATGGGACAACTTTGTCGGGTAAAAATTTTATTGCGTCATTTAATTCGGACAAAAAAGGCAGAATATTGCTAGCAGCTCACTGGGATTCTCGTCCGTATGCCGACCATGACCCAAATCCAGAAAATCATAAAACTCCTATCGATGGTGCCAATGATGGAGCAAGTGGAGTTGGAGTTTTAATTGAAGTTGCTCGTCAATTAAGCATAAAAAATCCCGAAATTGGTGTGGATATTGTCTTTTTCGATATCGAAGATTTTGGCGAACCTCAAGGTTTGCAAACCGATAAAGAAGACACATGGTGTTTAGGCTCACAATATTGGGCTAAAAATCTTCATAAACCAATGTATTCTGCTCGTTTTGGAATTTTGTTGGATATGGTTGGAGGTGCAAACGCTCAATTTGCTAAGGAAGGATCGTCGATGTATTATGCCCCAGATTTTATGAATAAAGTTTGGGATATTGCTTCACAACTAGGACATGGTGCTTATTTTACAAACACATTAAGCCCATCAATTATTGATGACCATATTTACGTTAATAAATTTGCCCGGATTCCAATGATTGATATTATCGAATATAATCCAAATTCTACCTCCTATTTTAATCCAAGATGGCATACGTTAAGTGATAATATGGACGGAATTGACAAAAACACACTGCAAATTGTTGGAGAAGTTGTTTTGGCAAGCGTTTATAATGAAAAATAAGCTATTTTTTTTCGCTTAATCTTATCTCTGTAAGCTCGAATTGCAAATCCGAGCAATCGTAGGTTGCATAAAAAATTCTGAAAATAGTTTTGTTCTAGTTTGGGTTAATTGAATCTAATTACCAATTATCTTAAACTCGGTTCGTCTATTAAGCTGACGTCCTTCATCCGTATCATTGGGAGCCATTGGTTCATCAAATCCATATCCAGCATAAGTCATTCGGTTTTTAGAAATACCTCTGCTAATTAGGTAATCAACTACCGCCATCGCTCTTCGCATAGAAAGTGATTTATTGTATTCCGCAGAACCAATAATGTCGGTGTGCCCCGAAATTTCAATTCTGAGTTTAGGATTTGTAACCATAATATTATACAAATTATTTAGCTCAATATTCGACTGTGGACGAAGGGTTGATTTATCAAAATCGAAGAAAATATTACGCAAAACGAATTTTTTTCCAATGTCTAATCTTCCTAATGAAATTCCTTTTTCTAAATTTCCAGTTGAATCTTTTAAACTAAGATTTTCCGAATAAAAATTGTATCCATCGGCTGATACCAATAAGCTATACTCACCTAAAGGCAATGAAATTAAGTATTTTCCAGTAATGCTATTTGTTTCAAAAGATCCAACCAGCTCGTTTGTTGCCTTATCAAGTACAAATACGGATGCTTTAATTGGGTTATTATACTCGTCTTTAACAACACCCTTATAGGTAACCATTTCCTTGCTTGGAATAGTATAGTTGTTAGTGTTTTGTTGAGATAAATTAGAGTTTGGATTCACATCGTTGTTTAAATTGCCAATATTGTTATTTAATGCAACTTGTTTGCTTTTTAAGGTATCAATAGCTTTATGTATGTTCTTTACAATGAAATATAAAGAGTCGATATTTGCGGATAAATTATTGTTTTTATCATCTGGTAAAACAATGTTTTGATTGTTTGTTGTTGCATTATGTGGCGTTTTATCTGGAATTCGAATGGTAAGCCCTCTACTGTCAACGATGTTGCCTTTTTTTGTGTTTAATTCATCGTCTCTGTAATCTGGAACACCGTCAAAATCGATGTCAAGTCCTCGTTCTTTATCCATAAGTTTAAAAAAACTATCAATTTTCAATATTTTACTATCATAATAAGATTGTAAAGCAAAAATTTCAGAATTAGATAATTTTGTGTTTGTATCGATAGGAAATTTTGGTATTGCACTTGGTATTATAATAGTTATACCTTGATGGTTAACAATTACACCTTTAGCAGAGTTTAATTCATCATCTCTATAATCGGGTATTCCATCGTTGTCATTGTCGGGGCCTCTTTCACTTTCAATAAATTTGAAAAAACTATCCACCTTAATAGTTAACTGGTTATAATAATTTTGAAGTTCAGCCATTTGAGGTAAATTTGGAGTAGTAGTCGAATCGGAGATATTGTTGTTATTCGCAAATGGGATGTTTTGGATATTTTTTAATGTAACACCCCTAGAGTCAACGATTGCTCCAGGCAATGTATTTAATTCTTCGTCGCGATAATCTGGAATTTTATCATTATCAAAGTCAGCTCCTCTTTCTTTATCTAAAAAATGATAAATACTGTCTGTTCTATTCGTATTATTAATTACAGTTTGTGTGAGTGAATCAAGCGTGGATACAGTTTGGGAAATTATTGGGCAATCACAAAGTTGACTCTTTACAATAAAATCAACAAATATTGGCTCGTCTGCAAAATCCCAAACAAGCGATTTTTTATGATTTTCGAAACGATAAATTAATCCAATAGATGTGTGTCCGAATTTGTCTTTTTCAGACAATACTCTAACGTAAGCATCAAGCCTATCATTATATACACTTGTTTCAATAATTTCAAAACCAATGTCTAAACATTTTAATAAACGATATTTTACCCCAATACCAATAGCCGCCGAAGGTACAACTTCACGTTTTACTTTTTCGAGCGTGTTATTTACTTTTTTGTATCCATAATAGTCAATAATGTCATCCGTTTGAGTATCAAACGATGCAGATCTATAATGTGTAAATCCGGTACTAAGTATCATATACGAATTCCACTTTCTGTTTTTTACATTTGGCCAAAACCAATTCGAAAAACTAAAAGTTGTACCTACGCTGTAATAAAACATGTCGGCTTTACAGTATATGTCTGAATAGGGTCGTTCGGAAACTAAATTTGCTACTTCAAAACGTCCATCTATGCTAAAAAGACGAGTTAATTGCCTACTAACTCCCACAAAACCATTAAGAGATATATCGTTGCCTCGCTTAAATATTGGGGAGTATGAATAATGTGGAACCACATCGCCATATAATTGAGTTAATCCACCATAACCATAAATCGACCACTTGTTATATTTGGAAGTCTGAATGATGTCTGCTCTTTTTAAAATTGAATCGTTACTACTTGGAGAAATTGTAACTTTAATTGTGTCTGTTTTCCAAGTTCCTTCATTTTGTGCTAAACAATAAGTGGAGTTTATTAGCAGTAAATATAAAAATATTTTTTTTAATATTGGTTTCATTAATTAAAAAGATGAATTTAAAAAGTTTAGTTTTATGTCAACATAAAACAAAAATACAAAAAGAAATGAGATTATAACATTTTTTTATAATATTTGATTGAAATCATTTTTAAATGTATTTTTTAAAAACATATCTTTCAATAAAATACACCTTTTGATGCTAATTATTTTTTTAAATAGGTATTGCTGTGCTGGTGTGTTTTCTGCATGGTGGTTAATGTCAATAAAAACAATTACTTAAGCTTTAAAATTGCAAAAAGTGCGAAATGATAATTAATTATCGAATAATAATGTGTTAGATTATCAAACTAAAAGAGATAACCAAATATTCATAAAATTATTTATTCAAAGTTAATTTTATTTTTATATTTCTGCTTATTCAAAAAGTTTACTTTGGAGTTTTTGAAAAACGAATCAATATTTCAAAAAAGTGATGCCTTTTTTTGTAAATTTGCAATTAGAGTAATTGGATTATTCACAGTTTTAGTATGTCCTTAGAGTGCATGAAAAAATATTAAACATGTAACTGAGAAGGCGAAGCTGTGGGAAGTTTTCAGTATATTTTTAAATCACATGTCTATTTGTTTATTTGGTTAATATGTTGAATTGGTTTTCGTCAAAATATATTTTTAATAAAGTAATACCTATTATTTTAGCGATATTTCCATTGTTAGGAATGGCGATGATTGTGTATTTAAATTTAGGATTAAATAGAGTATTTTACTTAATAATTTATGCTTTAATTTTTGTATACATAATTCGAAATCAAAGGATGATTTTTCCATTATATGCAAAATTTTTATTAATGTTTTTAATTTATTCTACGTTTTCAGACAGCATTTTGATTGCTATTCAAATAAATATTCTTTACTTTTTCAATAATAAATTCCTTTTATTATTAATGTTTTTAGTTTTAATAGAGAATATTAAACTTGAGTCAATACAGGAAAAACTTATTTTAAATTTGATTAAAATTGTCTCTATAATAGCTGCAATAGTAATTATCATTCAAGTAAATGATCCTTTTTTTATGGTAAAAGAAGCAAATGATGCGGATGAGATTGATTTAGATAATATGCTGAGGTTTGCATCTATATACAGTTATATCGGCAAAATGAGTTTTTTGTTTGTTTTCGTTCCTTCAATTGGATTAGTTATAGCTGATGAGTTAAAAAAAAACAGAACCATAAGTCTTTTGTTTTGGATAATCATTGGTGTTATTGTTAGTTTTTTGTCTGGAACCCGTGTTATAATGGTAAATATGATTTTATTGCTTGGAATGATATTTATTTATAAGAGAGCTTCAATAGTGAACATCATAAAATATTTTGGGGTTTTAATATTAACTATTATTTCTTTTGTTTTTGTCATGGAATTGGCAAAAATTGACTATAATCGCATAATTACAGATAGAATTCTTACTGAAAACGATGGTGGTCTAGTTGAAGGATCTGCCGGTAC
The DNA here is from genome assembly GCA_038210985.1 of Bacteroidales bacterium. Classification (GTDB taxonomy): domain Bacteria; phylum Bacteroidota; class Bacteroidia; order Bacteroidales; family WCHB1-69; genus JAQUGA01. The sequence goes on from JBBQWB010000012.1 coordinate 15,244, forward strand.
TAGAATATTGGCTTTTGAACTTTTTCCTCAGTTTTTCATGAAATCCCCTATATGGGGTTCTGGCTCTGGAGTTTCAGATGATTTAAAGCAAAAACTAAGAGGACGGTCTTCACAATTACATGTTGGGTATCTTTCATATTTGTATTACTATGGTCTAACAGGCAGTCTTCTTTACTTTTTATTTATGTTTTTTTATACAAGAAAAATGTATTTAAATGCAAAAATTCATAAAAACTGGGGTCCTTTTTTTGGGTGGATTGGTTTTCCTATTGCTAATCTTACATTAAACTATATGGTACCCTTTGAAGCTGGAATTCTCTTGTGCATTTTATTTGATAGGTATTATTTTAATTGTTTTAAAATGAACGCTAATAAATTGCCTGAACAATCATGAGGATACTAAAAAAGTCCATTAATTTGTTAACTAAGTCAAACAACAGCAGGACTTTAAATGCAAAAAAAAACATAATTGCATCTTTTGCTATTAAAGGTGTTAGTATGTTAATTGGATTAATGTTGGTTCCAATGACAATTCATTATGTTTCAAAAACTCAATATGGTATATGGATAACCCTTAGTTCTATTGTTGGTTGGATCGGTTTTTTTGATATTGGATTAGGTAATGGATTACGAAATAAATTTGCTGAAGCGGTAGCAAATAAGAAATATAAATTAGCAAAAATATATGTTAGCACCACTTATGCAGTGGTTTCGATAATAATAGGTGTTGTTTTGTCAGCTTTTTTAATAATTAACCCATTTTTAAATTGGTCGTCGATATTAAACACATCTACTTCTATGGAATCCGAATTAAGTGTATTGGCTTTAATTGTTTTTGCATTTTTTTCAATACAGTTTGTTCTTAAACTTATAACTACTATTGTTACAGCAAATCAGCAACCTGCACGAGCTAGTTTATTCAATTTAATTGGAAGTGTTTTTTCATTATTATTGATTTTTATTTTAACAAAAACCACCTCGGGAAATTTACTATATTTGGGATGGGTATTAGGTGCAGCGCCAGTTGTTGTTCTGATAGTTTCTAGCTTTTGGTTTTATAGTCACGAATACAAAAAGTTTGCACCTAGTTTTGCATATGTTCGATTTAAATATGCAAAAAAATTAATGAGTATCGGAGTTCAGTTTTTTATAATTCAGATAGCAGCAGTTATAATATATCAAACAACGAATATGATAATTACCCAACTTTATGGTCCTTCAGAAGTTACTCCTTATAATATCGCATTTCGATACTTTGGTGTGATTCCAATGATTTTTTCTATTGTCATGAGTCCTTTTTGGAGTGCATTTACCGAAGCTTGGATTCTTAGAGATATGATTTGGATTAAATCTACCATAAAAAAACTGAGAGTTGTTTGGCTTATCATTCTAGGAATCAGTATGATTATGTTATTACTGTCGGATGTAATGTATAAAGTATGGGTTGGAAATGATATTTTTATTCCAAACAGTATCTCAATTTGTGTATCTATTTATGTAGTTGTAAATGCCTGGAATTCAATTTACAGTCAATTTTTAAATGGGATTGGGCGAATTCGATTACAATTATATGTTGCAATTTTTGGAAGTGCAATAAACATTCCTTTGGCATTAACACTTGGGAAAAACTTAGGAGTATATGGTATTGTTTTATCATCCATAATTATCTGTTTAATGCCAAGTATTTATGGACCAATTCAATATCATAAAATTATTACAGGTAAAGCACGAGGACTGTGGGATAAGTAATTTTAATTGATTATTTAAACTTAAGATTTTATTAACGATAATATTACATTATATGCTTAACAATAAAACTATTGCTGTGGTTGTACCAGCATACAACGAAGAAACTCAAATTGGGCTGGTTATTGAAACTATGCCTGATTTTGTGGACAGAATTATTATTGTAAATGATAACTCGAAAGATAATACTTTAAAAATCGTATTGGACTATATTAATGAGGACAAAAAAGATTTTTCAACTACACTAATTGGTAAAAAAGAAGTTTTTCCAAATCGATATAATGAAGCCGAATTAGTATTAAAAGAACGTTATGAGAATGATTACATATTTTATGTTCCATCCAAAGTATTAAATGAAAAACCCAAATCCAGCCGAATTATTTTAATTAATCACCTTAAAAATGGAGGTGTTGGAGCAGCTATTTCTTCAGGTTATAAATGGTGTAGAGATAACAGCATTGACTGTGTTGCAGTAATGGCTGGCGACGGGCAAATGGATCCAGATGAATTGAAGAGTATATGTTTGCCAGTAATTGAAAATAATATTGATTATGTTAAAGGTAACCGCTTAATTCATCGAAGTGCTCATCAAGTAATTCCCAAAAAGAGATATTTAGGAAATTCCATATTATCAATTATGACAAAACTAGCATCCGGTTATTGGAGAGTTTCGGATACCCAAACAGGTTTTACTGCAATATCTATAGATGCCTTAAAGTCAATTGATATTCACAAAATTTACCGAAGTTATGGAATGCCAAATGATTTATTAGTGAAATTAAATATAGCAAATTGCTCTATTAAGGAAATTCCTATTAAACCAATTTATAGAGTTGGAGAAAAATCAAAAATGAAAATTTATAAAGTAATCCCAAGAGTTAGTTGGTTGCTTTTTAAAAGTTTTTTTAAGCGAATATGGAACAAGTATTTTATTAGAGATTTCCATCCTCTTGCAATTCTATATTTTTTTGGGATGCTATTACTGATACTTGATTTTAGATATTTGGCTATTCTATACAAATTTGCGTTTTCGGAAACAGGTATTCCTGAAACGTTTTTGATAAAATTCATTTTTTTGTTTATTAGTGGCATGCAATTTATTCTTTTTGCAATGTGGATGGATATTCAAGATAATGAAAGGTTATACAAATCTTGATTTTAATTAATAATTTAAATTTATAAAATGAAAGCAAATAAGTTCAATGAAAGCAAACATTTTAAGTATAGTACAAGTAATAAAATTAGTCAATTTTTAGTTAAGGGATTTTATCGCTCTATACATACACAGATTAAATATTTGGAGTTTAACTCTTTAATTGATTTGGGATGTGGAGAAGGTATGCTTTTGCATAGTTTGCCTGAAATTATTAAAAATAAGCAATGCTATGCCATAGATTTTAATGAAAATGAGGTAAAAGACGCTGCAAAAAACCTGCCTTTTTGTGAAGTAAAGCAAGCATCAATATATGATGTCCCATATGATAGTGAATCTTTTGATTTGGTAATATGCACGGAAGTATTGGAACATTTGAAAAAACCAAAAATTGCTCTGGATGAAATTTATAGGTTAAGTAATAGATATATTTTAGTAAGCGTTCCACGTGAGCCAATTTGGAGAATGATGAATATTTGCCGGCTTTCATATTTAAGTTCGTTTGGAAACACACCTGATCATTTAAATCATTGGTCTACTAGTAGTTTTAAGCGTTTTATTTCAAAAAAATTCAAAATCATACATGTTTCCAAACCGTTACCTTGGACAATAATTTTGGCCGAAAAAATTATTTAATCGTTCAAACTTTTAATGAAAAAATATTATAATTATTTTGTTTATGTGTCAATTTTATTTTTGATAATTGGGTTAATTAAAGCCAATTATCTTAAAATACCAATAATAGAATCCTATTTCTATCTTTCTCTCAGTATAATTTTTGTTTTTGCGGGATTCTTTTTCGATTCTTTTGCATGGTATAAAGTTATAAAAGCAGGTGGTTATAAGATGATTAAGATTTCTGATTGTGTAGCAAGTGTTGGATTGTCAATATTCGGAAAGTACGTTCCAGGAAAAATTTGGATAATAATGGGACGTAGTGCATATTTAGCAAAAAAATATGGCTTGAACGAGAAAGACACGGCTTTTTATTCCTTAAATACACAATTTATTTCACTTTGGGTTGGCTTATTTATTGGATCGATTGGAATTATTTTTATTAAATCAGACAGTTTAATAGTTATACTTACTTTTATTTTATGGATTCTTCTTTCCATTCTTTTGTTTTCCCGAATTGCACATAATACAGTTATTTCTATTGCCCGAAAGTTGTTTAAAAAGGAGATGAATATTCCATCATTGTCTTTTAAAAAAGTAATAAAATTAACCCCTTGGTTCTTTATAAATTGGTCGTGTTGGTGTTTGGGATTTTACTTTTTAGCCCAAAGTATGTGTTTAAACCCAATTCCAGTTTTTACAGGAACAATATTTGCTCTTGCCGGAATAATGGGAATTTTAGCAATTATTGCACCTGGTGGAATTGGAGTTCGTGAAGGTGTTCTTGTAACGATGTTAGTAATGACTGGAATTGATGAAACAATAGCTATTAGCATTTCAATAACTTCCCGACTTTGGTTTTTAAGCGGTGAAATATTTATTTTTCTTTTGGGCTTTGTTGTGAATTTAATTTTAAAAAAGCAAGAACAATAAAAATTAAATTAATTTATTATATGAAAATAAGTTTGATAAATATAGTGAATAAACAAAAATTTATATTTCCTATCCTTTTGGTTTTGACTTGTATGGTAGTTAATGTTTTTATGTACAATAAGTATTCAGACAATAAATTAAGCCCTGATCAAAACCTTTACAATGCAATAGCCACGTCAATTTTGAAAGGTGAAACTTTATATTGCGAATGTGATACAGAAGAAGATATTGGATTGAAAGTAACCCCTTTTTATTCTACATTAGTTGCACTTTCGTATTATATAGGTGGAAACAATTATACAAGTGCATATGGATTGAATGTGTTGTTGAATTGCTTAACAATTTTAATTTTATATTTCACATTGAATATACTGATAAATCATAAAATTATTTCGTTTTTTTTATGTTTCTCTATGATTTTTTATTACATTTTATGGAGTATGAATTTTTCAATATTGATGGAGATAACAACGGTGTTCTTTATGTCATTAGATTTATACTTAATTGCTAAATTTTACTATAATCAAAAAATCAATTATTTATACCTTGCTTCTGCTTTTCAAGCAATACTCTGTTTAATAAATAATCGTTTTATCGTTTTACAAATTGTATTTTGGATATTATTATTGATTTATATAATTTTAAAACAACGACATTTTATTAAAAATTATTTCTATTCATTAAGTCTTTTTATTCTAGTATTATCCCCTTGGTTTATTCGACAATATATTGTTTATGATCAATTTGTTTTTTTTACACCTTTGTGGCACAATGTGATTGAAAAAAAGTTTGGATTTTTGGATAAAGTAAATGTCTCCACAGATGCTGATAAAGTTAGAGAAATTACAAAAAAACCTTTGTCTTACATAGAATATTTGAACGAAATTCAAGCAAATGAAAAATTTAATAAAGAATCTTTTACAAAAGAGAAATATCAAAAATTAATTGTAGGAATAAGTGAAAATAAAAAGAGTATTATTTTGGAAAACTTTTTAAATTATTTTTCCATTTATAATAACGAATTTAGGTTTGTAAATTCATCAGATTATCGCTTAGTTTATCCCAGTGGAAAAGTGAAAAAGTACACCCAAATTGTGTTTTTAATTCCATTGATGTTAATGTCCTTGGTGGCTTCGCTAATAGCTGTTTATAAGAAAAATTATTATGTGATATTATTAATGGCATTTTTTGTTACCCATGTTTTATTGTTTTCCTTTTGGGGATTTATCGAACGATATCGTATAACAATAATTCCTATTATTTTTATTTTAGGGGCATACGGAATGGTGGAAGTATATAAACTTATTGTGAAAAATAAAAAACTACAAAATGGTTGACATAATTTCTAAAATACGATACAAGTTTATGGTATTAAAACAATCTTTTTTTTGCTTTTTTAGCACAAATTATATCCGTTTTTTTTGTTGTATTAGTGGAATACATGTTGGTGAAAAAACTCGGTTTTTTGGGCTGGCAAAAATATTACGACGAGCTTATTCGGAAATTTTTATTGGGGATAATTGCACTTTTAGATCAGGCACTACCTCAAATTTAATAGGAATAAACCATAAATGTATTATTGTTACACATACTAAGGATTCAGTATTAAAAATTGGCAATAACACTGGTTTCAGTGGAACCACAATTGGTTGCTTTAAGGAAATTGTGATTGGTAAAAATGTGAAATGCGGTGCAAATACTCTAATCACTGATTCTGATTGGCATTTAAATGATCCCAGAGTTGGAGAGCCACTACCAATATACATTAAAGATAATGTGTGGCTTGGATATGGAGTGATTGTGTTGAAAGGTGTTACTATTGGTGAAAATTCAATTATTGGAGCAGCTAGTGTTGTAACTAAAAGTATTCCTGCAAATGTTATTGCCGGAGGAAACCCTTGTGTGGTAATTAAAACCCTTATCGATTAATGAACATTGTAATTTTTCATCATTTCGATTACCCCGAAGGAATGGCTTCTACAAAGCGATTTCAGCTTTTTGCTGATTTTTTCCTAGCTCAAGGTTGTAAAGTAATAATAGTGCTTAAAACCAAGGAAGTTAAAGATGAAATTATTGAATCTGGAATCCATAATGGGATAAAATATTATAAAATACACACTCCTGTAAAAGTAAAATATCCAATTTATAAAAACGAAAAACAGCATCAAACCATTTTAAAAATAGTTGATTCACTTTTAGTCGAAAATCAAAGAAATATTTTTTTAACTTCGGGATTAACTCCTGAAATACTGCCAATAGTTAAAGATATTCCATCCGATTGGGAGTTGATTTGCGATTATGTAGAAGATTTTACATTGAAAAATTCAATGTATGATGGTTATCGAAAATATAGTTTAACAAGGTATTTAAAAGCAAATATTTCATTCCTACTAAATAAATCCAAAATAGTTAATGCTGAAAAATACATGTTTAAAAACGCAAAAGGTATTTCTGCAATTTCTCCATTTTTGTATAAAAAAGCCTCTTTAAATAGTCAAAACGTAATATCAATTCACGTTACATCAAATAAATTGTCTCAGATTATTACAAAACAAAGTTTTTTTAAAACTACACTTTTCTTTGCCGGCTCAGGAAGTCTTAAAGATGGATTGGATATACTAATAATGGCTTTTGATAAGGTTGCTTCCAGTCATGATGTAGTATTGAAAATAAGTGGGAAACTTACAGATGTAGGGTTGAAAGAGATAAGTCAATCGAAATATCCCGAAAAAATTGAAATTCTTGGGTTTTTGCCCGATAAGGAATATTTTAAACAGTTGGTTAATGCGGATATATTGTTGATGACAAGAAATAATTCAGCATTTTCTAATGCTGGTTTTCCTTTCAAAATTGGAGAATATCTTGCAACGGGGAAACCAGTTATAACATCTTCCGTTTCAGGGATTGAAATGTATTTGGAAAATAAAAAAAATGCATTTATTATTCCTCCCGAAAATCAAGAAATGCTTGTTGAAGCAATTGAATTTATAATTTCTAATCCTGAGGAATCTGCAAAAATAGGTCTTGAAGGGTATAAGGCGTTTGAAGAATATTTTTGGGCAGAAACCAACTGCAAGAAGTTTTATAATTTTATTTTAAATATTCGTGAATAAAAATCAAAATACCAAGATTCCAGTTGTAATGTTTCACTCTGTAGGAAACAACTACTCAGATTGGACAAAAAAATGGCTTTCGGTTAGCTTGGAGCATTTTGAATCATTTTGTGATTACTTAAATAAAAAGAACTACAAAACAATTTTTTTAAACGAATGGTATGATTTAGAATCAAATCCTTCAAAAATAAAAGGAAACGAAATTGTACTTACCTTCGATGATGGTTATTTAGATAATTGGGTTTTTGCTTATCCGTTATTAAAAAAACATGGATTATGTGGAACAATTTTTATAAATCCTGAATTTATTGAGCTTGGCAATTTTGTAAGACCAACTTTAGATGATATTGGTAATCAAAAGCTGGATTTATTAAAAAAAAAATCGATAGGTTTTTTAAATTGGGCTGAAATTAAATTTATGGACTCATCAGATGTGATAGATATTCAGTCGCATAGCATGAGCCATGATAAATATTTTTTCTCAAATAAAGTAATTGACATTTATACTGGACAATCTTCTTATGATTGGTTGGGTTGGATTAATAGCAAAGAAACCAAACCCAATTATTTGAATAATAAAACGGATTTGATAAAATTTGGATACCCAATTTTTGAAAACGATAGGTCGTTGAAAATATCAAGATATTACCCTAATCAGAAATTTATTGAATTTTCAATAAATACTTATGAAAATGCTTCAAAATCAAATAAAAAAGAACTAATTGATTATTTAAATAATCAAATTGCAAATTTTCAAGGACGTTTTGAAAACAGAGAAGAAACTAATGAAAGATATTTGTATGAACTAAAGAATAGCAAAAACCTTATTGAAGAAAAACTAAATAAACAAATTGATTTTTTATGTTGGCCTGGTGGTGGTTATAACGAACTAAGTATTCGTTTTTCAAAAGAAGTTGGTTATTTAGCATCCACCATTTCAAAACGAGATAAAAATGATTATAACAATTCCGAAAATGTTTATAAACGGATTTCAAGAATTGGTTTACCTTCATTTATAAAAACATCTAAATCAATACATTACATTAAAGATAAAAACTATTTATGTAATGTTTTTAGAGGAAAAAATGGCAATATTTTTATTCGTAATTATATTAGATTAATAAAGTTAAAGTATTTAATAACTGACTGGATTTTTAAAAAATAATTAATTGAAACCAACCGTAATTCATCTTATATCTTCCTTATATCGTGGTGGCCGCGAACGTCAACTATCCACTTTAACCAAATATACTCAAAAAGGGGAATATGAATTTACAATTATTTGTTTTAACAAAGTTGCAAATGGCTATGATTCTGAAGAATGGATGGCAAATAATGTAATTTATTTAAAAAATAAAAATTTGCTGAAACGTTTTTCTGAAATTTTCGACATAATTAAAAAAACTAAGCCGCATATTATTTGGTCTTGGGGTGGGTTTGAAGCTAGTTTTGGAGTTTTAATTTCTTTGTTCTTAAACATTAAACATGTAAATGGTAGTATTCGTCATGGGATTGTAAAATGGAATAGAAAGCAAATTTGGAGAATGTTTTTGCTCCATTTTTCAAAATACAGAGTAGCAAATTCAAAAGCAGGGATAAAAGCAAATTATTTAAAGTATGGATTTGTTCTAAGTAATGGGATAGATAATACCTTTTTTCTTAAAAAAGGTATTTCGGATGGTTCAGCAACATCTGGTATTTTAGAAAATAATGACATTGTTCTTTTGAGTATTGCTAATTTATTGCCGTATAAAGATTATCTCACAGTTATCAAGGCTCTTAAGAAAATTGATGATCAAAATATAAAGTTTCAATATCATATAGTTGGCGAAGGCAAGCAACGAGATAAGATAATACAACAAATTGAGGAGGCTGGGTTAAATAAAAAAATTCATCTTCATAGCTCTTTAAGCGATCCAAGACCATTGTTAAATATTGCAGATATTTTTATCCATTCCTCTCATGGAGAAGGTTTGTCTAATGCAATACTAGAGGCTATGGCAGCAGGTCTTCCTGTTATTGCCACAAATACAGGTGGAACTCCTGAATTAATAAACGAATCCAATGGAAGATTGTTTGATCTATTTGATTTTGAAACCTTATCTCAGCATTTAAAAGAGTTAATTTTTAATCCCGATTTGAGAAAAAATTTAGGAAAAGAGTCAAGGAGGATAGCAATGTCGAAATTTTCAATTAAGAATCTGATAATCACTTATGTGGAAATCATTGAACGTGTTATAAACGGTAAAAGCCAAAATTAAAGAATTACTTTTTCCATCAATTCATTGTATCAATATGTCGAAAATTAAATTGATAATATTAAGAAACGAAATAGACGGTGATCACGATTACTGGATCCAGTCTTGTGAAAAATACAAGAAAGAAGTTGAATACAGGATTGTAAATATTGCCCTTTCATCTTGGTTTGAGGATATACAAAGCAGTTCTTTTGATTGGATTTTAACCAAACCGAGTAATATCTCATCTCAGTATAAACAACTGTACGATGAACGTTTAGAAATACTTCATAATTTGAATTATAAGATATTTCCAACCTATACGGAAGTTAAAATATATGAAAATAAACGATACTTGTCGTATTGGCTTAAAGCAAATGATGTTCCTCACCCAAAATCGTTTGTGTTTTATTCAAAAAAAGAAGCTAAAAGTTTTGTAAAAAAACAGAAACTTCCAATTGTTGGTAAAATCAATATTGGTGCATCGGGCAGAGGTGTCAAGATTTTTAAAGAAGAATCATTTGCATTAAATTATATTGACGATTGTTTTTCAAAAGGCATTAGAGCATTTACGGGTCCAAATTTATCTAAAGGAAATAAATTTAAACGTTTTATTACAGCTATTAAAAACCCAAAGTATCTCGTATCACGTTTAAAAATATACCACACAGTTGCCAACGATTTACAAAAAGGATTTGTATTTTTTCAAGAATATATTAAACACGATTTTGAATGGAGAGTTGTGCGAATTGGAGAGTCGTATTTTGCCCATCAAAAAATGGTTCATAACGAAAAAGCAAGTGGAACACTCATAAAGGGCTATATTAATCCTCCCTTATCCCTTTTAGATTTTGTTAAAGAAATTACGGATAAACATAATTTTAAAAGTCAGGCAGTTGATGTTTTTGAAAAAGATGGTTCATATTTAGTAAACGAAATTCAATGTATTTTTGGACAATCCGACCCATATCAAATGCTTGTAAATAATAAACCTGGAAGATTTGTTTTTGAAAATAATCAATGGATTTTTGAAGAAGGCATGTTTAATACAAACAAATCCTATGATTTAAGATTAGAGACTATTATTTCTATGCACAATGCAAATGAATAACATCACCTTAATAACATCTTTTTCTGATATACTTAAAACGAATTTTACTTTAGGAGATAAAATTATATTTCAATCTACAGAGATAATTTTACTGATGAATGGAAGTTATCAGGGAAAATATGTTTTTGATGACACGCCCGAATATTTTATTACCATAATTGGATCCGCTTTTTTTAGAGAAGAATTCTCAATAAATAGAGAAGCTGTTTCATCACAAAATCATCTTAAAAAATATCTCGATTTATACAGAAATATTAATGATAAAGGGAGGATTTTAAGTGGATTTTATAATGTTATCATAATTAATAAGTTAAAAAACAAGACGACTATTATTAGTTCTCACTTCGGTATTAGACCAATATTTTATGCTGTTTTTAATAAATCTCTATTAGTTTCAACAAGCCCTGAAGGTGTCATTGGAACTAATTTGATTAAACCTAAAACAAATAAAAGTACGGTTCTGCAGTTTTTTACATTTAATTATTCGATAAACGAAGATACTTTTTACCATCAAATTAGTTCACTCGAAGCAGGTTGTCAGCTTGATTTTGAAAACTCAAAAATAAATATTAAAAGATATTTTGACTCAATTGAACTTGTTCAAAAACCATTTTTTTCTTATAAAGACTCTAAAATATTGCTTTATAATGAACTTAAAAAGATTTTCGATAAATATCAAAATGGGCTTAACGGTTTTTCAATTTCCTTAACTGGAGGTTGGGATGGGCGATTAATTTTGGCTCTTCTGAAAAATAACCCCAAAGTTTTAAATACATATTCTCATGGAAGTAAAGAGGATGGAGATATTTTAATTCCTAATTTAATTTCCAAAAAAACAAAAATTTTCCACCAATCGTATCTAATTGATGAATTTTTTTATAAAAATGAATTTATAAATTATGCAATACAAATAGTAGAAAATACATCTGGGTTACGATCCATTGCTCGATCTCATTACATGTATTCCGTTGGAAATGAGCTAAAAAACAATCAAAACATTTTAACGGGAATATGTGGAAGTAATTTAATGAAAGGTGGGGCAATGTCAATAGGTCCAGTATGGAATAATCAAATTAACACATTGTTGATTGAGCCTGATTTTAATAAGGTTAAAAAACATATTTTCGATTTTTTAGGTAAGTCTGTATTTGATGTTCTGGATGCCAGTAATGATGAAGTAGATGCATTTATTTCAATTGCTGAAAAAATACATTTGGGTTATCACTTAGAAAGTAAAATTGAAAAAAGAGTTTATCGATTTTTATTAAATATTGTGGAACGAAAATATTTTGGAAATGAAATTTTATCGTATGCTCATTTAGGCGAAAATTTAGCTCCATTTATTGATATTGAATTTGTAGAGCAATTGTGTAAAACTCCATATTTTGGAGGATATATGAAAATGTCAGGAGGTAATATTTTCAATAATTGGCGAAATAGTTTATTGTATGCATACATGATAAATAGTTCAGATCCAGAACTTGGGAAGATGATTTCAGATAAAGGTGTTAGTTTGTATGATTTATCAAAGGTGTATCGCTGGCCATGGATAATGAAGCAACAATACATTAAACGAATTCAACCAAAAGCGGCTTCAAAATATGATGTAGAATCAGGAATTGAGAGTTTGATGAATCAAACTAAAGGTAATTTTAGTTTAAAATCGAACCAAAAAGTTATTGAAAGTATTGAAAATAAAGAACTGAAGTATAATTTGATAAGTTATTTACTTTGGTCAGAAAAGAATAATTATTGAAATCAATTAAATTTAAATTAAAACCATTAATATTTTGGGAACAAAAACATATCTAATTATCGGTGGAGCTGGCTTTATTGGATCACATGTGTCTGAGAAGTTGTTAGAAAATAGTCAAAAGGTAATTTGTATTGATAATTTTGATAATTTTTATCCAAAAGAAATTAAACAGAAAAATATTGAATTTGCTTTAAAAAATAAAAATTATATTTTCAAAGAAATAGATATCTGCAATTTCTCTGAATTATCTAGTTGTTTTGAGGAAAATAATATAGATGTTGTTGTTCATTTAGCAGCCAAAGCGGGCGTTCGACCTTCAATTAATAATCCGGAAGCATATTATAAAACAAATGTTTTAGGAACATTAAATGTGCTGGAAACTATGAAATTACATGGAAAAAGCAAGTTAATCTTTGCTTCATCGTCATCGGTTTATGGTAATAGCGTTGAAATGCCATTTAGTGAATTGCAGAATGTAGATAGACCCATTTCGCCATACGCTGCTTCCAAAAAAGCAGGAGAACTATTATGTTACACGTATCATGAACTATATAATTTTGACATCTTTTGTCTTCGTTTTTTTACAGTTTATGGTCCAAGACAAAGACCAGATTTGGCAATACATAAATTCACTCGTCAAATATTAAATAATGAAACAATTAAAATTTATGGCAACGGCGACACTTGTCGCGATTATACATACGTGGATGATGTGGTTGACGGAATTTTAAAGTCGATAAATTATTTGGCAGGTTACGAAATAATAAACATCGGAGAATCACGCACTGTTTCAGTTTTAGAAGTCGTTTCCGAAATCGAAAAAAACTTGAATTTAAAAGCAAATATTGAATTTATATCCTACCAAGCAGGAGATGTTTCTTCTACTTTTTCAAATATATCAAAAGCACGACAATTAATAAATTATAATCCAGTTTGGAGTTTTGAGGATGGAATAAAAGAATTTGTAAAATGGATGAAAAAGTAAAAATATTATTTGTAGCTAGCGGTAACTCTCAGAGCTTTAAAGTTGCACCATTTATTTCTGCTCAAGGAGAATCGCTCCAAAATATGGGCTTTAATGTTGAATACTTTCCCCTAGTTGGTAAAGGAATTAAAGGATATTTGAAAAATGCTCGTTTAATTCGCAAAGAAGTTAAAATAAAAAAATACACTATTATTCATGCACATTATACCATGTCGGGATGGTCATCGGTGTTGGCATTTTCTAAAATACCAATTGTATTATCATTAATGGGGAGTGATGCATACGGACACTATATTGCACCTAATAAAATCGAATTTTCAAGTAGATATTTGATTTTTTTAACCTATTTAATTCAACCTTTCGTTAAAGCGATAGTTTGCAAGTCAAAGTACATTGAAAGTTTTGTGTATTTAAAAAAGAAGTCCGTTATTATACCAAATGGCATTCTGTTAAATAAGTTTACATGCTCCCTTAATGCATTTCATGATGAATTAAACCTAATAAAGGATAAGAAATACATTTTATTTTTAGGCGACACTTCAAATGTTCGGAAAAATTACAAATTGGTAAAGGAATCTTATAGTCTAATAAATAAACCCAATATTGAAATTTTAACTCCTTTTCCAATAACTCACGAAGAAGTTGTGAAGTATTTAAATACCGTTGATGTGCTGGTCGTTCCTTCGTTAATGGAGGGTTCGCCAAATATTGTAAAAGAAGCAATGGCGTGCAATTGTCCGGTTGTTGCGACCAATGTTGGAGATGTTGAATGGCTTTTTGGCAACGAACCGGGGTATTTTATTTCTAATTTTGAACCATCGAATGTTGCTTCTAAAATCGAAAAAGCGATTGACTTTGTGGAGAGAAACGGAAGAACGAACGGTAGAGAACGAATCATTAATTTAGGCTTAGATTCCGAAACTGTTGCAAAAAAAATTATCCAGGTGTATCAAAAAGTTTTAAAGATACCAATAACAAATGAATAATACAGATACAAAACGTGGCGTATTAATTATCGACGGACATATTCAGGCTTTAGCCCTAACACGTAGTTTGGGTGAAAAAGGTATTCCTGTGTTTATTGTTGACAGAAATAAACATGGTGTAGCCAGATATTCAAAGTACTGCTCGAAGTTTTTCAAATGCCCCGATTATCTTAGTCCCGAATTTGTTCCTTTTCTTATGAAATTAGGAGAAGTCGAAAATTTAAATAATTGGCTAATTCTTCCCTGCGATGATCATATTGTGAAAACCTTATCCGAACATAAAAAAACATTGCAGGAAATCTATAAAATTGCAACTGTAGATGAACGTGTATTGAAAAACATTATTAATAAACGTAATTTATTTGATATAGCTTCAAGCATTGGTTTACCAGTAATTAAAACAATTTATCCCGATGATTGGGTTGTTCACAGTCAAATGCTTAACTCTCTCCGATTTCCTCTATTAGTAAAAGGAATTGAAGGACAAACATTTTATAAAAAAGCACAACGTAAGGCGTTCAAAGTGCTTGATATCAATGAATTAAATCAGGTTTTGGTGAATCTTTCCGATGCTTTAAAACTGGATGAAATTATGATTCAGGAAATGATACCACTATCCATAGATACCAAGGTTATTTCGTTTACTTCCTTTTCGGTAGAAGGAGAAATCAAAGCCTATTGGATTGGTCAAAAAATTCGGGAACATCCAATTTATTTTGGAACTGCAACTTGTAGTATGAGTATTCATAATGAAGAATTGCCTTTGTTGGCAAAGTCTATTTTGAGTAGTTTAGCTTATGATGGTGTTTGTGAAATTGAATTTTTGCTCGATTCACGCGATGGAAAATACTATATCATTGAGATTAATCCTCGCACATGGCTTTGGGTTGGTTTGGCAAAAGCATGTGGAGTCGATTACGCAAATTTGCTGTATAATCATGCAAATGAAATTGAACAATCTTACCCGAACAATTATTCCGAAAATGTATATTGGAAGAACGAAATTACCGATTTTATATTCTCAATGATGGGGATAATGCAAAGAAAAATTTCTTTTTCAAAATATCTAAAAACTCGAAAATCAAAGGTTAAAGCGTTGAGCGTTAAAGGCGATAAAAAACCTTTTTGGGCTTATCTGTTTTTGTTACCCTACATTTTTTTTAAGCGATAATTCAAATGAATATCTTAATCGATATTGGTCATCCGGCTCAGGTGTATAATTTTAAATACATCCATCAAAAACTTGTTGCAAGCGGTCATAATCTTTATGTTACGGCTGTCGATAAAGATATTACAATGGACTTGCTCGATAAATTTGAAATTCCCTATCTTATATTTAAAAACACGAAGAAGAGCCTTTTTTTAAAATTGTGTTGGATAATTTCGGCAAATTTCAAATCATTTAAAATCCAAAGAAAATATAAAATAGATTTGATTGTTAGCAGAATGTCATTATATCATACCTTGCCTGCTTGGTTGTTACGAAAAAAACATATTGGATTATGCGATACGGAGTCGGCAATTGAAAATAAACTGATTTCGAAACTTATGTCCTTGGTTATATCTTCGGATTCATTTAATAAAAACTTTGGAGCGAATCATTATAAAATCAAATCAAATATTGAGCTGTTTTATTTGCATCCGAATCAATTTTCTTTGCCAGGAGATGTTAGTTATATACTTGGAATTGAGCCAAAAACACCTTACGTCATTATGCGGTTTGTGAGTTGGGATGCTTTTCATGACAAAGGTTTATCGGGTTTTACCAATCGAAAGAAAATGGAAGCTACAAACTTGTTTTCAAGTATTGCCAAAGTGTTTATTTCTTCCGAAAAAACGCTACCTCCCGAGCTACAAAAATACCAAATAAAAATTCCACCCGAAAAAATGCATCAAGTTTTGGCTCAAGCAACTTTGTTTTTTGGCGAAAGTGCCACCATGGCATCCGAAAGTGCTGTTTTGGGAGTTCCGGCAATATATCTCGACAAAAATGGTCGTGGTTATATCGAAGAGGAAGTTAAATTCGGCTTGGCATTTCATTACAAAAATAGCAAAGAGGAGCAAGAAAAAGCCATTGAAAAAGGAATTGAAATATTGAAAATGAACCTATTAGAAAAGAGTGTTTTTAGAAAAAATCATTCTGAATTTTTATCTCAAAAAATAGATGCTACCTCTTTTTTGGTTTGGCTAATCGAGAATTTACCAGAAAGTTTAAAAACTATTAAAACGAATTTAAATATTCAAGATCAATTCATTACAACATTATGAAAGAGTTTACATTTCATTCATTTGCGGATATTCTAACGGCATTCCAAAAAAACGAATACGAAATAACCTCTTATGCTAATTACGTTAAAGGTATTTCAAAAAATGAAAAGCAACTTATATTAAGACACGACGTTGACAGATTTCCAAATAACACTTTGAAAATGGCTCAAATGGAAGCCAAATTGGGAATCTTTTCAACCTATTATTTTCGAATTATTCCTTCGGTTTTTAAACCCGAAATAATTCAGCAAGTTGCTGCTTTGGGACACGAAATTGGCTATCACTACGAAGATTTAAGCCTTTGTAATGGAGACATGAAAAAAGCCATCGAAAATTTTAAATCAAATCTCGAAAAGTTACGTGTCTTTTATCCGATAATAACCATTTGTATGCATGGAAGTCCTTTGTCTAAATGGGATAATAAATCAATTTGGAATAATTATGACTACAAAGCTTTCGGAATAATTGCCGATACCTCTTTAAATGTAGATTACAATTCCGTTTTTTATATTTCGGATAATGGTAGAGCTTGGAATAGGGCTTCGGTTAGTATTCGTGATAAAGTGGAATCTTCATTTAATATTCCAATAAAAAACTCGAATCATATTTTAGAGTTAGTTTCAACTCAACAAATGCCAAAAAAAGTGATGCTCAATGCTCATCCAGATACATTTTTTGATCCAGGTTTTAAATTTGTTTTAAATTGGATTTTTATTGAGTCGAAAAATATTGCTAAATGGATAATTGTTCGATTTAAATTAATAAAATAGAGAAAAGGATTGTAATATGTGTGGTATTTTTGGTATTATTATTAAGCCTGATAGCTCTTTAAATATTAAGTCTGTCGAGAAAACTTTAAATAAGATTGCTGTTTTATCCGAATCCAGAGGGAAAGACTCTTCGGGTATAGCTTTCCGAAAAAACTTTGCAAAAACGATAGAAGTTATTAAGGGAGACGTGTCAATTAGCAAACTGGTTGAATCCTCGGAATATAACAAGCAATTGAAGATTGCCCTAAATGCTTATAAAAACAAGGATGGTTTTTCTGCTTTTGGTCATGCACGACTTGTAACCAACGGTTCTCAATTGCAAGAAGTTAATAATCAACCAGTTTTAAAAGACGATACCGTGTTAATTCACAACGGCATAATTGTAAATGTGGATGAATTATGGGTAAATAATCCGCAAATAACTCGAGAATTTGAAATTGATACCGAAATTATTTCGGCTTTAATTAAAGATAAGTTGAAAACGTCATCAAATCTACTAAATTCTATTAATGCTGTTTTTAAACTGCTCGAAGGCACTTTTTCAATTGCCTTGATGTTTAATGATTTAAATCAGTTTGTTTTGGCGACAAACAATGGATCTTTGTACTATGTATTGGATAGTAATTTAATTGTATTTGCATCCGAAGCCTATTTTTTGGAACAACTTATCAGTAATTACTATTTTAAGGATATATCAAAAACAGATGAAATAAAGCAAATTTCACCAAATAATGGTTTGATTGTTAATTACAACTTGCTTACTGTTAATGAGTTTTCGATTAATGAATTAGACTCTGATTATAGGAGCGAAAAATCAAACGATATTTATTCCATAAAAAAACATCTAATTGAAAACACAAATTCGGGGAAAGAAGCCGTAATAGATCCTTCATTATTTATTAATCGAGGAGTTGAAAATCATCTTTTTAATCTTTTGGAGTACAATATGGATGCAATCCGTAAAATTAAAAGGTGTACTAAATGCTTATTGCCAGAGACGTTTCCTTTTATTGAGTTTGATTCCGATGGAGTTTGTAATTATTGCCATAATCATAAATCATCAAAATCATCAAAAACTACGGACGAACTAGAAAAATTAGTGGCGCCATATCGAAGGGGAGGAAATAAACTCGATTGTATTGTGCCTTTTAGTGGCGGAAGGGATAGTACATATTCATTACATCTTGTAAAAAAGGAATTGGGTCTTAATCCAATTGCGTTTACTTACGACTGGGGTATGGTAACCGATTTAGCCCGTAGAAACATTGCACGGGTTTGCGGAAAATTGGGAGTTGAAAATATTATTGTTTCCGCTGACATAAATAGGAAACGTGAAAACATTCGAAAGAATATTGAAGCATGGATAAAATATCCGGCATTGGGAATGATACCTCTTTTTATGGCTGGAGATAAATTCTTTTTTTATTACTGCAATCAGGTTAAAAAGCAAACAGGTATCGATTTGAATATTTGGGGCATCAATGATTTGGAAAATACAAATTTTAAAACAGGGTTTGGAGGAATGAAACCAAATTTTGATAAAAAAACCATTTATTCACTTTCGCTTCAAAATAAACTAAAGCTTTTTGCTTATGTAGGTCGAAATTTAATAAAAAGCCCTGGATATATTAATTCTTCAATTTTTGATAGTTTAGGCTCATTTGCTGCCAGATATATTTCACCTAAAAAGGATTATTATCATCTTTTTGACTATTACCAATGGAACGAAAAAGAAGTTAACAATTTAGTTTTGAATGAATACGACTGGGAATTAGCTATTGATACATCAACAACTTGGCGAATTGGCGATGGTACTGCAAGTTTTTATAATTATATTTATTATACGGTTGCTGGATTTTCCGAAAACGATACGTTTCGAAGTAATCAAATTCGTGAAGGAATGATAGATAGAGAAACCGCATTAAAACTTGTGGAACAAGAAAATATTCCTAGATATGAAACCATGAGATGGTATTTGGAAATAATTCAGGTAGATTTTGAAAAGGCAATTAAAACAATTAATAAGATTCCAAAATTCTACGAAATATGACAAAAAGCATAAACGTTTTTATGATTTTGGTGCTGGTTATTAGCTTGTCGAAAATTTGTGCCCAAAAAACTACACCATATTTTACTAACTTCAACGATCAAAAGTTTTTATCTTATTTGATTTATAGTGGTACGATTAATATTCAACATCCGCTTTGTCAGCCATATACATACTTAGAGCTATATGATAATTTAAAAATGGAAAGTTCAAAATCAATAAATCATTGGATTAATAATATTTTAAAACAAGTGGATGTTTTTCAGGGTTCTGATACTACGAAAACAATGTTTATAATGGAAGGTACTGGCGAAGGAAATGTGAATTTTTCGGAGAACAAGATAAGGAAAGATATTCGGATAAACCCTGCTCTTGGATTTTTCTATAAAAACTTTGGAATGTATTATAAGTTTGATGCAAATACAGCATACCTTCAGGATACTTTATATTTTGGATCGATAGGAAAAATGCAGGAGAAAAATTTTTCAAGAGCATCCGAAGCCTGGATGCAAATAGAAAATAAATATATGAGGGTTTTTGCCGGTAGGATGTCTAGAAATTATGGGGCTATAAACGACAATGGGGTTTTATTGTCGAATAATCCGTTTTCGTATGATCATTTTGCTTTTGAAATGTTTAACGACCGCTTAAAATTCACCTTTTTATTTAGCCGTTTAGATGATATGATGGGATACGACATTCGGGATACTCTACCCGTTTTGTCTTTAAGTAAGCGTTTTATGACTTTCCATCGTTTGGACTTTTCATTCAACCCAAAGTTTCATGTTGCCATTTCCGAATCCATATTATTTGGAGGAAAAGATGAGGTTCCAATGTTCCAATATCTTAATCCAGCAAATGTATTCTTCTTTTCTAAAATGAGTGACCGTAAGAATTTTGAAGAACAATCAGCAAATGCTTTAATGAGCATAGATTTTTTGTATAAACCTACTAAAAATATTTCTTGGACAAGTCAGTTTTTAATTGATGATACCGATTTAAAAAAATCTTTGCGTGAAATATACCCCGATCGACTTGGCATAACATCAAAATTAGTTTTTACCGACTTCCCAAAAAACACTTTGGTTTATTTGAAATATGAAAAAATTAGCAACTGGACTTTTAATTCTTTTTATACTTGGGGCAATTATGCTTTTTATGGAAAAAGCATAGGCTTTCCAATGCATGGATTTGAATCCATAAAAATGGGAATTGATATTTTTGACTTTTACCCCTTTATAGCTTCTTTTGAAATAGCTTATCAAAGATATCGAAAACAAGATTTGAATATGCCTTTTATTGCACAAAAAACTCAATTTCCATTCGGTAATGCCGAAAATATTACATACGGTAATGTCGAATTTACATATTACCCATATTCTTGCCTTAGTGTTACATTTGGTTCGACTTTAAATTTTTTCGAGAATTATAACTTCAACCATAACATTAGTAAGGTTTTGTTAAATATATACGCTAGTGTTAGGTTTAATGGTATTTTGACGCACTCTTGGTAGGCTAGGATAAAATTAACATACCCATTTTTATTTATTAAATTTTATATTTTCTAGCTTTAGTTATATAAAGCGTTGGCTTTTAATTAATTTATTCGTACATTTACAAACATTTTGCTTTTTTTTATTGTTACTTAATTTTAAAACTCATAAAATATGCATAGAGAAAATTACTTTTTCTCAATTTTCAATAATATGAATTTGAGAAAAAACATCATTAAATCACTGGTTGTGATATTAATGATAGGAACTACTTCGGCTTATGGTCAAAGTTATATTTCTGTTAAGGGTGGATCTCTTAAAATGAGTGGAAACGCAACCATTAAAGCCGACCATGTTATCTTAAAAGATGCTGGGGTTATACAAATGACCAGCGATAATAATCAATTAACGTTATCTGGAAATCTAGTAAACAACTCAGGACAAACTTTAGAATTACATCAAGGAACTATTCAGTTTGCAGGAGTTCCTTCACAATATATTAATGGAACGAATGATTTTGTTTTTCAGAATATTGACGTTAATGCGAGTGACTTAATTTTAGAACAAGATATTCAAGTGAATGGATTAATTACTTTGTCTAATGGAAATGTCGATTTGAGAAACAAAAACATTAACTTGTCAAATACTGGAATAATAATTAATGAGACCAATGAAAATAGAATTAAAGCTACTAATGGTAGTATTGATGGTATGGGATTGGGTAAAATTTTCGCAACTCGATTCATTGAAATTGGTGAAAATAATAATATTGCTGGTTTAGGCATTGATATTAATTCAATTTCTTATGTTGGAATTAAAACAATTATTCGTTCTCATTTAACTTCATCTATTGGTGAATTTTCATCCATTTCTCGAAGTTTTACACTCCCCGAATTTGGACAATTCTCAGCAAATAACAATGTTACAATACATTATTTTTCTAATGAATTAAATGGTTTATCCGAAAATAATTTAGCTATTTATTCATACAAAAACTCAAAACTTAGCGAATGTTATCCAACTTCAATTGATAATGCAACTAAAAAAGCAATTCCTTTAGTAAATTCGAGTAGTTTTGAAGATAATTTTAATAATCAAGGATTTTCAAATTTTACATTAGCATTTAAAACAGCAGTTACCACTTCCAAATTAGCCAAAAATAATTTTGATAATGAAAAGTTTAATGCTTATTACGCCCCATTATCAAAAACAATAAATATTCATTTTTTATCTAGCGAGGCAAAATCTTTCACCGTGAGCATTTATAATGTTTTATCTGCTAAAGTTATTAGCGTAAATTTCAACGTTCAAACAGGCGAAAATAGCTTAAAAATTGATGCTTCTTCTTTAAGAAAGTCAATGTATGTTATTAGCATGAATGATAAAATGCAAAATTTTTCTTCAAAATTTATTGTTGAGTAAACATTTATATATAATTAAAAAAAACAAAATTGAAAAATATGAAAGCAAGCAAACAAATTTTATTAATTCTTATAGTTCTGTTTTTAGGGATTAATATACAGGCACAAGTAATAATATCTACAAACCCCAGCGATGAAGCAGACACATCTGCTGCATTAGAAATCAGAAGTACGGTTAAGGGATTATTACCTCCCCGCATGACAGCAGAACAACGAGATGCTATTTATAATCCAGCTCCAGGACTAATTATTTATTGTTTAGATTGTGGAGACCATGGGGTTTTACAACTTCGTAACAATTATAATTGGGTTGATTTGCTTTATGGTCCATTATCTCCAACTAATGTTGCTCCTGTGGCAACGAATGTCTTATTAAGCGGTTTGGCAACTGCGGGTCAAATGCTTACTGGTAGTTATACCTATTCAGATGCAGAAAACAATACAGAAGGAGCATCTATATATAAATGGTATAGAGCAGATGATAATTCAGGATTGAATGCGATTTTAATACCTAATGCAAGTGGTTTAACATATGTTACTGACTTGGCTGATATTCTCAAATATATTCGCTTTGCTGTTGTGCCAGTAGCAAATATTGGAACAAATCCAGGACTTGAAGTTAAATCACCTTGGTCTAATCAAATATTAGCAGGTGCTCCAATAGCTCAAGATGTTTCTCAAACTGGAAACACAACTGTTGGTTCCGTTTTAACAGGTGTATATACCTATTTTAATGGACAAGGTACTCTTGAAGGTACTAGTATTTATAAATGGTATCGTGCCGACGAAAGTCAAGGTACAAATGAAGTGTTAATATCAAGTGCAACTTCTTTAACTTACACTTTAACACCTTCTGATTTAGGAAAATACATACGTTTTGCTGCAATTGTTGTTTCGCAGGATACGGAACAAAGCATAGGTACTGAGGTTAAATCATTAACATACAAAGGTCCAATAACTGCTAATTTAGCTCCAGTAGCTAGTTCTGTTTCTCAAACTGGTATAGCTATTAATGGCAAAACATTAGTGGGTAGTTATGTTTATAGCGATTACGAAAACGATGTTGATGGGTCAGTTTACCGTTGGTTTGTAGCAAATGACGCAACTGGAACTGGAGAAACAGAGATTGTTGGAGCGAATTTATCTACATTTACTTTGCAAACACCAACCGTAGGTAAATATGTGCGTTTTTCGGTAACTCCATCTACTTCAACAGGAACAAGCCCAGGTCTCTTAACAAAATCATCTACATACATTGGTCCAATTCTTAATGCAGTTCCAGAGGCGTTAAATGTTGCTGTTACTGGAAATGTTTCTACAGGTACTAATCTAAATGGTACATATACATATTTTGATTTAGAAAATGATGCTCAAGGTACTGTTGTTTATAAATGGTATAGAGCCGATAATGCGAATGGTTTAAATGAAGTTCAAATTCAAGGGCAAAGCACTTCTCATTACATTCTTAGTAATGATGATATTAATAGATTTGTTCGTTTTTCTGTAACTCCATCTGCTTCTACTGGTAGGAGTCCTGGTCTTGAAGTTAAATCAAACTTCATTGGTTCTGTAATTTTTGAAGTTTTTTGTGGTGTTACTGTACTTACTTCAAATTTAAATGTGGGAACTATGGTTAACACTCCAAATCCACAGTCAAATAATGGAGTTGTTGAAAAATATTGTTATAATAATTTAGAGTCAAATTGTGTTCAATTTGGTGGTTTATATCAATGGAATGAAGCTATGAGTTATGTTCCTTCCACTTCTGTGACAGCAGATCCAAGTACAGTTCGTGGTATATGCCCAGCAGGATACCATTTCCCAAGTGACTATGAATTTAGTAGATATGAGTATTGTGTTGAAACAACTTTTGCACCAATAGGAGCCACTCCATTGTCGACATTTCAGACATCCGTGGGAAGTAACAGAGGAACAAATCAAGGAACCAAAATGAAAGCTGAAAGCCCAAGATGGGATGGAAATAACACAAGTGGTTTTACTGCACTTCCAACAGGTTATCTTGGTGACAGTTATGTGTTTTTGTCTTTAGGTTCTAATAATGGATATTGGACAGCAACTCAGTCGAGTCCAACCAATGGTCGTTCTAGGTTAATGGGAGGTAGTTCAATTTTCAGAAACAGTACCTCAAAACTAAGAGCTTATCCAGTTAGATGTTTTAAAGATTAAGTTTTATCTAATAAAATAAATAAACCCACTCTTTTTGTGGGTTTATTTATTTTAGGTAACTAATAATATTTCATTCCATGAAAATCAGAAAAATCATATTCTTATTTATTCTATTACTAATTAACTTAATTGCATTCGCGCAGAGCATTAATCTTGCTGGTATAATTGAAAATTATAATTATAAATCGCTTCGATTGTATCAATGCAAATTAGATACTTTGTATTTTATAGATTCTACAAGAACAGATAATAATGGAAGTTTTCAATTTCATATTAAAAATGTTGCGCTTGTGAAAAAAGGAATATGTAAAGTTCTTTTAAATGAAGTACAGAATTTTTACATCATCAATAGCGGTGAAAATATTAAAATTAAGACGAAATTTGAAAACATACCTCAAAATACAGTCCTGACAAATTTAAAAATTATTGAATCTGCCGAAAATCAAGCATTTTACGAATTTCAGTCGCTTCAGGACAAAATAAATGTTGCTCGTGAAATCCTTTTTCCAATGTTAAGGTATTATCCAATAACCGATTCATTTCATAAAAAAATTGAAGATGAATATTATTTAAGATATAAGAATTTTGAAGTTTTTGTGAATAGCTTTAAGGATAATAATAAAGCTTTTAAAGGGGTTTCAAAAATTGCAAATGCATATTATTATCCAGTTATACCTTCATGGAAGTTGACAAATGAAGAAAAATCCGATATGATTAAATTGCATTTTTTTGATTTTTTTAATCCTGCGGATAGTTTTTATGTTTCTACTAGCATTCTATTAGAGAAAATTGATGAATGGCTTGGGTTAAGTGTTTCAAAAGACGAAACGATTCCAATAGATGAAATGAATTTGTTTTATGCAGCTGAGACATTTATAAAAAAAACGGAAAGCAATGAAGTGATTTACACTTTCACTTTAAACTATATATTAAAGAAGTTTAGTAAGAATCGTTTATATAAAGCACTTTTAAACACGTATGATCGATTTATACTTAAAGAGAATGAAGATTGTGGTCAAGCTGATGATGAATTTACGTGGATGAGAAGTTTAGCATCCACTCTTAGAAATGTTGAAATTGGAAACTCTGCTCCCAATTTTATAATAAATGAGGGTTTATCTTTAAACGATTTACCTGGCGATAATACACTAGTGATTTTTTGGGCATCATGGTGTTCACACTGTTTAGTTGCTATTCCAGAACTAAGAGATAAAATAAATGATTATAAATTGAAAAATGCAGGACATAAAACAATTAATATTGTCGCTGTTTCGCTTGATAAAGATTTTAATTTATGGCAAAATTATATAAAACTAAATGGGCTTGCAGCATGGTTAAATGTCTGTGATTTAAAATCTTGGCAAGGAAATATTGCAAAATCATATAATATTTATGCAACGCCAACAATGTTTCTGTTGGATAAGAATAAAAAAATTGCAGCAATTCCTTTAACCAATAATGAACTGTTTGAATATTTAAAATCACATTAAGTTTATTTTTTTATCGAGTTTGATTATGCCAATAAATCAAAATTTATTATTTTAGTTTCTGAAAATAGAGTATATTTGCCTAAGTAGAATCATAGATTGTATTTGATTTGCTTAGGAAAATTATTTCAATTTAAAAAAATAAATACTTGACATTGAATGTCATTTTCATAAGTCACCATAAATAAACGTATAGTGTTTTATAAAACTTAACCTGAATAATGAAAGTTGTAATTTTAGCTGGAGGTAAAGGTTCCAGATTATCAGAAGAGACCGTATTAAAGCCAAAACCCATGGTAGAAATTGGTGGAAAACCAATTTTATGGCACATTATGAAAACATATTCTTATTATGGATTTAATGAATTTATTATTTTGTGCGGTTATAAAGGATATATGATTAAAGAGTATTTCTCAAATTATCACATTCACATGTCGGATATTGTTATAGATTTAAAAAACAATACTACGGAGTATCATTCTGTAAATTCTGAACCATGGAAAGTTACACTAATTGATACAGGTGAGGATACAATGACTGGAGGCAGAATAAAAAGAGCTGAAAAATATATAGGAAATGAAACATTTATGCTTACCTATGGTGATGGGGTCGCCGATGTTAATATTGAAAAGCTACTAGAATCGCATCTAAAACATGGTAAATCCATTACAATAACTGCTGTTCAACCCGAAGGAAGATTTGGTTCATTGGTTATAGATAAAGATACTAAAGTGAAAAATTTTATTGAAAAACCAAAAGGAGATAATATTTGGATTAATGGAGGCTATTTTGTTTGTGAGCCTAAAATTTTAGAATTTATTAAAGATGATACAACCATTTTTGAAAAAGAACCTCTTGAAAATTTATCTAAAGCAGGTGAATTATATTCATATAAACATCAGGGTTTCTGGAAACCGATGGATACCATAAGAGACAAAATTCAACTGGAAGAATTAATAGATAACAAAAAAGCTCCATGGATAAAATGGTGAAATTAAGGATGAGCTATAAGATTTAAGTAAAATGGTGATTATAAAGTAAAAATAACTCAATATGAATTATTTAAGTGATTTTTATAAAGGAAAAAAAGTTTTAATAACAGGACACACGGGATTTAAAGGTTCATGGTTGAGCTTGGTGTTAAAGCAATTTGGAGCGTACGTTTATGGATATGCTTTAACGCCTCCATCAACCCCAAGTTTATATGTAGAAGCAAACATCGACAGCATCATAACTTCCTATATAGGGGATATTAGGGATTACTCAAATTTGCTTCGAGTTTTAAATGAAGTCAAGCCCGAAATTGTAATACACATGGCAGCTCAAGCTTTGGTTCGAGAATCCTACTTGAATCCAATTGAAACATATTCGGTTAATGTAATGGGAACTGTTAATTTGTTTGAAGCCATAAGACATTGTTCTAGCATAAAGGCAGTTGTAAATGTAACATCGGACAAATGTTACGAAAACAAAGAGTGGGCATGGGGATATCGTGAAAATGAACCCATGGGAGGATATGATCCATATTCGTGTAGTAAAGGTTGTTCTGAATTAATTACTTCCTCTTTTAGAAAATCTTTTTTTAATCCAACAGATTACGATAAACATCATCTTTTGATAGCCTCAGCTCGTGTCGGAAATGTTATTGGAGGCGGCGATTGGGCTACAGACCGTTTAATTCCAGATTTTATTCGTTCTATAACTTTAGGCGAAAATTTGAAAATTAGAAATCCGCAAGCTATTCGCCCGTGGCAACATGTCCTTGAACCACTTTGTGGGTATTTAATGTTAGCAGAAAAGTTATACTGCGGAAAGGATAAATTTGCAGATTCTTGGAATTTAGGACCAGAGGATTTAGACGCCAAAAATGTAGAATGGGTGAGTTCAAGGATATGTCAATTATGGAACGATAATGTGAGTTTCAAAATAGAAGATAAACTTAATCCCCATGAAGCAAATTATCTTAAGCTAGACTGTTCAAAAGCTAAAGCAATATTAGGATGGACACCTAAATGGAATATTGAAACAACATTAGAAAAAGTTGTTGAATGGTACAAAGCTTTTTATAACCATCAAAATGCACATACGATGTGTGAACATCAAATAAAAGAATACTTCAATTTAATTAATTAAATGGATTAAGAATGGATGATCTTAATAAGCTCAAAATTGAAATCATTGAGAAAACCAAAGAATATTTTCAGGCAAAATTTGCAATTAAAGAGTTTGTGCCTGGAAAAACAAAGGTAAATTATGCAGGAAGAGTTTTTGATGAAAACGAACTTACTAATGCAGTTGAGGCTTCATTAGATTTTTGGCTGACGGAAGGTCGGTTTTCGGAAGAATTTGCAGAAAAAATCTCAGAATTTTTAGGAATTGAACATGTTTTATTGACAAATTCAGGATCATCGGCTAATTTACTGGCATTTTCAGCACTTACATCCGAAAAATTAGGAGAAAAAAGACTTAAAAAAGGAGATGAAGTAATCTCAGTTGGTGCTAGTTTTCCAGCTACTGTAACTCCAATTATTCAATATGGTTTAGTCCCAGTGTTTGTTGATGTTGAGATTCCGACTTACAATATTGATGTTAAAATGCTATATAAGGCAATTTCTCCAAAAACCAAATGTATATTTTTAGCCCATACTTTAGGCAACCCATTTAATATTGATGTTGTTTTAAAAATTGCCAAAGAATTTAATTTATGGGTTATCGAAGATAATTGCGATTCCTTTGGTAGCAAGTATAATGGTAAATTTACGGGCACATTTGGCGATTTAAGTACGATCTCATTTTATCCCGCCCATCATATTACAACTGGAGAAGGCGGAGCAATATGTACAAATAATTCAACGCTGGCAAATATTGTAAAATCTTTTCGAGATTGGGGTAGAGATTGCTATTGTTCGGGAGGAGAAAATAACACGTGTGGTAAAAGATTTTCTCAACAATTTGGCGATTTGCCGTATGGTTACGACCATAAATATGTTTATTCTGAAATTGGGTATAATTTAAAAATGACGGATATTCAAGCGGCAATTGGCTCAGCACAAATGGATAAACTGGAAGCATTTTGCCAAACTAGAAAAGAAAATTTTTTAAAATGGAAACAGGTTTTTTCTCAATATTCAGATTTTTTTATTTTACCTGAACAAACCGAAAATTCAGATCCAGCTTGGTTTAGTTTTATTGTTACCCTTAGGGATAATTGCCCTTTTACAAGAGATGAAATAACTAAGTTTTTTGATCAAAATTTAATTGAAACTAGAAATCTATTTGCAGGTAACATTACCAAACAGCCAGCTTTTATGGATAAAGAATGGAGAATTGTGGGTTCACTCGAAAATACTGATTATATAATGAATAATACCTTTTTTTTAGGTACATATCCTGGTTTAAAAGAAGAAATGTTCCGATATGTTGGCAATGTTTTGTCCGATTTTTTAAAGGCATTTATAAGATAATGGCTATTATAAAAAAATATCTTTCTGAGGTTGTTTCTGTTGAAAAACATAAAGACGATTTATACTCGATAACTATTAAATCGTTGAGTGGTAAGTTTAAATATTCACCCGGACAATTTCTCCATTTTTCATTGGATGAGTATGACCCAAGCTTGGGTTGGCCCGATTCAAGGTGTTTTAGTATTCAAAGTAGTCCTCAGGATGAACTAATTAGAATAACATTTTCGGTAAAAGGAAATTATACAAATAGAATGGCTAATGAACTTGAAGTTGGGAAAATAGTTAATTTAAAATTGCCCTACGGAGATTTGTTTGTACAAGATAATATTAAGGAAAATACTGTTTTTATTTCTGGAGGTACAGGTATAACTCCTTTTTTATCTCTTTTTACAGATTATGCTTTTGCAGATTATAAAAACCCGACATTATATGCTGGGTTTAGAAATTCAAGTTTAAACATTTATCATAAAGAACTTGCAAGAGCCAGACAAATAAATCTGAATTTTAATACATATTTCGTTTTTCAGAATGAACATGGAATACTAAACAAGCAAAAAGTATTAGATGAAAGCAATAAAAATAATTCTTTTTTTATTTCTGGACCTCAAGATATGATTAATAGCTTTAAAGATTATTTCATGAAAAATGGAGTAAATCAAAGTCAAATTATTACGGATGATTGGGAGTAAAAATGAATAAAAAGACAATATTAATTACCGGAATAAATGGATTTTTAGGAAGCCATTTAGCAAAAACACTGAACCATCATTATAATATTATAGGACTTGAATCATCCATTGGAAAATTTCATCGATTGGAAGGATGTAATTTTGAAATTTATTTATCCCAAGATAATTTAGAATCTATTTTTCAAAAACAAAAAATATTTGCAATAATACATGCAGCAACAGTTTATAATTCAAATGGTGATTCATTTGATAAAATGCTAAACTCGAATGTAATTTTGCCTGTTACTTTGTACAAGATTGCAAACAAGTTTAATGTTTCTAAATTTATTAATACGGATAGTTTTTTTAATAATCCGAAGTATAATTATAAATATTTGCTGGATTACACATTGTCTAAAAAGCATGTAATAGATTGGTTAGTGCTTGAAAAAGGAAATTGCGAGTTGATTAATTTGAAATTATTTCATGTGTATGGTGATAATGACTCACTTAGCAAATTTATTCCGCAGATGATATATGCGTTAAAAAAAAATCAGGAATTTATTAAGCTTTCCCTTGGAGAACAAAAGCGAGATTTTATTTTTATTGATGACGTGGTAAATGCTTTTAAAATTGTATTGGAATGTAGTTTGTTTAATTATGCCGAAATAATTGAATATGAGGTTGGTAGCGGAAATTCGGTTTCTATTAAAGAGATAGTTGAGACCATTAAAAAAATTACAAAAAGTAAAACAAAATTATTATTTGGAGAGCTCCCTTATCGAGAAAATGAAATATTTGATTCATTTGCAGATAACACAAAACTCACATCTTTGGGATGGAGACCTCAATCTACTTTAATTGAAGGGTTAACTTTTACAATAAATTCGTTATGACAGACACTCGTCCATTATTAACAATCGCAATCCCAACATACAATAGAGCATCTATTTTAGAAAATGCTCTAAATGTCTTGTTGCCACAATTAAATGGGTTTAATGGTAAAATTGAATTAATAATTTCAGACAATGCTTCCACCGATAACACTCAAGATGTAATTAATAATATTAAAATAAAATATCCAGAATTAATTTTTATAACTTATAAACAGCCTTTTAATACTGGTTATTTTGGGAATTTCAAAAAATGCAAAGAATTAGCAAATGGTAATTACTTTTGGCTTTTATCCGACAATGAACATCTTTCAGAAGGTGTTATAAAGGTTTTAATGGATACAATAAGCTCAAGCAAAAAGTTATTTGGAGCAATATATTTTGCCGAAATTGCAAAAAGTAAGCAAAATAAGTTAAATTCAAATTTTGAAGATTTCAATATTTTTGAAACAGATTTTAATTCGTTGATAGAGAATGAAACTGCTTGGTTGCTAACAAGCATTAGTTCTGTGGTTCTTCTTAATGATAAAAGCAAGGATGAAGTAACAGTTGAAGAATTACATGAAAATCTTTTTTTAGGTTTTTTATTCCTTTGTAATTCTTTAATTATCTGTGATAAAATAATAGTTATCAATGGGAAAATTTATAATTCAGCACCTTGTAAAGTGTATTTCGACATATTTAAAGCTTGGACAAAAGACATAACCGAATGTGTTAATTATGCTATAAAACACCAATTGCTAACGAAAGAATCTGCAAATAAATTCATAGACGGCTATTTGAAAAACAATCTTCAGCAGCTAGTTTTTTCATACAGAATTCATGGCGAACTACATGGTAAAAAATATGGAACGCCAAAGAATCTTATAAATACTATGAACCCCTATTATAGGAATAATGATGTTTATAGAAAAACAATTTATAAGCTATTAAGGTCTCCAAAATCATTATTGATAATGAAACACGTATTAGTGAAAATCAAAAACAGATTAAAAAAATAAAATGAATACTCAATCTTTCGCCTAAATTATTTAACTTTGCAATTCAATCAATGAAGATTTCAGCTATGAATCTATTAAATTTTATCGCACAATATCCAGATGAGGCGTCATGCAAGGCTAAATGGAAAGAATACAGAGA
>JBBQWB010000013.1:0-46583 GCA_038210985.1 Bacteroidales bacterium
AATCCCCAACGTTTCATACCGCCAACAGTTGCCAGCCAGACCCCTAAAATAAATAAATAAAATAAAATATGACAGACGATAAACTTGCAGTATTAATTGATGCGGATAACGTTCCGTATGCAAATGTGAAAGAAATGTTGGAAGAAATTTCAAAAAATGGCACACCAACCATTAAAAGAATATATGCAGATTGGACTAAACCAACTGTTTCGGGTTGGAAAAATGTCTTATTGGAAAATGCCATAACACCAATCCAACAATACAGCTATACAACTGGTAAAAATTCAAGCGACAGTGCATTAATTATTGATGCTATGGATATTTTGTATTCCGACAAAGTAAACGGTTTTTGTATTGTATCGAGCGATAGCGATTTTACCAGACTTGCAACACGGCTTCGAGAAGCAGGAATGACGGTTATTGGGTTTGGCGAAAAGAAAACACCACAACCTTTCATTTCTGCATGCGACAAATTTATTTATTTAGAAATTTTAAAAACCACGAAAGTGGAAAAAATTGCTACAAAATCAACGGCAAAAGAAAAACAAAAAAATGAGCCACTTAGTAAAGTAGATTCTGAAACTATAAACCTTATAACAGAAAGTGTAAATGATTTGGCTGATGAAAGTGGTTGGACTTTTTTAGCAAATTTGGGGAACTTTATAATTAAGAAAAAACCCGACTTTGACCCAAGAAATTATGGTTTTCCTAAACTACTACCATTAATTAAGTACATCGATAAATTTGAAATTGACGAAAGAGATACAGGTTTAAACAACATTAGACATATTTACTTAAAACAAAAATAACTAAAGCATTGCAGCAAGGCTTGTTCCAAGAATATAAAAGGACTGACTTCCCAAGCTAACGAAATTTTTTTAATAGGGATTAATAACGATTGTAATTAGTCCTTGCAAAAAAAAAACTCTGTTATCGGACTTTATAGACGAATTCTAAATAGAGCAGTCATTCTGATTCGCCACGGCGAAGTCGAAGTAAGGTTGCGGATGCTTCGACTTCGCCGTGGCGAATCACCATGACCGCATAACAGGCTAAGCATGACCGCACAAATAAGCAAACGGAGTATCAAAATAAATTAACAATATAAACCTGTTTGTCAAGGTGTTAAAAATTTTGCCATTGGTAAGCTTAATGAAGAAATTTGGGAATAAAGGGTTAATGACAAAGTGCGAATTTGCTGTTGCCTGGTTATCAACTCTCTGTATTACTATACAAGTCTGTTAATCCACTAAGTGGAATTTTTAAATATGACTTGAATTTTTTATTAATATTAATGTCCTACGGATAAAGTACTCCCCATTGTTAGGACATTTACATTAATAAAAAGAAATACTAACAACCTGAAAATTTGTCCGTAGGACATTAATATCGAAGCAACAACTTGTAATATCCTGTTACCGATATGTTATTGCTACCACTTTTGGAAATTCAAAAATATTTTAGAAATTGGTTGACAAATCAAGATTACAATTAACTATAAACGTAGTATTATTTAAATTCTGTCATTGGTATGAATTGAGGAATCTATTAACGTAACATATTCTTTCACCACATCAAGTTGCAAGTATAATGATGAAGTTGACGTTTTCTTGCAGGTATTGGACAAACTAAAAAGTTTTTTTCGCTATAATAATACAAGCATAATATTTGTATTTTGAGTTCTCATTATAAGCTATGCCAATTCCGCAATCTACACAATTCATGTAAAAATCGTCCATCGCTAATAAATGATAACGATGTCCGGGAGGAGTGAGGTCTTCATCAATTACTAAATCTTTGATAATTTCCTTGGCGTTGCCTAATCCTGCATTAATCGACTCGAAAAAATTACTGCTTTTGTCTTCTATAAAAGCTTTATTTAAAGTATATCCAGCGTTGTGAATCAGGATGTTAATTCCCCGTCCTTGCTTATCTTGGTGTCCAAAATAATTATTGCTTGCCATATCCGAAGCTTTTGCTTCAGCAACTTTTGCTAAAGTCTCATTCCAGGTTAATGCGTTAACTGCTTTGATTTTAAAATCTTTAACTCCTGTTTCTGTTTCAACAAATTTTGGATTTTCACGCATTTTATTCAAATAATTGAACGCTGATTTTGCCTCTTCTTTTAACACCTTTGTGTCGGCTGAAATAAAAGAAAAAAAAGCAAAAGATGAAATTATCAGTAAAAATATGGATGTTCTTTTCATGATGAAAAAATGTTAAAGGTTAAACATTATAAACATCAAATATGATAAAATGTTGTTTAATATATAAAAAAAAACTGTCGACGAGTCAACAGTTTTTTAAAATATATGAAGTATGAGTTATTAAAATCTTCTTTCTTTGATTCTAGCTTTTTTACCAGTTAAATCGCGAAGGTAAAAAATACGGGCTCTACGAACCAAACCATGTTTATTTACATCAATTTTATCGATGAATGGAGAGGCGATTGGGAAAATACGTTCAACACCAACACCGCCAGAAATTTTACGAATGGTAAAAGTTTCGGTAGTTCCTGTGCCTGAGCGTTGTATAACTACTCCTTGAAATTGTTGGATACGTTCTTTATTTCCCTCAACAATTTTATTATGTACAGTAATGGTATCTCCAGCTTTAAATTTTGGAAATTCTTTAACTGTAACCATTTGACTTTCAATCGTTCTGATAATATCCGTCTTGCTCATGATCTATGCTTTTGGTATTCTAATTATTACTGTTTCAAAAAGTGAGTGCAAATATACAATTTTTAATTTGAATTTTGCAAGCATTTATCAGAAAAAATCAAATTTTGTTCATGTTTGAGATGTAAAAATCAAATTATATCTGTAAAGTAGTTAAAAAACAATATGTTACAAGTTTTTAATTGTCTGTTAAAAATATTATTATCACGATTTTTTTTAATCGTTTATCTATTAATGAAATTTAGAATGTATATTTGTAAGACGAAAGAATAGAAGATTAATTCATTATTTTAATTGAAAATACTTCTGATTTTATTTGATTAATTTTAGTTTTTGATTTGAATTTTTAATGTATGCAAAAATATTTTTATCACTACCAAGGCAATAGTTTTGGTCCATATTCGAAAGAAGAAATAATAAAATTAAATCTGCCAACAGAAACTCAAATATGGGATTCACAATTGGAGGTGTGGGAAAAAATTGAAAATATTCCCGACCTGTATTTAATTGTTTCAAACGATATTATCGAAAAACCATTGACTTATTCGGATTGGTTTAAATACCTAAGTACCGGTAAAAATTCGTATCTGATAATTTCAAAATTAAAAAAATACAATCTTTCGTTTTGGATTATGCTTGGATTAATGCTTGCAATTTCTGTTTATTTAGTAATCACGTATCAGCATATTATGGAAAGAAATTTTAACTGGAATTTTATCGAATTTCTTTCTCTTATTGGTGCTGCAGGAGTCTCTTTTGTATTCAGAACTGCAATATTTGTAGCTTCTTTGATATGTATTATTTCATTGCTCGAAATTGTTTATCTTACATGGAAAATACTCGAATTTGAAAATCCATCCATTACTGCATCTCGAGTAATTGGATATTTGTTTATCCCATTTTATAATATTTGGTGGGCATATTACATTATTATTCAAACGAATGAAGAAATTGAAAAATTTGCTAAAAAAAGAAATATTAAAACCATACATCAAATAAGTCCAAAATTAGTTTTTTCAACAGCAATTTTAGCCATGCTGTTTTTTATTCCCATAATAGGTTTTGTGGTATTAATTCCTTTTTTAATTTTGCAGTTTATGTTTATGCAAAAACTTACCGAAAATACTATTGAATTGTATCGTTATGTTGAACGTAATCGCCCGAAATAATAACATCAAATAACAAAATGAAAAAAAACATCTTTAAATTTTTACTAGTACTCGTCTTGTTTTCAACAAGCTTTGTGTTTGCGTCTAATTATTCGACGCCTGTTTGTAATTTAAGTGTTCAGGATTCCATCCTCGAAAAAATCACACATGCTTTTAAATCAGCTACTGTTGTTGAAAGAGACTGTGGAAAGAAATTTTTAAAAAAATACGAAGTTACTACGAAACAAGTTTTGAATCATACAAATCCAAAAAGCGACAGATTTGACCAACGATTGTTTGTATTTCATAAAGGATTTGACAAACCAGTTGTGTTTGTTACCGAAGGTTACGATGCCGATTATGCCGAAATGGCAAAATATAATCACGAATTATGCGATATGTTAGATGCAAATTTAGTGGTTGTAGAGCATCGCTTTTATGGAAAATCAAAACCAATTCCATACGATCGAGAGTTTTTAACCATCGAACAAGCAGCATCCGATCATCACGACATTGTAACAATGCTTAAAAAAGTATATACCGGAAAATGGTTTTCGACTGGTACAAGCAAAGGTGGTTCTACCGCTTTATATTTTAAAGCACTTTATCCAAAAGATATAGATGTTGCCATTGCTTACGTTGCCCCACTTACCATAGCTCAAGAAGATCCAAGACCGATTAATTGGATAATGAATAAAGTAGCTACTCCAAAAATTAGAAAACAAATTCTTGATTTTCAAACATTTATTCTGAAAAATAAAGAAGAAGGAATAAAGTATCTTCAAAATGTGAAAACCAAAAATGGAATTGATTTTCCTCTTGGATTTGAAGCTACACTTGAGTATGCAGTGTTTGAATATGCTTATTCGTTTTGGCAGTGGGGCATATCGCCTGAGCGTATTCCTGCAAAGAATAAAGGAATTGAATCAGCTTTAAATCACCTTTTTATGGTCGTTTCTCCTTCAACTTTTTATATGGATACAACTACTTCTTCAAATGTTTACTATTATCAAGCATTTTCCGAAACTGGATATTACTCATTTAACGAAATGTCGAAACAGTTTAAAGTTAAATTGTCGAGAAAAGATTATTCAAATCGAGTAATGGCTCCCCAAAATATTGACATCGTTTATCATCCCGAAACGCACGAAAAAATTATTGAACTTCTGAATTGGGAAGGGAAACAAATTATTCAAATTCATGGCTCCATTGATCCATGGCGACAAGCTGCATGGATGCCAAACGCAAATCAGGATTGTCTGTTTTTTGAAGCAAATGGATTTGCTCATGGAGCTGGATATAGCAATTTAGACGATAGTCAAAAACTTAAATTTAAGGAGGCTATACTTAAATGGACTGGAATTACAGTAAAATAGATTAATATCAAACTTTTCTATGAATAGAAAAATCAATATCATTCTGATTTCGCTATTATCCTGTTTTATCTTAATGTTTTGTATTCTGGGTTTTTTTAATCACCCTCAAAGCGATGATTATTCGTTTGCTTTAGCTCTAAAACAATTTGGATTTATAGGGGCTCAAAAATATTGGTATTTGCATTGGTCGGGACGATTTTTTGCAAATTTTATCTCCTCCCTTCAACCAATAACAGCCAAGATTTGGTTTATTTATAAAATATTGCCGTCTGTTTTAATTTTAACTTTAGTTTTTTCAATTTACTATTTTATAAAACCATTTCTGAAAATCAAAAATAATAATTTGTATTCTGTTATTTTTGCATTATCCATTGTTCTTATTTGGCTAATTCAAACGCCTGCTTTAGCCGAAACTTTATATTGGTTTACTGGTAGCGTTAATTATATTTTGCCAATCCCGTTTCTGCTTTTTCTGATTTCAATGCTGTTTAAGTATAAATCGAAAGTTACTTTTAAACAATCTATTTTGAGTTTTATAGCAATACTTATTTTATTAGGTAGCAGCGAATTATATCTTATTTTTGTAATCTTTTGGATTGGATTGTGGCTTTTTTTAAGAATCCAATTTAAAAATTTTAAATTCATTGATGGATTTTTGATTAGTGAATTTTTAATTCTTGTTGCTTTTGTTCTAATTTCTTCAGGAAATCAATATAGAAGTTCGATTGTAGATACATGTCAAAACCCTATTGGTGTGATTTCTTACTCGCTTTTTTACTCGCTTAGATTTTTAGTCTATGAATTTGAAAATGGAAGCATAATCCTTTTTATGTTGCTGTGTTTTCCGTTTATAAATAAATCCATACTTCTACTTAATTCATTGAAATTCAGAGCTTGGCTCTTTGTTTATTTTTTGATTTTTATATGGATTTCAATTGCTTTTGTAGTTTGGTTTACGAGCGATAAAGTCCCATCTCGATATATATCGACTTTGCATTTTATTTTTGTAATTGCTATTCCTTTGTTTATCTATTCTATAATAAGCGAAAAGTGGCTTGAAAAAGTCCACCTTTTTGGTAATTATAAATCCATAAAATGGATTGCTTTGGCACTTTTTGTTCTAATTTTAATACTTCCTGGACGAAGTACATTAAAATTTAATCATCCTATGCATGGAAATTTATATAGTGTTTCAAAAATTCTATTAAATGGCGATGCATATCGCTTTGATTTAGAAATGAAAAAACGATACGAAATTTTCCAAACAACAAAAAATTCAGAATGCGTGGTTCCCTCAATAAATTATCCCAAAGATTTGGTGTATATGGATTTATTGTCGGACACTGCAAATTGGTTTAATGTTAAAGTTGCAGGCGTGTGGAATTTAAAAAGTGTTAGAGTTGATAAAGATGATGACATTTCGCATAAAACACAAAGAGTTACATATTGATTTTTGATAAGTCAACTTTTTATCTTTTAATAGATTTAAGGGGGAAAAGGGGCGGAGTGGCAAGTGACGAGTAACAGGGTGAAAAAGTGTCAATGCCTAAATAACGTTGACCGTTTTCACTCACTCATTTCAAGTTTATATGCTGATAATACATCTTGATTCTGAGGCTTTGTTTGCTCAGATTTTTTGGGGCTAAATGCCCCTAAAATCTGGTTATTTGCATCAAATGACTCTGTCATCATCAGCTTTGTTTGCTTGTGCAAAGTTAATTGTTCTTTTTCATACAGACAAGGAGTTTTCCTTTTTAATCCAATATGAGGCTTCTCTTCGTTGTAAAGCGTTACACTTCGGTCAACTTCTTTCACCAGATCCTCAAAGGTTCTTATGTCTCTTTTGCGTAAATAATTATTCTTTATCACGCCATTAAGTCTTTCAGAAATACCATTCTCCCAAGGGTTTACACACATGCTGTTAATTATTTCATGATTATTTGTTAGTTTCAAAAAATTATTGTCATAATACTGACCTCCTCCGTCGGAGTGAAAAATCAGCCCATTTAAGTTGTCTCCTTTTCTCGCTTTTATGGCCATTTTCAAACTAGGCAATGTCGTTTGTTCTGTAAAAAGCCTTTTGGATGTATTATATCCTACTATTCGTCTTGAAAATGAATCAATTATAAATGTTATGTAATAAAATCTTCCCGACACCTCATAATAAGTAATATCGCTTTGCCAAACTTGATTAATTTTTGTTATTGACAGCCCCATTATTAGATTCTCAAATCTTATCACGCCTGAGCTGTCAGTCGTTCTACGGTAATTTCTTGTCACAACACTCATTAGTCTATAGTCCTTGCAAAACCGCTCAAAAGCATCACGACCAATAAATTCTGGAGATATTTTATGAGGGTTTCTAAAAATTCAATTTTTTGAGGCAAACAAGATTTTAAAAATCGAGGTTTACTTAGGTAAATTAGAGTTTTAAAATAGCAGTTTAACGCTGAAAAATGAATTTTTAGAAGTCCCGATAATACATATCTCTACAACACATAGTTGGGTGATCTTCTCTGATTTTGAAAATCAAGAAAAGGAGTTGTTCTACGTTAGATTTGTGTTTGTAAGTTCGTTCCAAATACTGATGAACAGCTTGTTTGCTTATGCTAATACTCTGATAAAGCATGTTTAAACTAATTTTGAGTCGTTCTCTATTGTGCCAGAAATATTCGATGGTTTGGTGGAACACTTTTTTTTTATATCCACACCATACATCTCTTCAGCAATATCTATCATTTTATCCTTAAAATCTAAAAGGACTTGTTTTTGACCAATAATACGCTCTAAATCAGCAACTTTCTGTTTTAATAACATTAATTGTTTTGTGTCGCTATCTGATTCAACGACCATTTTAATCTTTTGCTTTTTCATTTTTCCATATTTGTCAATCCAGCGGTAAACATTTGTTGCTGAAACTTCATATTGTTTACAAATATCGGAAACTTTTGTTTTGCCTTGTTCTATTTCACGAACTTTTGCTGTTTTAAAGCCAGGACTAAAAGTTCTTAAATGTCGTTCTTCTACACTCATTTGAAATTGATCTCGTCTTGCCATTTTTGTTGTTTTTTTGCGTTAATAATTTTACTCATTAACGGTCAACCTATTTCAGGCATTGACAAACAAGTGACAAGGTGAAAAAGGAAAAAGTAGCGGAGGTTGAGCTTGTCAAAACCGAAGAAATATTGATGTGATGATTAGTTTATTAGTTGATTAGTGGATAAGTGGATAGGTGGATTCTTTGATTAGCAGATTCTTTGATTAGCAAATTAGTAAATCAGCTAATCATCACATCACCACATCAGTTAATCAAACCTCAAAACATTAAAATCCAGCTATCTAAAATATTTTAAAAATAAAAAAGTTGACAAAATTAATTACGCCAAGGGCGAAAAATCTTCTGTCAACTTTTTTGATACTCTCACCAAGAATGGCCAGAGCATGAATTCAAAATTTAGACTAAAACCTTTTTTGCTATTTCTTCAAAAGCATCCATTACCGTTGGGTTTGATATGGAAAAAGCACTCAGACCTTTTTCTGCAACTTCGCCCAATTCAACAATTAACCCAAGTTGCAGCTAATCTGAACAAAACTGTTGCTTTTCAATGTATTGATAATCTTAGAGTTCAGATTTGTGTACTACGGATTTTTCAATAATTAAGTGGATGAATTTGTGTTTAAAGACATCATATAGCCTTTTATCGGTTGATTTGGCTCTGAGTAAAGACATATTATGGATGCTTTGAAATACATGATGCAAATTAAACACTTAAATCGCTGATTATCAAGATCCCCTTGGGGACTACAAATCAAATTAAAAATACACACATACTGATATTCAATTAGTTGCAAAAACACAAACCATTAAAAACCTATTTTTGAATAAAAAAGCTGATTATTTAACAAATATTTATCAGTTTTTGGGGTTTGAGCTGCAACTTGGGTTAAAGGAATTTGTCCCAAAAGTTGAGTATTAGTCTCTTTTGCCAAAAGCTCGCCACCACCTTTTCCAAAAATGAAATATTTTTCATCAGGATGAGGCACCGGACTAAACCATGCCATGTTTTCAACAATGCCCAAAATTGGAATAGAAAAGTTGTCGTTGCTAACATCGAAATAGCTTTTCGAGCATCAATCAGAGCAACTTCCTGTGGTGGGGAGTTCTATTTTGTCAATAAATCCCATAATTTTTGTTTTATTAGTTAAATGTTTATTCCTTTATGATTACTAACACCTTAATTTTAATAATGTTTTATTTCTTTCATTTCTGTTGCATTGAAATAAAATAATTTATTTTTTATTTGCCATGATTTTTTATTTTCTCGAAAGCATTTTCAATTTGTTGCGAAATTAAAGAATTCGGAGCATATTCCACAATGCTTTTTTTATTCACCATTGCTTCTACCACTTCGTGTTGAAATGCTAAAGTGGCAATAACTTCAATGTTTTCAGCATGACAATAATGTTCAACTTCTTTTGAAATTTTTAAGTTCAAATCATATTTATTAATGATAACCCAAGTTTTAAGATTAAATTTTTCGATAATTTCCAATGTTCTTTTCAGATCATGTAATCCCGACATTGTTGGTTCGGTAACTATTACTGCATGGTCAACTCCGGTAATGCTTGAAATTACTGCACACCCAATGCCTGGAGGGCCATCGATGACGATGGTTTCCAAGCCATTTTTATTGGCAATTTCTTTAGCTTTTGTACGAACCATATTTACCAATTTACCCGAATTTTCTTCGCCTGGAGCCAAACGTCCATAAACCATCTTTCCATTTCGAAAAGTGCCTGAGTACATCCGGCTTTTGTCATTTTTTACCATTGTTATTGCTTTGGCAAGGCAGATGTGTGAACACAATCTACAGCCATCACAGTAAGTTTCGTTTATTTCTACCTTGTTTTCGTTATTAAACGAAAGGGCATCAAAACTACAGTATGGAATACACAAGCCACAGTTTGTGCATAAATTGTAGTCAATTACTGCTTTTTCGCCAGCTATATAAATATTTTCTTCTTCATGTGTTGGATCGAAAATTATATATAAATTGGCCGCATCCACGTCGCAATCAGATAAAAGTACTTTCTCTTTTAAGGTTGCAAAAGCCGCACTTACAAAGCTTTTTCCGGTTCCACCTTTACCACTAATTATTGCTATTTCCATAATCTGAGATAATTTGATCAAACATTTTTTTCAATTCTTTTTTAAATTCAGGACGATGCTCAGTGAGCAATTGTCCAGTAGAATAAATTAAGGCAATTTCTTTTTCAAATGGAATTTCCATCAAAAGCGGAATTTTTTCATCTTCAAGATATTTATAAATATCACGATTGCCCAATCCTGCACGGTTAATAATAACGCCATATTTTATGCCCATTGTTTTCAGGGTTTCAACCGATTGTATTAAATCGCTAAGTCCAAAAGGGGTTGGCTCTGTAACAAGCACAACAAAATCTACGGATTCAACGGTATGAATAAACGGACAAGAAGTGCCCGGAGGAGCATCCAAAATTACGATATCATATTTTTTGCTTGCTTTAGCGCCTGCTTTTATGACTTTAACGGGAGAGTAAACGCCCACTTTAACGCGCGATTCAATAATATCGCCAATATCCTTTACTTGATATTTATTGACACTTCCCAAAACCACGTCCTTTTCAGAAATAGCACCAAACTCGCAGGCTACCGAACACGCTCCACAACCATGACATAAATCTTCAATAACTTTTATGACTTTTGATGGAGGTATGATAAAAATAGCATTATAAGCACAATAATCATGGCATTTGCCACAATAGGTGCAACTGCTTTCATCAATAACAGGTACCCTTTGCGTTACAATATCTTCTTCTATAAATTGTGTTTCAAAAAAACCGATGTCATTGGGTTCTTCCGCATCACAATCGAGCAGACATAATGATTTATATTCTTGGCTCAAGGTATAGAACAAATTGGTTGAAAGAAGTGTTTTTCCTGTTCCTCCCTTGCCACTGGCTACTGCAATTTTCATATAAAATTAGTTTAAAAATATAATATTAAGTTTTTATGGTTCTGTTAACTACCACAAAATCATCTTTTTGAACTTGTATCAAATCCGCAATCATTTCGCATTTTACCATAAGTAAAAAATAAATTCTGGGATCATTAAGTAATAATAATCCCTCCAAATTTCCCTGACCTTTGGAAATGATTATATCTGCACTTTTGAATATTTTATTAAAATCCCTCGAACTTTTGCTAAGAACGGTTGAAGGGGCGTCGTATCCGTTAGAAATTACGCTTGCTACTTCATGCATTTTCACATCTTGGGCATCTTTTTCCAATGTATCATTTAAAATGGGACCGCCTTTTACGGCAAATGTGACATTTTTTGCTTGCATGGTTTCGATGAACAATTTGTCAAACGCAATTTCGCCAGCATTATCACCCAAATACAGAACGTTTTCAGCTTTTAAAATACCTTTTTTGAGTTGTTCGGAGTGATTGATGGCAAATGATTCCGTCATCACTTTTTCAATGGTTTCATACACATCAAATTGATGATTCGCACCATAATCGATGATGTTGCCAGCAATTGCCAAGCGTAAAGCCATATCAAATGGATTTTTGGAAACCAACACTTTTGGTTTCCATTCCTCCGTAAGTTTCATCGCCAAATCATTAAATATTCTTTTTTCGGATTCAAAAGGATCTATAATGCCGGTAATTTCACAAAACCGCTGATTTAATTCTCTTTGAATCTCAGGGCTAGATAGCGAATGCATGCTTATCATAGCTTCTTTATAAAAAGCATCAAAAATCATACGTTGATTTTCATCCACTTGAAATTTTTCAAAAAGCCGTTGATACAATTTTTTAAAACATTTTTTGCAGCGTTCGTCTATATTGTTTTTGTTATCAGTGTTGGCAATTTCCA
The DNA here is from genome assembly GCA_038210985.1 of Bacteroidales bacterium. Lineage (GTDB taxonomy): Bacteria > Bacteroidota > Bacteroidia > Bacteroidales > WCHB1-69 > JAQUGA01. Next base: position 12,129 of record JBBQWB010000013.1, read on the forward strand.
TAATCGTGATCGTCGTGATTGCAATAATTCGCATTAAGTTGGAGTTTATTTTCCAAGAAATCTTGAACTAACTCACGAGCCGGTTTAATGGGAGCACCCACAAATGCATTGATTTTTTGCTCGTTAAATAGCACGATTGCTTTTTCGCCCATGCCACCTGCTATTACATCGGTAACACCAAATTGAGCTACCCAGCGTGGGTATAAGCCAGGAACATGCTCTGGAGGAGTTTCTTCTGTGATATTTGTAATTTTATTTTCGATAACTTCAACAATAGCAAACGTTTCGCAGTAACCAAAATGTGCACACAAAAGGCCATTTTCCATTGGAATTGCAATTTTCTTATTCATAAATTTATTTTTTTTAATTGTTATTTATTTGTATATTCTGTTTGTTAGTTTTTATTTCTGTCGAACAGGACATTGACCATTGTCAAAATGTCCAATTATTTAAAATAAAGTCTCTGATTTTCATTTATTATTTTAAAATTTAATCAGAGACTTTAGTGCATCAAACCAACTAAAGATGTTGGCTTTTTATAGTTTTAATCCTGTTTTCCGCCTCTGAAACGGTTTTGGTTTCCGGCTCCGCAATTTTTACTGCGACCAAAACCACGTCCTAAACCGCAACCTAAGCCACGACCATTTCCTTGACGACCTCTTCCCTGAAAATCAGGATTTGCGGATTCACTTTGGGAACATTTTCCCATCTTTCTCCCAGTCATGGCACCTTCGCCAGTGGGTCCGGTTTGATTAAAATTTGGCATAACGACCTCCTTGTTTTTATGTATTAAGCATTTCTATAATTTCTTCAATAGTTTTTGAATCTTTTAGTACAATCATTTGAACTTTTAAACTGTCGAAAAGTGGTTTGATTTTTATTCCAAATTCTCCAGATACAGCTTTTGAGATGTTTCGAGAGCTTACCAGTTGAACCGATGCTGGACCAGCACCTTCGGTTGCATCAAGATTTGGATTGGGGATAAATTCAATCGCTTTGGTTTCAGTATCGTAAATAACAAAATAAGCACATCGCCCAAAACGAGGGTCGATGGTTGATTGCAAATTATTACCTGTGGATGTGATGGCTACTTTCATGGTTTAATTTTATTTAAGGTTAACAATTATTTGATTTTTTATACATTTTATTTCCGCATTTTGGACATAATATCGCACTGCAGGGAATTCCTTTTTCATGTTTTTGTTCGTAATTACAAGCAGAACAGATGCAAATCGAATTACATGCAGGGATGTCCTCTTTGTCATCGATATGGCTTTTTACATTGGAGCTATTGCATAAAGGACATTTTTCTACTTGATCTATTTTGTTAGGATTGCTAAAATCGCACTTGCAATTGCTACAATGATGCCAATCGCTATCGAAATATACTTTACCACCTTCAATGCTCATCGTTAAGCCTTCTACAAATGCTTTGGAAATTTTTTGACGCGCCGAAGCATAAATTCGGGTAAAAGTAGGACGAGATACGCCCATTACAACCGATGCTTCATGATGATTTGCCATGTCATAATCGCACAAACGAATGGCTTCGTACTCTTCATATAATAAAATTACTGGATTTTTATTCTCAGATTTATGCACTCCTCCATAGGGTGTGAATCCTTTAATGCTCGGAGGATTAAGTACTTTGCGAATGCGACGAATGCGATTATACATGTTTGTTTCATTTTTGTTCACTGTAAAGATAATGAACTATGGTTCACTAAAAAATAGTTTAACAAAACTTTAGGAATAAAAAATAAATTGATTCAAATAAATTGGAGAAATATTAGACCAATGTATTATTTAAACCATTGTTAGTTCTGATTTGCAATCCGAACATCAAAAATTGATTGAATTAAAATCTGGCTCGGATTACAAATCCGAGCAATCCAAATGTTTGATGCAGCAAATTGAATTCGGCGGTTGAGCCCGTCGAAACCATCCGTCTTTTCTCTTAAAATCCATAGAAAAACACTTCAAGCCTTGTGTATTCATGCTTCAATAAATTCAATATGACTAAGCAGAAGTCCATAAAAGCTAGTTCGGATTTGCAATCCGAACAATCCGATACTTTGGTGGAAGTTTTTATTATCTTGTCATTTTGCTAAAAATATCTAAAAGAAAAATCACTTGTTTTAAAAATAAGTACTTTTGATTTTTCTAATATTTTTAAAATGCAAAATACAATAAATGTTTTAACTCCCCACGAAGTTTTTGAAAAGTGCAAAACTGGCGATACCGTTTTATTAGATATTCGCGAAAATAAAATGCTTGGATATGAAAAATTTGATGTTCCTAAACAATTCAATATTTCAATAAAAGAGTTATATGAAAAATGGATTATTTTACCACTTAATAAACTAATTGTTGTGGCAGATTCGAGCGAAATTTCAGCTCTAAAATCGGCAGAGTTTTTATTAGAACATGGATTTAGAGTTGCAGTTTTAGCTGGTGGAACAGTAGAGTGGGAGCGAGAAGGTTTAAGTTTTATCAAAAATTGCTACGACAATAGACCAAACTCTTGTTCGTGTCAGCATCGACATAATTAAAAATAATAATTCATTGAATAAATGACTATGAACTTTGTTAGTATTGATTTTGAAACTGCCACAGGTTATATGCAAAGTGCATGTGCAATAGGATTGGTGATTGTCGAAAATGATAGAATTATCGATGAATATTACTCTCTTATTCAACCTCCGGATAATCAATATTGGTATTCCAATATTAAGGTTCATGGAATAACGCCACAGCGAACTTTTCAAACTCCAACATTTGATAAACTTTATCAAAAAATTCATCCGTTTCTTAAAGGAAAAAACATCGTTGCCCATAATGAATCTTTCGATCGAAATGTATTGATTAAAACGATGGGCTATTATGGGTTAAATTACGCCGATTTAAACCTTTCCGAACGCTGGGATTGCACCTTGCAGATTTATCGGAAGAAAGGATTTTCGCCGGCTAATCTTAGTGCTTGTTGTTCAAAAATGTCTATCGAATTAGACCATCATAATGCTTTGTCAGATGCACGTGCGTGTGCAAAATTATATTTACTTAAATAATTAAAAAAATGAATGAAAATATTACATGGATACCTTTTGATGTTATAGAATCAATAATGGTAAGCCTATTAAATAAATCTGGGATTCCTCAAGAGGATGCAAAAATTGTTGCAGATGTGCTAATTACAGCCGATAAATTAGGAGTCGATTCGCATGGTTCCAATCGGTTAAAACCAATTTATTTAGATAGAATTAAAGATGGTATTTTAAATCCACTAACCGAAATTGAAATTGTTAAAGAAGGTCCAACTACCGCAGTAATTGACGGACATAATGGGATGGGTCATGTGATTTCAAAATTTTCGATGCAAATGGCTATCGATAAAGCAAAAAAATATGGAATGGGAATGGTTGCAGTTCGTAATTCAACGCATTACGGAATTGCTGGCTATTACGCGATGATGGCGACTAAACAAAATTTAATTGGGGTTACAGGAACGAATGCTCGTCCTTCGATAGCTCCAACATTTGGAGTCGAAAATATGATGGGAACAAATCCATTAACGTTTGGAATTCCAACAGATGAAGATTTCCCTTTTTTATTAGATTGTGCGACTTCTGTTACGCAACGTGGAAAAATTGAAATTTATGCTCGCGAAAACAAACCTGTGCCAAAAGGTTGGGTTATCGACGAAATGGGCGAAAGTAAAACCAACTCCCGTGAAATTTTACAAGATTTAATTGATGGCAAAGCTGCCCTTACTCCACTTGGAGGTATTGGCGAAGAAACAGGCGGATATAAGGGATATGGATATTCCTTGGTAGTCGAAATTCTTTCGGCTGCTTTGCAGAGCGGTGCGTATATGAAAATGTTGTTGGGATATAAAGATGGTAAAAAAGCACCGTATCCACTAGGACATTTCTTTATTGCAATGGATGTGGATGCATTTAACGATGTAAATGAATTTAAAAAGATTAGTGGAGATATTCTTCGCGAAATTCGTGCTTCAAAATTAGCTCCTGGTGCCAAACAAATTTTCAGTCCTGGCGAAAAAGAATATTTGAATTGGATGTATCGCAAAGATAAAGGAGTTCCTTTTAACGAGAGTTTGATTGCTGAATTTCAATCGCTTTGCACAAATTATAAGCTGGAAGAATTTTTACCTTATTTTGAGCTAAAAAAATCTTAAAAATTAAACCAAATTTTCCTCTGATTGTTCGGATTGCAAATCCGAACAATCAGAGGAAATAGTGCTTATAAGAAATAAATATCTGATTTTTAAAACGAAGACAAGCCTGTCTGCATAAAGACAACGAAGTGTTTGGCGTTTTCTTACAAGCACTAATCCTTGTTTTTTTTATTTACAATTAACTCAGTAGGTTTAAAAACATATCTAATTTCAATGCCAAAATAATCGCCAATTGTTTTAGTAACTACATTATCTATTTGTTTTGAAGTACTTATATTATAGTAATTCAATTTAGTCTGATACAATTCGGCAAACAGATGATAAACCGGACCGACATAAAAATATCCGCTTTCTTTAGAGCGATATTCAAGCCCAACAGCTCCTTTAAATATGGGAACAATAGTGCCTTTTCGTTGCGAAAATTGATTAAAACTGTAAGTGGTTGTTCCAGTATTGTTTTTTTTGTCGTTTCGAGAGTATAAATTGCTGGGAATTAATTGTATTGATGTTCCAATAGAATGTCCCAAGAATAGCTTTTCGGACAATTTAACATAATAGGTTAAGGTAAGAGGTATTTCAAAATTATCGGCTTTAAAATTTATTTCATCGGTAAAACTTCCATCTTCCACCGATAATAAAAAATTCCGAGAGACATAATTAATACCAGTTTCTATTGAAAATCTTGGAGTAAGCTCCACCGATAAATGTGTTCCCAAAGTAAAGCCCGAAAGTGGTTTGGAAGTAAATTTAACCGATTCACGAATAACTTCACTCGAACGAATTCGAAACATTTCCAAAGGTACTATTGGCTCCACGTGAATTCCAAATGTTGCCCATTTTTTTTGAGCACTTAAATAGGAGTTTAATCCAAATAATAATATGGTAAGTATAATTAAGTTTCGTAGTATAAATTTCACGTTTAAAAATTTGACTGCAAATATAAACGAAACAGTTAATCTTTAGAACAGAAAAATCATGTTTTATAAATTTGTAACAAAATCAATATCCAAAGATTTTATTTGATAGATGAGCCCAATTCGGATGCTATTATAATCATAATCGTGAAGTCCGAATTCTAAATTTGTTTCAAAATTTAATCGTTTTTTAAAATTTGATTTCATTAAACATCTAATTACCCATGGTTTATCTCCGTTTCCAATATATCCTTGATAGGAAGCTGTTTGGAGCGAAAACATAACTTTATGAATCAAAACATCGGTGCCAAGCGAAAACATATATGCATCGTTTTGTCGATATTCATTGTCATTGGTTTGCCAACAATAAAATCCACCCGAAAAATAAAATTTCATATAGTTTTCATTTTTTGGAGAAAAGAAATATTTTTTTCCAAAACTTAAATCAAAAAAATAACCAGGAGCATCGGTATATCGGGCATGGCTTAAATGTGTTCCCGAAGCAGTTCGTAATCCAATTCGCAGTGCAATATCAGGAATGTTTTTTTTATCGTGGATAATCTGAAAATTACTTGCAACATAGATGTCGCCACCAGCAAAGCCCGAGCCTTGTTTATTAAGTGTTCGCCTTTCAATTCGTAAACTCGAATCTGTATTATAAAACTCTATTGGCACAACATATAATTCAACATTGACTCGTTTTTTTACAAATGGAATTTCTATTCGAGAATAAATATTTGTGGTAGGATCGTGTTTGTTGTAATGGTATTCGCCTGCAAGCGAAATTTCAAAATTTTCGCAAATAGTACCATTTTTAACGTCGGGAACTGGCAAAGCATTGGGTCCAAAATACTTAGGCGAATAACGCATGTATTTCGACCAATGTGTAACTCCGTCCCAATTATTGTATGGGTCGTTTAAGTTGTCATCTGCTTGCGAAAAAAGCATTAAATGCAAACAAAATATAGATATAATAAGAGATAATCTTAATGTGAAATTATTCATTTTAGTGAGTGAGTATTATTTTCCTATTGCGAAAATACAAAAAAAGTAAACAGGCATGCTGAAAAATGGACTAAAATTACTACTTTTGCAAACTATGAAAAATATCCGAAATTTTTGCATTATAGCTCATATTGATCACGGCAAAAGTACTCTTGCCGACCGTTTGCTTGATTATACAAATACAATCAAGGAAAAAGATAGAATGGAGCAAGTTCTCGACAACATGGATTTAGAGAGGGAGCGAGGAATAACCATTAAAAGCCATGCCATTCAAATGGATTATGAGTTTAACGATGAAAAATATATTTTTAATTTAATTGATACTCCTGGACATGTCGATTTTTCGTACGAAGTCTCTCGTTCCATTGCGGCTTGTGAAGGTGCATTATTGATTATAGATGCTACGCAAGGAATTCAAGCTCAGACTATTTCAAATTTATATTTAGCAATTGAAAACGATTTGGAAATTATTCCAATATTGAACAAAATGGACATGGATAGTGCTATGCCCGAAGAAGTTAAAGACCAAATTGTGGACTTAATTGGTTGCAAACGTAGCGACATTATCGAAGCTAGTGGTAAAACTGGATATGGCGTTGATTTAATAATGGAAGCAATTATAGATCGTATTCCATGTCCAAAAGGAAATGAAGAAGAACCTCTTCAAGCATTGATTTTCGACTCTGTTTTTAACTCTTACCGAGGAATTATTGCATATTTCAGAATTAAAAATGGAATCATTCGCAAAGGCGATTTTGTAAAGTTTATTGCTACTGGTAAAGAATATTATGCCGATGAAATTGGGGTTTTAAAATTAACCATGGAACCTAAAAGCATTCTGAAAGCTGGAGATGTTGGCTATATTATTTCGGGTATAAAAACATCGAAAGAGGTAAAAGTTGGTGATACTATTACGCATGTAGCTCGACCAACTCAAGAACATATTGCTGGTTTTCAAAATGTGAAACCGATGGTTTTTGCTGGAGTTTATCCGGTAGATGCCGACGATTATGAAGATTTACGATCTTCACTCGAAAAATTGCAATTAAACGACGCTTCTTTGTCGTTCGAGCCCGAATCGTCCGCAGCTCTTGGATTTGGTTTTCGCTGTGGATTTTTAGGATTACTTCACATGGAAATTGTACAGGAACGTTTAGACAGAGAGTTTGATATGGACGTTATTGCAACGGTGCCAAACGTTTCATTTAAAGTTGTTACCACTAAAGGTGAAACAATTGAAGTGCATAATCCATCAGGTATGCCAGCTCCAAGCATTATCGAGCACATCGAAGAACCATATATTAATGCTCAAGTTATTACAAAAGCAGAATATCTTGGTGGCGTAATGAAATTATGTATAGATAAAAGGGGAGTGCTAAAAAATCAAGTTTACTTAACTAGCAATCGTATCGAACTTACTTTTGATATGCCCTTAAGCGAAATTGTTATCGATTTTTACGATAAACTAAAAAGTATTTCTAAAGGATATGCATCTTTCGATTATCACTTAACGGATTATAAATATGCTAAATTAGTTAAATTGGATATTCTTTTAAATGGCGATTCGGTGGATGCCTTATCCTGTTTAATCCATGTGGATCATGCTCATTCTTTTGGTCGTAGAATTTGCGAAAAATTAAAAGAATTAATACCTCGTCAACAGTTTGATATTGCTATTCAAGGAGCAATAGGAGCAAAAATTATCTCACGCGAAACTGTTAAAGCTCTTAGAAAAGACGTTACAGCTAAGTGTTATGGTGGAGATATTTCTCGTAAACGAAAACTTTTAGATAAACAGAAAAAAGGTAAAAAACGAATGAGGCAAATTGGAAATGTTGAAGTGCCTCAAACAGCTTTCTTAGCCGTATTAAAACTCGACTAAAATATATTTTAATAGTTTTTTTGATATAATTAGTTTCGTATATGGATGATTTAACAAATAAAAACAAACTTAAAGAAGGGGAGTGGTATTCGCTGAAAATTGTAAAACATATCGAATTTGAAGAGGAATGGTATTTTGTACTCGAAACTCCTTTTAAAACCCGAATCACCATGCTGTCTGAGCCATACAAAAGTTATTCGTTCAAAATAGGAGAGGAGATACAATGCAAAGTGGACAAAGTAAGCTGTAGCGGAAAAATATATTTAGAGCCAGAACATCCCTTTTACAAGGTGGATAATACATATTCCTTTGAATTTATGGAATCAAAAACCATTGAAAGTTTATATGGTGACACATTAGATGTTTTGTATTTTAAGGATAAACTTAATAATAGCATCGAAATTCCAAGCTGGAAATCATTTTTAGCTCCTGAAAAATATATAAATTTAAAAGTTTTACGAATTAAAAAAGCTCAATTAATAGCATTTCCCGAAGATAGCCCATTCATTACTTTATATGATGATAAACAAAAGCTGTCTTTAACGTTTATTGAAAAGTTTAAAAATCAAACTGGGGATATTGTATATTTGGTTGTCGACCAACTTGGAGGTTTAAATATTATTCCTGCAAAGTACTTTTCGTTGATTGAAATTCCTCAAAATTTTAAATTAAACGCAATTGCAGTAAAACATCCAACCAATAACTTCTTTTATATTGAACCCGAACATCCAAAATATAAAAAAGGAAATACTTATCCTTTTGTTGTAAAAGACATTAAAGTAAATCGCAACACGCTAAACGACAATAATATACCCGAAATTAGTTTAATTTTAAAGGATGATATTTTCGAAGAGTATAAAATGGTTTCTTTTATTGAAAATCCTCCTAAATTGGGCGATACAATGCTGTTAATAACTTTGGGGATAAGAAAAGGTGTGTTACAGTTGCAAATGTCAAAATAACTTACTATATTTATAATCGTCAAACTTTAGTGCTAAAATCTAGCTAAAACTAAAATATTGCGAATGAAATATAGTCCACTTCAGTGTTTATATCGTTCCATTCTGAATAGTCCTCGCATAAAAGGAAATAAAGAAAATTCGGAAATCATCGGAAAAACGATTCGTTTAAGTGCAAAATTATACGAAAACGAAACTTTAAAAAACGGACAACCATATCTTTGTAAGCCACTTACAATTGCACAAATTTGTGTCGTGGAATTGGGGTTAAGTTATCAATCTGTTTGTGCTGTTTTGTTGTATCATGCGGTGGAAGAGAAAAAAATCAGCATCGAACAACTTAAAATAGATATTGGCGAAAAAGCAGCTGGAATAGTTCATGGAAGGTTACGGATATCAAGTTTACAAAACGAAAAAGCATACGTTCAATCCGAACAATTTCGTAAACTTTTTATTACTTTATGCGAAGACACTCGAGTGATTTTAACAAAACTTGCCGATTTGCTATTTAGTTTACGAAACGCTTCGATGTACGAGGATGATTTAAGGCAAAAATTAGCCCTAGATGCAAATATTTTATATGCTCCAATGGCCCATCGCTTGGGTTTATATAAAATTAAGCTCGAAATGGAGGATTTAGCTCTTAAAATTTCTAAACCACATGAATATGAACAAATTGAAACTAAACTTCAAGAAACTAGCAAATCTCGAGAAACCTATGTTAACAATTTTATTATTCCTATTAAAGATAGCCTTAATTTAACTGGTATTAAATTCGATATTAAATATCGTACTAAGTCCGTAAATTCTATCTATCAAAAAATGCTTAAACAAAAGGTCGAATTTGAAGGAGTTTATGATATTTTTGCAGTTCGAATAATAATTGATTGCTCTTTTGAGGAAGAAAAAGCACTTTGTTGGAGAGTTTATTCTTCCATTACTGATAAATATACACCAAATCCATCTAGGCTTAGAGATTGGATTTCGATTCCAAAATCAACTGGTTACGAATCATTGCATACCACTGTAATGGGACCCGAAGGTAAATGGGTTGAAATTCAAATTCGCTCAAAAAGAATGAACGAAATTGCCGAAAATGGCATTGCTGCTCACTGGAAATATAAAGGTATTAAAGCAGCTAAAACAATGGATGCTTATTTAGGGCAAATTCGTGAATTACTTGAAACAATATCAAATACCGAAGGGGATATTGTGAATCAATTTATTATGGATGTTAAAACAGATGAAATATTTGTTTTTACACCTAAAGGTGATTTAAAACCGATGCAAAAAGGTTCCACCGTGCTCGATTTTGCCTTTGAGGTTCACACACAAGTTGGTGCAAAATGTGTTGGTGCTAAAGTAAACGGAAAAGCAGTCAAATTAAGACATGTTATAATAAATGGCGACCAAGTTGAAATTATTACTTCAAAAAATCAAAAACCTACCAGCGATTGGCAAAATATTGTAACAACTTCTAAGTCTAAAGCCACTATTCGACGACTTTTATTGGAAGAAAAGCTAAAAGAATCAGAAATAGGTAAAGAAAGTTTTGATCGAAAATTCAAAAACTGGAAAATAGACATTGATAATCAGTTGATTAACAAGATATTAGTACGCTATAAAGTTAAAACTGCCAACGATTTCTATTACTTAATTGGTATGGAAAAAATTGATTTGCAGGACGTTAAAGAATTCGTTCTAGCCATTCAATCACCGATAGATCCAGAAAGTAAGGATTTAAAAAGCCTTGCAAAATTTAAAACAAATGGGAAATCAACGTCTAACTTACTAAGTATCAACGATAACTTAAAAGATATTAACTATCATTTTGCAAGTTGTTGTAATCCAATTAAAGGCGATTCAATTGCTGGTTTTGTAAGCATCGGAAAAGGAATTACAATACACCGAACAAATTGCAAAAATTTTATTCAGTTATCCCAAAAATTTCCATACCGAATTCAAGAAGCATCATGGCAAATAGGTATAGATGATAAATCGTTTATAGCTACCATAAAAGTAACCGGAAACGACCAAGTAGGAATTCTTAGTAATATTTCGGAAGTTATTTCCAGCGACTTAAAAATAAACATGCAATCCTTAACCGTAAATTCACGTGGAGGATTATTTGAGGGAGTTTTTAAAATTGTAGTTAATGATACTCAAATGATGGAAAATCTTGTTCATCGAATACAACGTGTTAAAGGTGTCCTGAAAGTGAATCGGATAAATAGTTGATTTGAATTATCCCATTAATTTCAATATACTTTTGCATGTGTTTGGATTTTAATGGAAAACTTGCAAAAAAGTCCGATAATTAATATTATGTTAAGTAGGATTTTTTAAGTTCAATTAGACCGTTAAGCTTATCTCCGCCTATTTCAATTCTTCTATGCGTTTTAAAGTGTCTTCTGCTTTTTCTGTATCTTCATTTGTCAAATAATAATAATACAGTATTGCCAAAACTTGAACATTGTTTGGTTGAATTTCTAAACATTTATTTGCAAAAGGTTTAGCTTTATCAATCCAAACAATTCGTTCTAGTATTTTTTCATCTATGGTATAATGTTCTAAATTTTGTTTTAAAGAAATATCGTTGGATAATTGTGCGTATCGATTAAAATAAAGTACTGACAGATTGAAATTATATTTGAATTCATTTGGTAAAATTAGTATTGCCGATTTGTAATTTTTTTCAGCCGATTTAAAATCTCCTTTTTTTTCCAACCATACTCCTAAATTGTAAAACAATTCGGGAAAATTAGATTGTTTTTGCGTAAGTGTGGATAGTACCTCAATACATTTATTAGTATCATTTTTGAGGCTATAAACGTTATATGCTTGTGTTAAAAATGTGATTGAATCCTTAAACAGCGTGTATGCTCCATCTATAATTTTAAGTGCAGAATCTAATTTTTGGTCTCTTACATATGCTTCGGATAGCAATACAAATGAATTGACCTTTGTAGGATTTAATTCAATCGATATCATGAAATATTTTTGAGCTAAATTGTAATATTCCTTCTTTAAACAACTAAGCCCCGCTCCTAGTGCCGAGTTATAATTTTTACGAATACTTAAACCCTTTTCGTATGCTTCAATCGATTTTATCCATTCGCTCATTTCAAAATAAGATTTTCCTCTGGCATTCATCACATCCACACAATATTCTAATCCTAATTCAGGATTTTTTATTTCTAATTTTTCAAATGATTTAAACTCTTTATAAGCTAATGCTTTATGAAAATTGAATGATGCACTATCAATTAAAACAACTGGTCCAATAGAAGTTGAATCCATTTTTTTGAACGAAATGATGTTTTGTATAGCCGAAAAGAAATCAATATAAGCTGGATTAAATTTAATTTTACCATTTCTCATTCGATAAAGCTCCTCACCTACTTTTACTAAGTCTTTTTGATTAACAGCCTTAATCATGTTATTTATTATAAAAGCTGAATCAATGGGGTTTTTAGTTTGTGCATTTGCGATTGGTAATGCAAAAATCAAACATAAATTTAATATTACAAGAATTTTATTTTTCATACTATTTATAATATAATGGATATAAATAATGCCGGCAAAACCGGCATTATTTTGAAAAATATACTAGAATTTAGCCTCTTATTTCTTTCATTTTAGCATCCACTTCATTGGCTTTATCTTTTTCACCCATACGTGTATATACTTGTTTTAGCATATATAAAGTATCGTAATCTTTATCGTTGAGAGTTCTGCATTTTTCGAGATATGGACGAGCTTTAACTAAATATCCATTTGCTTCTTTAATCATGGTATCATACTGAGCTTGTTGATCAATTGGTAATTTATCAGCAGCCTCTTTCATTTTTAAAAACTTATTGAAATAAACGGTGCCAAAATTAAATAACGCATCAAAATATTCTGGGTTTAATTCAATTGCTCTTTCGTATGCTTTAACTGCTTCTTCAAAGTTACCCATATCATTAAGCACGGTTCCAATATTAAAATAAACGATAGCGTTATTGGGTTCTTTATCTTTAATTTTTTGCAATAAATCTAATGCAACTTTTGTTTGACCAGCCCATAAATAAATATTAAACTTTTGAATCATTATTCGGCTTGTATCAGCAAATACTTTTTCACCATTATTTATAGTGCTGATAGCTCTCGTTGTATCATTTTCATCTTTATAAATATCCGACAAGAAAATAAAGATATTTGGTTCGTTGTATTTACCGCTAATTAAATTATTAAAGTATTGTTTAGCACTTTTATAGTTTTTCTTTTCGGTTTGAGGTTTTGTTTTTTCAATATACATAGCAGCTAAAGCAGCCATATACATTGCACCATTATCAGTTTTAATTCGATTGGTTTTGTCAAAATCAGCGAAAGCATCGTTAAATTTTTGATTTTGGTAGGATGCTAAACCGCGATTAAAATAAAGAGATGCACAAAACTGACTACCGATAATTGGAGAAGCAATATCCAGCATGTCATTGCTTATTCCAGCATCCATCGTTATCGCTTTTTGGTATGATGCGTATGCAGTATCTAAGGCGTTAGCACGCAAAGTGTTAATGGTAGAGTCGGGAGAAGCTGCAATTTTGTAATAGATATTTCCGCGATAAAACCAAGTTCTGGCTTGGTCTTTAGTGTCAGGATGAACAGCTGCCTCTTCAATAGCTTCAAGAGCTTTAGCTATTTTACCTCTACGATAATCTTGAAAAGCATTGTTGATTTTTGACGATTGGGCAAAACCAGATGCAGACAATGCTAAAATAGTGATTACGATGGCTAATTTTTTCATGATATTTTTATTTTTTTTTGCAAATCTATAAATTTATATTTAAGTTTTTATTCTTCTTCTTTATCTTCTTTATCTTCTTCCGTTGATTCAGGTTCGTCATTTTCGATTTCATCCGCTTGTTCAATTTCGTCTGCATCTTCAATTTCGTCTGTTTCGTCCACAATTGGAACAGAATCATCTGCTTCACCAACTACTACTTCGTATTCGTCTTCCTCTTCATCGGCTGGTACCGTTGCAACTGCTGCAATTTGATTGTCGTTACGCAAATTAATCAATTTCACACCTTGTGTTGCTCTGCCCATTACACGTGTATCTGCAATTCTAAGTCGAATCAAAATTCCGTTTTCGGTAATAATTAATAAATCATCCGAATCGGTTACATTTTTCATGGCTATTAATTTTCCAGTTTTATCGGTGATATTCATTGTTTTAACACCTTTTCCACCACGATTTGTTTCGCGGTAGTCAATAACTGGAGAGCGTTTACCATATCCATTTTCAGAAACTACAAGAACGTTGCTTTCTAAATCATCAACACAAATCATGCCTATCACGTAGTCGTTCGCATCTCCTAATTTCACACCCTTAACGCCTGAAGCATTTCGTCCCATTGGACGCACCAATCGTTCGTTAAATCGAATGGCTCTACCCGAGCGAAGTGCAATCATGATTTCATGACTTCCACCAGTTAATCTAGCTTCTAACAAATTATCATCTTCGCGAATTGTAATGGCATTAATTCCATTTTGACGAGGACGAGAATAGGCTTCTAAAGATGTTTTTTTGATAATTCCCTTCTTCGAGCAAAGGATTACATAATTACTCTTAACATACTCTTCATCAGACAAGTTAAGAACATTTATAACAGCTTTTACCTTATCGTCTGGTTCAATGTTTATCATGTTTTGAATTGCACGTCCTTTTGAAGTTTTGTTACCTTCAGGAATTTCATATACTTTTAACCAGAAGCATTTGCCTTTTTCGGTAAAGAAAAGCAAGTAATTATGGTTTGTTGCAATATGAAGATATTCGATAAAATCGTCATTCCGAGTACTACTTCCTTTAGATCCTCTTCCACCACGATTTTGAACTTTATATTCGGTTAATGGTGTACGTTTTATGTATCCCATATGCGACATCGTAATTACAACCGCTTCGTCAGCAATTGTATCTTCGATTCGGAAGTCGGCTGCTGTATATTCAATGTTAGTTTTAGGTTCGTCACCATATTTATTTTTGATTTCAGTAAGCTCATCTTTAATTATCTTCATTCTTAGTTCTTCATTTGCAAGAAGTTCGTTCAAATAATCGATGAGTTTCATCAATTCGTTGTATTCGTTTTGAAGTTTTTCTCGTTCTAGTCCAGTTAATTGACGCAATCTCATTTCAACAATAGCACGAGCTTGAAGCTCGCTAAGTTGGAACCTTTCCATTAGATTAGTTCGGGCTTCTTCTACTGTTTTTGATGCTCGGATGATAGCAATAACTTCATCAATATTATCTAGGGCGATAAGTAAACCTAAAAGAATATGTGCACGTCTTTCGGCTTCATTTAAATCAAATTGAGCACGACGAATAACAATTTCGTGGCGATGATTTACATAATGAAAAATCATATCTTTTAAATTAAGAGTCATTGGACGACCTTTAACCAAAGCCACATTGTTAACACTAAACGATGTTTGCAAAGCAGTATATTGATATAATTTATTTAGCACAACATTGGCAACGGCATCTCGTTTTAAATCGTACACAATTCGTAAACCGTTTCTATCCGACTCATCTCTAATATCGGCAATTCCTTCAATTTTTTTCTCATTCACCAATTCGGCTGTTTTCCGAATCATTTCCGATTTGTTAACCTGATAAGGAATAGAAGTAACTATAATTTTTTCTCGTCCATGATCATGGTCTTCATTTTCGATAATTACTTCACCTCTCATCACAATTCTGCCTCTGCCAGTATGGAATGCTTCACGCACGCCATCGTATCCATAAATAATACCACCAGTTGGAAAATCAGGGGCTTTAACATAAACCATTAATTCTTCAATAGTTATATCATTATTGTCGATATAAGCTAAAATTCCGTCAATAATTTCACTTAAATTATGAGGTGGCATATTTGTAGCCATCCCAACTGCAATTCCAGATGAGCCATTAATGAGAAGGTTTGGTATTTTTGAAGGCAAAACCGTTGGTTCTTGGAGTGAATCATCGAAATTAAGGCGAAAATCTACGGTGTTTTTTTCAATATCAAACATCATTTCCTCGGCAATTTTTTTCATTCTTGCTTCGGTATAACGCATTGCTGCTGGACTATCTCCATCAATGGATCCAAAATTACCTTGACCATCAATTAAAGGATAACGTAACGACCATTCCTGAGCCATACGAACCATCGAATCGTACACAGCTGTATCGCCATGTGGATGATATTTACCCAAAACTTCTCCTACAATACGTGCAGATTTTTTATAAGGAGAATTTGAAACAATACCCATATCCCACATTCCAAATAATATTCGACGATGAACAGGTTTAAATCCATCTCTTACATCGGGTAATGCACGCGATACAATAACCGACATCGAATAGTCGATGTAGGCTGATTTCATTTGATTTTCGATGTTAACCTTAATAATTCTTTCTTCTTGTGTCATAAAATCCCTCTATTCTGTATTCTTAGTTTAAATGAAAGCACGAATTTACAATTTTAATATGAAATAATTAGGCTTTTGGCGGTTTTATTACTAACAAAAATGTGTTAAAAAAAAACCTTTAATAAAATTGTCTGTTGTATAATTACTTGTATTTTTGGAAAATCTATTAATAAATAAAATATGGAAGTAAAATTATCCTCAAGAGCGTATGATGTGTTGTCATTTAGTTCAGATGAAGCACATCGTTTAGGAAATGATTATGTTGGCGTTGAGCATTTATTACTTGGAATATTACGAGATTATGAATGTGGAGCATTAAACATTTTAAAACAATACAAAATAAATTTAAAGAAAATTAAAAATGATGTTGAGTCAGCTATTCGGGAAGATGAAAACAACATAAAAGAGTCTAAAGATTTTGTTAATAAACAACCTGTTAACAAACAACTCGAAAAAATAATTAAATATGCTTTTCTTCTCTCAAAAAATTATAAAAGCAGTGTTATTAAAACAGAGCATTTCCTTTTATCAATTTTGAAAGACGAAAATAATATTGCTTCCATGATTTTAAATAAAGAAGGAATAAATTACGTCCATGCTCAACGAATTGTAGAACAAATGAATAATTTGGGAATAAATGAAGAAGATAATATGGATGAAAAAAGTAAAGATTTAGATAAATTTGATGATTTCACGAACGAATTATCGAGTAATGATGATGACGATGTATTTGGCGTTTCGGGAGAATCTTCATTGCCCAAAAAAGGTCCTGATTCAAAATCCACAACTCCTGTTTTAGATAGCTTTGGTAGAGATTTAACTAAATTGGCCGAAGATGATAAATTAGACCCAATAGTTGGAAGAGATAAAGAATTAGAAAGAATTGCTCAGATACTAAGTCGCCGCAAAAAAAATAATCCTATTTTAATTGGCGAACCTGGTGTTGGTAAATCGGCAATTGCCGAAGGTCTTGCTCTAAGAATTATTCAACGAAAAGTACCTCGTTCGTTGTTTAATAAACGTGTTGTTACCCTCGATTTGGCATCCATTGTAGCAGGAACAAAGTATCGCGGTCAATTTGAAGAGCGAATGAAAGCAGTTTTGAAAGAAATTGAGAAAAATACCGATATCATCATGTTTATTGATGAAATTCACACCATTGTAGGTGCTGGAAATGCTTCGGGCTCATTAGATGCCTCAAATATGTTTAAACCTGCCTTAGCTCGTGGCGAGCTACAATGTATTGGAGCAACAACATTAGATGAATATAGACAATATATTGAAAAAGACGGTGCATTAGAACGTCGTTTTCAAAAAGTAATTATCGACCCTACTACCGAAGAAGAAACAGAACAAATACTTCATAATATTAAAGCAAAATATGAAGACCATCATTTGGTTAGATATGACGATGAAGCTATTAAAGCATGTATAAGCTTAACAATGCGTTATATTAGCGACAGATGTTTGCCCGATAAAGCTATTGATGCTTTAGACGAAGCTGGTGCACGAATTCATATTAAAAACATTTATGTTCCTGCGGATGTTTTGGAACTTGAATCTGAAATTGAAATTGTTCGTCAGAAAAAAAATACCGCTATCAAAAATCAAAAATTTGAAGATGCTGCCAACTTCAGAGATGCTGAACGCAAATTGATTGAAGAGCTTGAAAAAGCAAAAAAGAGATGGTTGGAAGACAATCAAACCAATCGACAAGTGGTTACAGAAGAAAACGTTGCCGAAGTTGTTGCAATGATGACTGGTATTCCAATTCAACGTATTGCTAAAAATGAAGGCGAAAGATTGTTAAGCATGGAAGTCGAATTAGAACATTCGGTGATTGGACAAAATGCTGCAATTAGTAAAGTGGTAAAAGCAATTAGACGAAACCGAGCAGGACTTAAAGACCCAAATAAACCAATTGGTTCGTTTATTTTTCTCGGTCCAACAGGTGTTGGAAAAACATATTTGGCAAAAGTTTTAGCTCAGTACCTTTTTGATTCTACCGATTCTATGATTCGAATTGATATGAGCGAATATATTGAGAAATTTGCGGTTTCGCGATTGGTTGGTGCGCCTCCAGGTTATGTTGGCTACGAAGAAGGTGGACAACTTACCGAAAAAGTTCGACGTAAGCCCTACTCTATTATTTTACTGGATGAAATTGAAAAAGCTCATCCCGATGTTTTTCATATTTTACTTCAAGTTTTGGATGATGGTGTGTTAACCGATAGCATGGGTAGAAAAGTCGATTTCAAAAATACAATAATCATAATGACCTCGAATATTGGAACTCGCCAACTTAAAGATTTTGGTACTGGAGTGGGTTTTCAAACTGCAACAAAATCACAATCTGTTCAAAAAGATGCCACTGGAATTTTAGAAAATGCTCTTAAAAAAGCCTTTGCTCCGGAATTTTTAAATAGAATTGACGATGTTATTATTTTTAATTCGCTTGAACGGGAAGATATTCATAAAATTATTGATATTGAATTAAAGCATTTATTTAGCCGTGTTCAAAAACTTGGCTTCCAAATAGAAGTTAGTTCAGATTGCAAAGATTATTTGATTGAACGTGGTTGGGATCCTCAATATGGTGCTCGTCCACTTAAACGTGCTATTCAAAAATATATCGAAGATGAATTGGCAGATGAACTAATCCGTAATAAAGATGCCGAAGCAAAACTTATTTTTGTCGATTTTAATAAAGAAGAAGAAAAAGTAATTATCAAGTTTAAAAAGGAGAAAAAAACTAAAACAGCCTCGGTTGATAAAGAATAATTAACCAAGCCTATTAAAAAGTCCTGATGAGTTTTATTTCATCAGGACTTTTTTGATTTTATTAATGACATTACTTAGTGTTGCATAAAAAACTATTTAATATTTTGGATAACATCTAAAAGCAATTTTGTATTTACTTTGTTATCATACAATTCGTTTACCTCATTTTCTCGAATTTGAATGTCCGTTTCGTTAAATTCTTGTTTAAAAAGATTTTGAATTAAATTAATGCATCCTGCTTTGTCGTTAATATCGACAATATTCACCGATTTTTCAATGCCTGTTCCTTCCAGCATTTGTTTGTTACACAAGCAAAAACGACCGTTAAATAGAGCATTTAAAAGTTTAAGTTTAAGTCCAGTTGGTTGTAGTGTAAACAATAAATTCAAATGAGCATTAAATATTAATTTTCTCATTTCATCGTCGCTTGGATTTGAAATCACTTTGATATTAGCATATTTACTTGCTGCATTTACTATTGATTTATCTGGATTAAAGCCAGCTATAGTCAAAGAAATATCAATTTTCGAGAAAATGTTTTCAATTATCCAAAATGCCATTTGGTAATTTTCGGGAACTGATAAATTGCCTTGAAACAATGCGTAATCCCCTCTCCCATTATTAAGTGTGCAAACATTGCTCGAATGAAATGGAGGTATAAAAACAGCATTGCCATAATTATTGTTAAAGTACTCAAAATCAGTATTTGAAATTGAAACTAAAGCATCAGCATGTTTCAATATTTTCTCGAAAGATTTTAATTTTAAGGCATCAATTTTATAATATATTTTTTTTATAAAATTGGCAGTTCTTTTACTTAATTCGTTGTAATAAGTGTGTTCAATATTATGAGTTCTTACAATTTTAAAGCGTTTACTCAAATCTTTATGCGATAAATAGGCACAAGTGTGGAGCCCTTCAAAAAGAATTGGAGCATTATCTTGAAGTAAACTTTTCAATAATTCACTGTTTTGACGACTCCTGACAATGTATGGTTTACTCGAAAAATGATAAAAAAATAACTTTGGACGTTTGTAATATGATACCTTGTAAGCGTACTTTTTCAGTATTTCCTGCTGTTCACGTCCATATTGAAAGCAGTGTAAATGAATTTTCATTCCTGTTTCACTAAGATTCTTCAGTTTGTAAAATACATCAATAATTCCTCCGTAATTTGCTGGATAAGGAATGTTAAAAGATATAATATGAAGATCGGTTTTAGACATATTTTGACATTACTAATTTAAGTTTTTTCTTTTCATTATCCCAATTTAATAGCTTTGCAGCAGCAATTGCATTGTTTTTACAAAGTTCATACATGTTTGAATTATCGATTAACTGCTGAACGGCTTCGGCTATTTTTGGAGGTGTAATTTCATCTATTAAAATACCTGCATTGTATTCGCGTATAATTTGTTTAACTTCGATTAAATTGGAACCAATTACAGGTATTCCAGCATTAATGTAATCGAACAGCTTATTTGGCAAACTAAACTTGTAATTAATGTTTAAGTCTTTATCTAAGGTTAATCCAACATTTGAAACACTGGTATATTTCATCATTTGGGGATAAGGCAATTTTGAAATGAAAATAATTTTATCGCTAAGTTTTTCATCGATACTCAGTTTTTTTAAATCTTCAATCACATCGCCATTGCCAACAATTAAGAGTATTACATTTTTTAAATACATAAGCGATAAAACGGCTTCTTCGTAACCACGGTCAACATTAATTCCAGCACCTTGCATGATTAAAATAAATGCATTTTTGGGCAAACCTAATTCGATTCGAGAAGAGGAATTGATGTAGTTTTGAGCAAAAGGAACATTGCGAATTACTTGAATTTCTTTTTTATATGAAGTACTGTAAAGATTTGCAATAGAATTGTTTACAGTAAAAAAAGAGTCGATATAATTGAAACAAAAGGATTGAATTTTATTCCATGACCACTTTACAAATCTTCGGTTTTGAATTTCAGGAACACCTAAAAAAAATTCATGGCTATCATAAATTAATGGTTTTCGTCGAAATATGGACACCAAAGTGTTTGCCAGTAGCGTATCTAAGTCGTTTGCAAATAAAACATCAACTTTGCGAAAAATGAGATAGAAAAACAGACGTATATTATAAAATAAATAGAAAAAAGGACCTTTATTTTTCCATATTTTAAACCGTTTTGTTTTATATGGTCGTTCGCCAAGCGAAATACTATTGGGTAAAATCCTGCCAATTAATAAAACCTTAAATCCCATTTCATGAAATAGCAAGCACGAACGTGCAACACGCTGGTCGGTGCTTAAATCATTAATTACAGAAACGGTAATGGTTTTCAAATCTTGTTTTTTTACCTGAAATAATAACAGAAAAAATTAAAAAAAAGTATATCCACATAATTATTCTTTTAGATGAAGATTATGTCCCATTTTTTCCTGTTTTGTAAGTAAATATTTTTTATTAAACTCATTTGGATGAATAATCAAAGGAATAGTGTTAACAATTTCAATTCCATGTCCCGACAATCCAACACGTTTAGTAGGATTATTTGTAATAAGTTTAATCTTATTTGCTTTTAAATTTCTAAGAATTTGAGCCCCAATTCCATAATCGCGTTCATCGGCTTTAAAGCCAAGTTCTAAATTGGCTTCAATTGTATCGCGACCTAATTCTTGAAGATGATACGCTTTTAATTTATTAATTAAGCCAATACCTCTACCCTCTTGATTCATGTATAAAACAACTCCTTTTCCTTCTTTTTCGACCATTTTCATCGATTCGTGAAGTTGTGATCCACAATCGCATTTGCACGAGCCAAAGATGTCGCCCGTAGCACATGAAGAGTGAACCCGAACAAGAATTTCTTCTGTATCATCCCACTCGCCTTTTACCAATGCCAAGTGGACTAATTCATTATCAATTTGACGAAAAGCGACCAATTTAAAGTGTCCCCATTCGGTGGGCAGATCTACAGTTTCTTCGCGAATAACTAAAGATTCTTTTTTAATTCGATATGCGATTAAATCCTTTATGGTGATTACTTTTAAGTCGAATTTTTTAGCTATTTCCATAAGTTCGGGCAAGCGAGCCATTGTTCCGTCGTCGTTCATAATTTCGACCAATACGCCAGCTGGTTTCATTCCTGCCATTTTAGCTAAATCGACCGTAGCTTCGGTGTGCCCCGCACGACGTAAAACGCCTCCTTTTACAGCACGAAGCGGGAAAATATGTCCGGGGCGACCTAAATCTTCGGATTTAGTATCTGGGTTAATAAGTGCTTTAACGGTTTTGGCTCTATCAAAAGCCGAAATTCCAGTAGTACAACCTTGTCCAATTAAATCAACCGAAACCGTAAAAGGAGTTTGATGTAAAACAGTATTGTTTATCACCATTAAATCCAAATTCAATCTTTCGGCAATTTCCTCAGCAATTGGAGCACAAATGAGTCCTCTGCCATTTTTCGACATGAAATTAATGATTTCGGGCGTAACATTATCTGCAGTAGTAATAAAATCGCCTTCATTTTCGCGATCTTCATCGTCAACAACAATAATTAATTTTCCAGCTTTAAGCTCTTCAATTGCTTCTTCGATGGTGTTTATTTTAAATTTCATTTTAATTGCATTAATTTCAGTGCAAAAGTAGTAAATTTGAATTGATATCAAAGTGCCACAAAGCAATGTTTTTAGGAATTTTGTATTTATGGTAAAAAAAAAACGGTATCTCTAATTGAGATACCGTTTTAAAGTAGTTTGAACAAATAAATTATTCAGCAACAACTTCAAGTTTGATATTTACTTTAAGATCTTTATGAAGGTTGATTTTAGCTGTATATTCGCCTAATTCTTTAATTGAATCGCCATCTACCGTAATTTTTTTACGGTCAACTTCAACATTTAATTGACTTAAAATAGCTTCAGCAATTTGAATTGCATTAACAGAACCAAATATTTTACCTTTTTCGGATGCTTTAGCACCAATTTTTAAAGTAAAATCTTCAAGTTTTTTAGCAATATCTTGTGCAGAGTTAAGTATTTTCTCTTCTTTAAATGCTCGTTGTTTAATGTTTTCGGCTAATATTTTTTTATTAGATTCGTTTGCCGGAATGGCAAATTTTTTAGGATAAAGGAAATTTCGGGCATAGCCGTTTTTCACTTTAACGATGTCGTTCGCATACCCTAAATGTTCTACGTCTTGTATTAAGATGATTTCCATGGATTGACAGTTTTAAGTTTATTTCAATAAATCGGCTACGTATGGTAATAAAGAAATATGACGAGCTCGTTTAACCGATTGCCCTACTTTTCTTTGGAATTTTAAAGATGTTCCAGTTACACGACGAGGTAAAATTTTACCTTGTTCGTTGATGAATCTTAATAAAAATGTTGCATCTTTATAATCGATATACTTAATCCCGCTTTTTTTAAAGCGACAGTATTTTTTCCTTTTAACATCTACCGCTATTGGGGTTAGATATTTTATTTCGGTTTGATTTGCCATGTTTCGAAAAAATTAAATGGTTTCTTTTACTTCTACTTTGTTCTCTTTTTTGTCGCGTTTGCGTTGATTGTAAGAAATGGCATGTTTGTCAAGTTTTACTGTTAAAAAACGCATAATACGCTCGTCGCGAATAAGTTGAATTTCTAAGTTTTTAATAACATCGCCCTCGGCTTTAAACTCAAATAGATGATAAAAACCTGTGTTTTTTCTTTGAATCGGATACGCTAACTTGCGTAATCCCCAGTTTTCCTGGTGAACGATTTCAGCTCCATTGTCGAGTAAATGTTTCTCGAACTTTTTTACCGCTTCCTTCATCTGTTCATCAGACAAAACGGGAGTCATAATGAAAACGGTTTCATACTGATTAATCATAATTGTTAATGGTTTGATTTATTAATTAATTTTAATTCGGACTGCAAAAGTACAAAAAAAAATGATATCTGCTAAATATCATTTATTTTTTTTTAATCCACATTATTCTTCCCTTTTGCTTGATATTAAATCCGTTAATAAACCTTACATGAGTTAAAATTTACTTCTTTGTTTTACAAGTTGAGCAACCAAAGATTTTATATAACCCACAAAAGCTAATTAAAGACGTTAATACTAATACTGCTGCTACTACTAGTAAAATAGTGGCTAAGATGCCATTTATTAATTCGGTATATGCTAAAATAGCAATAATTAGGGCGATAGTCATCCGAATAATTTTGTCTGTTGTTCCGATATTTGATTTCATGACTTTAATTTTTAAGTTTTTTATTATAACAATCCAAAAGAGTTATTGTTTAGAATGATTCTATGGTAATTAAAAATTGATGGAATGAATGATGGGTAATTTCGACAAGATCAATCAGCGACTTGGAGGTTGAGCCCGTCGAAACCTCTATCAATAAAGAGTTGGAATGTAACATGATTTCGACAAGCTCAATCACCATAACATGATTTCGACAGGCTCAATCAGCAGTTAAACAATTTCCAATTCACTTAATAAAACCCATCCTTTATCACCATTTGGAAGTTTAATTTCTACCCAATCGCCAATTTTATCTTGTACGTTTACTTTAATTCCTTCGTGAACTACAAATAAAACCTTACTGCTAGCATCGGGAGAGCTTTTAATCTCCAATTTTTTGGACATAACTATGGCTATGTTATTCTGAGTTTTTAGTTTTGCTTGTGAATAGGCAGAAATAAAGGAAACAAAAAACAAAAATGTTACTAAAACTCCAACATAAAAGGATGTTTTGCGCATCCAATAATAAGGAGTAATTAAAAAAACTGCGATTAAAGAAAAAAGGATAAAAAACAGTATTATGGCATTAATAGCCCATTGTTTTTCGTTAAAAATATTCAAAAATGATTTCCACCAATTTACAAAAAAGATTTCTGGAAGTGCTTCAATTTTATCTTTAAGTTTGTATTTGGCAACTTGAAGGTTAAATTCGGTATCCTCATCCGAAGGATTTAAACGCTTTGAACGTTCAAACCAAAGCATGGCATGCGAATAATCTTCAATTTTAAAATAAGCACATGCTAAATTGTAATATAACGAATGTGATTGATAGCCATCATTGACCAAAGTTTGGAATGAATTAATCGATTTATCATACTGTTTAGACATGTAAAACTTCACCCCTTCGTCAAAAATTGGATTTGAATAAGCCTTTATAGATAAAAAGGCAAATGCAATAATTAAAATAAAATTTCGTGTGCTTGTGTTCATATCTTTAATTTTATTTCTTTATCCATTTCTATAATTAAATTAAAAGCTTCTTCGAACAACGAATTCATTAAATTGCTTGAGTCGTATGGTGCAAATCGAGCAAATTCACAACCGTTAAGCAGTTTTTCAACTCGGTTTATGGTTTCCATACTAAGTTCGCTTTGTTTTATTGAATTTAATACACTTTCGGTAGAAAGATCGGATTTTGATATCATTAATTTATCGGCAACAAAACCCCATATTGCCTTTGATAATTCTTCGTAATATTCGTTTTTTAACTTCTGATCGAGTAATTTTTTAGCTTTGTTTAATCTCTTGCGAGCCTCTTTACCAGCTTTTTTGTTTTTCATACTTTGAATGTCGGCTCTGCGTTTGATTTCATTTTTGTAAATCATAATAAATACCGAAAACAAAAATAATGGGACAATTAATAAAAGCCAAAACAAAAATGAGCCAAAAAACATTTGTTTGTTTTTTTCTAAACCTCCATCGTTGGTTGAAACAAATCGAATATCGCTTCCAATATATTGAATTTCTTTTTGATTCACATTTGTTACAATTCCACCACTGGAATTGCCTTTTCCCTTGGTTACCAATACATCAAACTTCGGAATTGGAAGGGATACATAAGTATTTTTGGCTGGATTAAAATATACAAAAGAGTTTGGCTCAATCGAGTATTTTCCTTCATTTCGAGGAATAGCTATGTATTCGAAAACCATCGAACCTGATGCTCCTGCTTCACTTGTTTTTGTTTGGTCGATTGTTTTTGGGTCATACACTTCAAAATCATCGGGAAAATTAATGGTAGGAAAATCAATCAATTTTAAATTTCCTTTTCCCGAAACTGTAATCTGAATTTTTATAGCTTCGTTGGCTGGCAAACTCGAGCGGTCGATTTTAGCCGATACACTAAGTTGTCCAACCGCTCCAGTATATCCTTCAGGAGCTCCATCGGGCAATTTTTTAACGTTAATATTAACCGAGTTTGAGCTTATCGTTTTTTTTACATTGTCAACTCCACCACCAAAAAACGAATCGTCGAAAAAATTATCCCAAAAGCCTCCCTTTCGTTGTTGAGTTTTCCTGATTTGGGCAACAATATCCATTATCAAAGGATCTATTCGAAGTTGACCAATTTTTTGAGGATATACATATACTTTACGGACTTCGGCTACGGTGTAAGTTTTGCCATTATAAGCTTCTTGATACTGTTTTGGTTGTTTTTGCCTATCGGATAATTCGGTTGACCAAAAACCATTGCTGGAAGGTACTTTATTAATCGAATATTGAACAATTGGTATGGCAGTGTATAATTTATAGGTAATTTTAATTTCTTCGCCTTCATAAACCGAATTTCGCGAAGGAATTGCCCGAATAAAAACATCGTTACTTTCTACTTTAGATTCGGTTTGATTTGTGTTACCTTGTGCTTGCCGATTTGTAGTTTGCTGATGTTGTTGTTGGTTTTGTTGTTGGTTTTGCTGTTGGTTTTGCTGGTTTTGAGTTGGTCCCGATGCAATAAATGATACATCATCGGCTCTTACAAAGGTAATTAAAAATGTAAAAATCAGAAATATCCCTATAGTAAGAAAAGTTTGTTTAATTCTATTTTTCGTCATATTACCAATCTTTTTCAAATTTACTTTTATTTCCTGTTTTATCCTTTTGAAGTTTTTTCATCGTGTTTTTTTCATTATTATTTAAAGCGTCCAATTGACGTTCTAAATTTTTCTTTTCCTGTTGTTGCTGCTGCTGTTGTTTATTTTGTTTTTTATCCTCTTTTTTATCTTGATTTTTTTGTTGTTGCTGCTGTTTTTTTTCTTCTTGTTGTTGCTGTTGGTTTTGTTGTTGTTGTTGTTGCTGTTGTTGAATCATTTTTCGGCGAGCATACTCATAATTATATCTACAATCTTCGTCTTTTGGATTTAATTTTAAGCTGTTTTTAAAAGCATCCATACTTTCTTGATATTTTTTTTGACTTAACAGCGAATTTCCAACATTGTACCAGTAAGTTGAAGCCATTTTTTTATCTTTATCGGGAGGTGTTAGTTCCGAAAATATTTTATGTGCATCTTCAAAACGTCCTTGCTTATATAATGTTGTACCAATGTTAAATTTTGCTTTTTGATAATCGGGCGATTTGTCCATAGCCTTTCGATATTCAATTTCGGCTTCTTTATACTTCCCTTTTTCAAAAAGTGAATTTCCTTTTCTCACATCTTGCAAGGTAGCTTTGGTTTGAGCCAATAAGTTATTTTCTATAATATATGAAAATATTACCGTAAACAAAATTAATGTTCTAATTAATATACCTTTCATTTTATAGATGTTTTTGTTTAAATAATTTAATCGAATTAGCAAATTTGTTTTTTCTATCGAGAATTAAAAAATCAAAAATTAATAAGAATAAAGCTAAAGCCAAAAAATATTGAAAGGCATCGTCGTAATCGGTATATTCAACCGAATCGTATTCCTTTTTGTCCATTTTATCAATTTCGTTCATAATTTTGGACAATCCCATGTCGCTGGTAGTTGCACGCACATAAATTCCTTTTCCTGGAGCTACTAATTTTTGAAGATACGGTTCGTCCATTTTTGAAACTACCACATTGCCTTGCCCATCTCGATGATAATCTACTTGTCCGTTTTGTTTTAAAATTGGAATTGGCGAACCTTCCATAGTTCCCACACCAATGGCATGAACTTTAACATTTTTCTTCACTGCTTCTTGGGCAGATGCAATGGCGTCATCTTCAAAATTTTCACCATCCGTAATTACAATAATTGCTCGGCTATTAATTGCTTCTTCTTCTAAATTATACGAGCTCAAAGCTAAATCGATGGCAGAACCAATGGATGTACCTTGCTGTTCCACAATATCGGTCGAAATTCGGTCGATAAACATTTTTGCAGCACCATAGTCGTTGGTAATTGGTAGTTGGATAAATGATTTTCCGGCAAAAACTACAATTCCAATTCTATCGTTATTTAATTCGTCAATTAATTTCAGCATTGCTTGTTTCGAACGCTCGATTCGCGATGGTTGAATGTCCTGTGCAAGCATACTTCGCGACACATCAAAACAAATCATTAAATCAACCCCTTTACGTTGAGCTTTGTCAATTTTTGAGCCAAATTGAGGTCGAGTAAGCGAAAAGATGATTAAAATTAACGAGGAAATTAAAATCCAAAATTTCAGATTATGACGTATTCCCGAATAAGTAGGCATTAATTTTTCGATTAAAAAATGATCGCCTAAGCTCTTCAACTTTTTCTTTCGATAAAACAACAATAAATAATGTATAAATATTAAAATTGGTATTAATATCAAAAGCCACAAATAAAATTCATTTACAATCCTAAACATATTGTCTAAATTTATGGGACAGAATTAAAAACAGTTTTTCTTAAAATCAATTCGAGCAACAATAAAATAAGACCAGTTATTAAAAAAGGAATAAACTCTTCCGAACGGCGGTCGTAAACCATTACATTAATAATTGTTTTTTCGAGCGAATCTATCTCTTTATAAATACTTTCCATTTTCGATTTATCGGTTGCACGATAATATTTTCCGCCAGTTATCGAGGCAATATCTTTTAAAAGTGGTTCGTCAATATCAACATCCAATTGTTGATATTGAATTCCAAACGGCGTTTTTATAGGATACGGTGCTTTGCCCATTTTTCCTACGCCAATGGTGTAAACCCTTATCCCCATTTTTTTTGCAATATCTGCTCCCGACATTGGATCCATAAATCCCATATTATTTACCCCATCGGTAAGCAATATGATAACTTTGCTTTTTGCTTTGCTAAATCGCAAACGATTTATGGCTGTTCCCAATCCATCGCCAATTGCTGTTCCATCTTCAATCATTCCACTTTTAACTTCATCTATTAAGCCATATAAAACTCGATGGTCCGAAGTTAAAGGGCACTGTGTGAATGATTCGCCACTAAAAACAACCAATCCAATTCGATCCTGCGGGCGACTGTCGATAAAAGTTTTGGCAACTTCTTTAGATGCCTGCAAGCGGTTGGGTTTAAAATCTTCGGCTAACATACTACCCGAAATATCCAGCGAAATAATTATATCAATACCTTCGGAATACACATTGCGTTTGCTGTTTTTAGATTGAGGTCGAGCAATTGCAATGATAATTATTAATATAGCGAACATTCGTAAAACTAAAAGTATTGGATGTAATTTTGATTTTAACCCAACTCCTATTTTTGTTGAACGATTGTTTAACGACATTCGGAAAACAGGTTTTGATGTTTTGCCATTAAACCAAAACCAAGTTAAATATAATGGAATTACAGCAATTAATAAAAAAGCCCATGGATATAAAAAATTTAATGAGTTGAGCAAATGAATCATTTTTCACCTCCTTTTTTATTCAATTCTTCATTATTTTTGAGTACGATTTTAGCTTTAATTTGGTCGCTATATTCCTGACTCCTTTTAATAATTTCGACTGAAAGTTCCGAACATTTTTCGTTTTCAACATCTAGCGGTTTTGATTTGGCAAATTTTGCTAAATCGGCGTTGTTTATAATGAAGTTAACCGAATCGATAATAGATGTGTTAAATTGTTTGGATTTAAGCTCGTCAATTATTTCAGAGCTAGTCATTTCCAATGCGTTAAATTTAAATTCTTCTTGAAAATATCGTCGAATAATTTCGGTTAATTCAACATAATAATCCTTTACAAAGCCCTGTTGCCAAAGTTTTTTATTTTTAAGTTTATTCAATTGGTCAAGAGCCCAATTGGAAGGCTTAATGGCTGGTTTTTGTAAAATTTTGAAAAGAGGTTCTTTCTTTTTAAATTTTCGATATAAATACCAAGCTAAAATCAAAGCCACAATTATAGCAAAACCAGTAATAATATATGGTAAAATTTCAAAAAAGCGAATGGGTTCATCCATTGGACCTTTAATGTCCTTAAATGCTTTGGTTGTGTCCACTTCAACGGTGGTAACGCTTAATAATAAACTATCGGTAATTGCTATAAAATTAGTATCCGCATTATTTAACGAATAAAACGGAATGCTAGGAATATAGTATGAATTTGAGTCGAAAGCCGAAAATGTAATTTTTTGTCGCAATCCTAAAAATTCTTTTTTGTCATTTAAAATTGAATCGATGCTTCCAATTTCGATAATATCTAATTTTGCATTTGTGAGTATGTCGCCAACAGCAGGCCAAGCAATAGCTTTATTTTCTTTAGATGAAAAATTCAAAGTTAAATCCAATACGTTATACTCCCCTATTTTCATTTTATTTGAGAGCAAAACGGCAGTTGCTTTTTGTCCGAACAAACTAATTGGAAATACAATAGCAATTAGCAGAATTCCAATAAATGAATACTTCATAAGATATTAATTTTTAGATTCTCGTTTTTTAAACAATTTAACCAATGGTTTTACATAATCTTGATTCGTATAAATAGGCACTTCATCAATACCAGTTTTTTTAAACATTTCACTAATTTTTGCATCAAATTGCAACCACTGGTTTCGATATTTTTTGCGAATATCCGAAGACGAAGAGTCTATCCAAACAACTTCGTTCGTTTCAATATCCATAGCTCTAATTAATCCCACATTTGGCAATTCGGTTTCGAGTTTGTCAATTAATCGAATTGCAACTAAATCGTGACGTTTTTTACCGATTCGTAGGGATTCTAAAAAATCGCCCGATTGAAAATCGGAAATAATAAAAGAAGTACACTTTTTTTTCTGAACATTAGTCATAAATTTAATTGGAACAGAAACATCGGTGCCCGAGTTTTTAGGTTCAAATTTAATTAGTTCCGAAATTATTCGAAGAATATGCGAACGTCCTTTTTTTGGAGGAATATATTTTTCGATGATATCGCTAAATAAAATCACTCCAACTTTATCGTTGTTAAAGATTGCCGAAAAAGACAGAACACCTGCTAATTCTAATATTAAATCGGATTTAAAATTAGAAACCGAACCAAATAAATTAGAGCTACTAACATCGATTAAAAGCATAACAGTTAGTTCGCGTTCTTCTTCAAAAATTTTAATGTATGGATGATTAAATCGAGCGGTAACATTCCAATCAACCGACCGAACGTCGTCGCCATACTGATATTCACGCACTTCCGAAAACGCCATTCCTTTTCCTTTAAAAGCACTATGGTACTGTCCGGCAAAAACATGTTTAGACAAGCCACGAGCCTTAATTTCAATACGCTTTACTTTACTAACTATATCCTTTGCTTCCATAATTTAAAACGATTAAGGAACTTCCACAATATTTAAAATGTCATTAATAATATTTGTGGTTGTAATATTTTCGGCTTCTGCTTCGTAGGTTAATCCAATTCTATGACGCATAACATCAAAAGCTACTGCACGAACATCTTCGGGAATAACATAGCCCCTACGTTTAATAAAAGCATACGCTTTGGAAGCCAAAGCCATGTTGATGCTTGCACGTGGAGATGCACCAAAGCTAATCATGTTTTTATATTTTTCAATTCGATATTTTTCGGGGTATCTAGTTGCAAATACAATATCGGTAATATAATTTTCAACTTTTTCGTCGAGATATATTTTTTTAACTAATTCACGCGCTTTAATAATTTCTTCTTTAGTAACCACTTGCGATATTGGTTCGGTTTGAGTACCCGAATTTTGACGAAGAATAATCTTTTCCTCTTCTTTGGTTGGATAACCAATAATTACTTTTAGCATAAATCGGTCAATTTGTGCTTCGGGCAAAGGATAAGTTCCTTCCTGTTCAATTGGGTTTTGGGTAGCCAATACCAAAAATGGTTCAGCCAAAACGTAAGTTTGGTCGCCAATTGTTACCTGACGTTCCTGCATTGCTTCTAATAAAGCACTTTGAACTTTTGCTGGAGCACGATTTATTTCATCTGCCAAAATGAAATTTGAGAAAATAGGTCCTTTTTTTACTTTAAAATTTTCTTCTTTTTGACTATAAATCATGGTTCCAACTAAATCGGCTGGAAGTAAATCGGGTGTAAATTGAATTCGGCTAAAATCGGCTTTGATTGATTGTGCTAAAGTTTTAATAGCCAAGGTTTTTGCTAATCCAGGTACACCTTCTAATAAAATGTGTCCGTTGGATAATAAACCTATCAACAAACGCTCAACCATTTGTTTTTGACCAACAATTACTTTGTTCATTTCCCGAGTCAATAAATCAACAAATGAACTTTCCCGCTGAATTATTTCATTAAATTCTTTAATGTCAGAATATGTTTCCATAAATATTTTAAATTAAAAATTGTTTTGTGCAAATTTATTTCAACATCACTTTGTTTATAAATTTATGCAGTTAAAAAAAGTTAAGTTTCATGTTAATAAAACATAAGCAAACCTCTTATTTAGTTAGTTTTAAGCATGTTAGTTGAAAATATTTGACTACTTATATTTTGATGTTGAAAAACAATATGTAAAATAAAATCTAAATTATGTTGAAAAAGAAAAAAATCTTTTTATTTTTGTAGATAATTGCTTTAATTTGCAGTATATTTATAAAATTGAGTAATTATAACAGATTGAAAAATTAAGAAAACGATTAATAATAAAGAAGATTATGAGAAGTAAAAAACTTTTGTTAGGAATTGTAGCTACTTTTGCTACTGTATCTATTTTTTTTAGTATCACAAACAATACTAAAAAAGATCAAAACTACAAAGCCCGTACAATCTTTGATCAAATCCATGCTCAGGGAATAAACGGTGCCATTCAATGGCTAAATATGATGAAATATAATCCAGAAACTGGTACAATTTCGATTAAAGATGTTTTGATGGCTCGCCAAGAAATGACTCGTTTTGCTCAACAAAGCATGAACAAAAACCTAGGTATTAATTGGATTGAAATGGGACCAGATAACGTTGCTGGACGTGTTAGAGCTTTTTTAATCGACAAAAACAACTCCAATAAATTTTATGTTGGAGGTGTTGGTGGCGGTTTATGGATTAGCAACACCACCGGAAACACTTGGAACCGTGTAACTACAATATCTGATAATATTGCAATTTCAGCCATTGCTCAATCGCCAAGTGGTGTTATTTATGTTGGAACAGGCGAAGGCTTAGCTCAACCTAGTGCAACCAGTTTTAATACAGGACAAATTGGTAATGGAATGTACAAATCTACCGATGGTATTAACTTTACCCCTATTGCTGCCACAGTTCCTACATTTACTTCATACGATGACAATGTGGATTGGTGTATCATTAATAGAATTGCTTGCTCTCCAAATAGCGAACGTGTTTGGGTTGCAACAAATAAAGGATTAAAATATAGTGACAACGCAGGTGATTCATGGACTATTGCAAAACAAAATACTGGTTCAAACACCATTAATCTTTCTGGTTATGGTTCAGATATCAAGATAGCACCAGATGGAAAAGTTCTATATTCTCAATTGGTTTCGTCAGGTGCAGGAAAAGTTGGTAGATTATATATGTCTTCTGATGGGGATGCAAATAATTTTACCCAAAAAACAAATGGAACTATTCTACCAAGTACTATGGGACGAATAGAAATTGCAGTTTCGCCAAATAATGCCAACTATATTTATTTATCTTGTGCTACCACTGGAGGAGGTTTATTCAATATTTATCAATCTTCCAATGGTGGAGAAACATACAGAGTTGTTGGACCTGGTGGTAGTCCTAATTTAAACATATTTGGACCTAATAATCAAGGCTGGTACGATAATGTTATTGCTGTTTTTCCAAATAATCCAAATAAAATTATTGTTGGTGGTATTGATGCATGGATTGGTGAACAAATTTCTCCATCAATGCCTTTTTCATGGTCACAAAAATCTCTTTGGTATGCCGATGATGATATTTCTGAGGATAACGATATTTTTTATGTTCACGCCGATCATCATGTGTATCAATTTCATCCTACCAACCCAAATACTGTTTTCATGGGAACTGATGGTGGATTGTGTAAAAGTATCGACGGTGGAAACACTTTTATTCAACTTAACAGAGGTTTAAACATTACCCAGTTTT
>JBBQWB010000014.1:0-44405 GCA_038210985.1 Bacteroidales bacterium
AAAATTGGAAATAGATAAATGGTTGCACTGAAGATGACTTTACTTGTAAAAAAATCTGAATTAGGATAGCTAAAAATACAAATTTTAAAATTAAGTCGGTGTTATAAAATTTATTTTTAATTATTTCTTTCAAACTTTCGGGAAGCATGGTTGCTGCAAAACCAAAAATCAACATAAAAATTAGCAGCGGATTGGTTGCAAAAACTGGCGAAAAGTATGCAAAATCAAAATTGGTAAATATCCCTTGGTAAATAATTAATGCATCGTTCATGGTAACTGCACGGAATGGAATCCACAACAGCGAAATACAAATAAAAGTTAAAGACCATGAGGCAATTTTATAAAATGGATTATTAATTTTAGTTGGAAATTTTTTGGTGATTAACTTATGAATAATTAGCAATACTCCATGTCCTGCACCCCAAAATACAAATTTCCAACTTGCTCCGTGCCAAAATCCACCAATTAGCATTGTAAGTAAAAGAAACAACAACTGCATATTAAATCCTTTTCGATTTCCTCCAAAAGGGATATAAACATAATCGCGGAGCCACGATGAAAGTGAAATATGCCAACGTCGCCAAAAGTCGGTAATATTAATCGATTTATACGGCGATCTAAAGTTCACACAAAGCCTAAATCCAAGCAGTAAAGCAATTCCAATAGCCATATCGGTGTAGCCACTAAAGTCGCAAAATATTTGCAATGTATAACTTAGGGATGCTATTACATGCTCAAAACCTGAAAATCCATCGGGTGCCGAAAAAACCGAATCGGAATATTGTGCTATATAATCGGCAATAATTGCTTTTTTAATAAACCCTTTGGTTATTAAATATAAAGCTTCATTAATTTTATCCTTATCAATTACTGTTGGTTGATCAATTTGTGGTAAAAAATCTCGAGCACGAACTATTGGACCAGCAACCAAATGCGGAAAAAAGCTCATATAAAGCATGTAGTTTTTATATCCACTTGGCTTTATTTTATTTTGATATATATCAACTAAATAACTGATAGACTGAAAAGTATAAAACGAAATTCCGATTGGCAAAATTAACTCATCTAACGAATAACCACCATCAGTAAGGCTAGAAAGGTTTTCTAAAAAGAAATTTCGATATTTAAAATATATCAAAAACGACAAACTAAAAATGATTCCACTAATTAAAATCCATTTTTTATGTTTTATATTTTGTGTTTTATCCATCCAAATCGAAAACAGATAATCGACCGAAAGGCATGTAAATAAGAGAATTATAAAGTGTCCACTGGATTTATAATAAAAGTAAAATCCAAAAATAATGATGGCAACATCTCGAATTTTTCGATTTTTAAAAACAAAGGAGTAAAATATTAAAAAACCAGAAAAAATGAGCAGAAAAAATCCAGTATGAAACAATAATGGTTCATTCGAGTTGTGCAAAAAAACATTAAGCCATTCCATAGTTTGTTATTTTTCCTGTGCAATAATGATTAGTGGAGAGTTCTCAATTTTCAGCACCGTGTCTTTTTTAATGCTCAAATTAAGTCCATATTTTCTTAATGATGTAACGTATGTTGCAACGCTATCCATCCAAATTTTAGCACCATCTTTCGATGGATGCATCTTATCTTTAGCTCGTTTGAGTTTGAGTTTGTGCGATGGATAGAAAAAAACTCCATTCATTTCGGCTAATAAATTTGTGATGCCTTTATCTTGTTTCCAGGCTGCAGGACCAATCCAAAAGTACTTTACTCCAAATTTTTTAATGGATGTGATTATTTTATTCACATACTCTTTGCGATTATCCATATCGGTAACAAAAAGCTCGTTTAATCCTATAGCAATAAACAAATAAGTAGGTTTATACTTATTTAAAAAATATGATAAGGTATCCGATTCTCCCCAAACTTTTGTGGACGAACCATACCATAATATCGATGCAACTAAATCATGATTATTGAGAGTGCAATAATTATAAACTGGTCGTCTCAATCCTTCGAGTTGCGAATCGCCAATTAATAAAACTCTTTCACGACCCGAAGTATCGTGCGGCAATATATTGCTGGTATCTTTATTAATATCTTCTAAAGTTAAAACCGAATCCATTTTTATCGAATCTTTTGAGTTAGCAGTAAATGGATTGCTCGGTTTTTTTAGTTCAAAAATTATTGGTTTTTCATGAATACCTAGTATTAAAAACAAAATAAATAATACCAGTAAGCCAATTCCAATATAAAGTATATTCCGTTTTGTTGAGTTCAATCTAAAAATTTGAATTAATTTAATAGCGAAAAATTTTCGTGCAAAATTAATGGATTTATTTAGTTTACAAAGCCTTATTTTTAAGTATTTAAAACAAAAATCATTTGGTTAATTTTTTTTTCATACTACTATAAATTTTAATAGCTTTTATTCTGTTTGAAATAATATCAATATCTTAGCAAAAAATTACTTCATGATTATTATTGGAATTACAGGAACAATTGGATCAGGAAAAGGCACTATTGTAGATTACATTGTTGAAAAACATGGTTACAAACATCTGTCTGTCAGGCAGTTTTTAATCGATATTATTTTAGAAAGAGGATTAACACCTAATCGCGACAGCATGGTTTCGGTTGCCAACGAATTAAGAACAACTCACGAACCATCATATATTATTGATCGTTTGTACGAAAAAGCATTTAAATCAGGTGAAAATTGCATCATTGAAAGCATTCGCACACCCGGAGAAATTGATTCTTTGCAACAAAAAGATAATTTTTACCTTTTTGCAGTAGATGCCGAACCACAAAAAAGATACGAAAGAATAGTTATTCGGAATTCGGAAACCGATAACATAAGTTTTGAAACGTTTTTAGCAAACGAAGAGCGAGAGATGAAATCGGATAATCCAAACCATCAAAATTTATCAAAATGCATTAAATTAGCTAATTATGTTTTCACAAACAACAACACTATAATTGATTTGCATGAAAAAATAGAAGTTGTTTTACACGAAATAAATTCCAAATAACAAAATAACCAAATGGAAACAGAAGAAAAATACATCCGCCCAAGTTGGGATGAATACTTTATGGAAATTGCCAAAACCGTTTCCAAACGTGCTACTTGCGACCGCGGAAGAAGTGGCTGTGTGATTGCTCGCGACAAACAACTTTTGGTTACTGGTTATGTTGGTTCTCCTATTGGTTTGCCTCATTGTGATGAGGTTGGACATCAATTTAAACAAATGATTCATGAAGATGGGCATGTAACAAACCATTGTGTTCGTACAGTTCATGCCGAACAAAACGCCATTTGTCAAGCTGCTAAATTAGGAATTGCCTTAACCGGATCGACTTTGTATTGCCGAATGACACCATGTCGAACTTGTGCTATGCTAATTATTAACTGTGGAATTATCCGTGTAGTGTGCGAAAAAAAATACCATGCTGGAGTCGAATCGGAAGAAATGTTTGCCGAAGCTTGTGTAAAACTCGAATATGTGGATGAAGAAATTTTAAAATACGAAAAACAATAAACGGTTTAAACGTTGTGCGAAGTTTAGAAACGTTGTGCGAAGTTAGAAACTTCGCACTGCTTAGAAACTTCGCACTGCTTAGAAACTACGCACTGCTTAAAAACTTCGCACAACGTTTAACTTCGCACAACCGTTTAAACACTTTTTTTCGTATTTTTGCACATAATTTTAATTTTTTATGGATAATTTACTCGAAAAACTTCAATCTATTCATCATCGATGGATTGAAATTGGTGAAAAAATAACCGACCCTGAAATAATGTCGGACATGAAACAATACATCAAGCTTAACAAAGATTATAAAGATTTAATACCAGTTGTGGATGCATACAAAGATTACAAAAACACCATTGATAATATTAAAAGTGCAAAAGATGTTTTGGCAGTAGAAAAAGACGATGAGTTTCGTGAAATGGCTAAGGCTGAACTTGAAGAGTTATCCAATAAAAAAGAGACTTTAGAAGAAGATATTCGTATTTTACTTCTTCCCTCCGACCCTCAAGATTCAAAAAATGCAATTGTTGAAATTCGTGGCGGAACAGGTGGCGATGAAGCTTCCATTTTTGCTGGCGATTTATTTAGAATGTATGTCCATTTTTGCGAAACTAAAAATTGGAAAATCGATATTGCAAGCCAAACCGAAGGAACGATGGGTGGTTTTAAAGAAATTATTTTTAACGTAACTGGCGACAAAGCATACGGAATTTTAAAATACGAATCGGGTGTTCACCGTGTTCAACGAGTGCCACAAACCGAAGCTCAAGGTCGTGTTCACACTTCGGCTGCTTCTGTGGTAATTTTGCCCGAAGCCGATGAATTTGAAGTGGATATTAAAGCCAATGATATCCGAAAAGACACTTATTGTTCCTCGGGTCCAGGTGGTCAATCGGTTAACACAACCTATTCTGCAGTTCGATTAACACATATTCCAACAGGAATTATTGTAGCCATTCAAGATGAAAAATCGCAAATTAAAAATCTCGAAAAAGCCATGAAAATTTTACGAGCTCGTATTTTTGAAATTGAATATCAAAAATACTTAGACGTTATCTCTTCAAAGCGTAAAACTATGGTTTCAACAGGCGACCGTTCGGCAAAAGTTAGAACCTACAACTATCCTCAAAATCGTGTAACCGATCATCGTATAAACTACACGATGTACAATTTAACCGGATTTATGGACGGCGACATCGAAACACTAATTGAAGCTTTACAAGTTGCTGAAAATGCCGAGCGTTTGAAAGAAGAAATTGGTTAAAAACTCAATTTTAATTCATCTTTT
This sequence comes from Bacteroidales bacterium, assembly GCA_038210985.1. Taxonomy (GTDB): domain Bacteria; phylum Bacteroidota; class Bacteroidia; order Bacteroidales; family WCHB1-69; genus JAQUGA01. The sequence continues at coordinate 4,792 of JBBQWB010000014.1, forward strand.
CGATGAAAAAACATATTTCTATTCCAATCTTTATTCCAGGTTATGGATGCACCAACGATTGCGTATTTTGCAACCAAAAAACTATAACCGGAGTTGCTAAAAATCCATCATCTGCTGAGGTTTATAAACTTATTGAAACTTGGCTTACATCTGTGGATACCACAAAAACAAAAGTAGAAATAGCTTTTTTTGGCGGTAACTTTTTAGGAATTTCAAAAAAATCTCAAAACGATTATTTAACTATTGCAGAAGAGTTTGTAAAGCAAAAAAAAGTTTCTTCCATAAGGTTTTCTACACGTCCCGATACCATTACTGCCGAAAATTTAGACAATATCTCCAATTTCTCGGTAAAAACCATCGAAATTGGAGTCCAATCAATGGACGACGAAGTTTTAACGGCATCAGGTCGCGGTCATTCTGCTCAAGACTCAGAAAATGCAACCAAATTAATTTTACAATACGGTTTCACTCTGGGCATGCAAACAATGGTTGGCTTACCTTTAGATAATGCCAAAAAAAGTTTGTTTACAGCCAAGAAAATTATCGAACTTGGAGCAAAAGAAACTCGAATTTATCCAGTTTTAGTTATTAAAAACACAGAACTCGAATCGCTATATCATAAGGGATTATACACTCCTCTATCAATCGAAGAAGCCATTTTGCAAGTGGCGCCAATAGTGCTTTTATTTAATCAAAATAATGTAAAAATTTTAAAAGTTGGCTTGCATCCATCCGAAGCCTATGCAGAAGGAAAAGATTTAATTGCAGGTCCTTATCATCCCTCGTTTCACGAATTAGTTTTGTCCGAAATTTGGAAACAACGCATACAAAAAGCACTTTTAAATAATTCTAATAAACAAATTAAAATTCTGGTTCATCCAAAAGATATTAATTATGCTATTGGGTATGGTGGATCAAACCGAAATTGGTTGAAAAACCAATTTGATAAAGTCGTTTTTGTAAGCGATGAAAATATTTATCCGGATAAATTCACAATTAATATCCTGTAAAACATGACCTCTGTTATTTGTGATTATCGAATTCCAAGTGAGATGAAAGAAAAACTATCGGAACAATACGAAGTTGTTTCTTTTTCGGCAAAAGGTCTAGTTGAAGCCAATTTAGATGGACATCCCGATATTTTTATTGCAAAACTATCTGAAATATACATTATTGCTCCAAATATTCCAAGCGTTTATATAGATGTGTTCAATAATAAAAATATAAACTGGAAATTTGGCGAAAATCCAGTTGAATTTTCATATTCTAAAATTGCCTCATACAATGTTTCTGTTAGTGAAAAATATGTGCTTTGTAATACAAAAATTTGCGAGCAAACAATCCTCAAAATGTTACCAAACCATAAAATAATTCATGTAAATCAAGGATTTTGTAGATGTAGTACTTTAACATTGAAAAATGATGTATTCATTACTTCTGACCCAGGAATTGAAAAGACACTAAGAAAAAATGGAGTTAGCGTTCATTTTTATTCATCAGAAACAATCCGTCTTGACGGTTATAAAAATGGTTTACTTGGCGGTTGCTTTGGAGTGGACGAAAAAACAAACTCAATTATTATTGCTGGAAATTTGCGTTTTTTAAAAGATGGAGAAAGATTAAAATCAATATTTTTTGATTTAGATTATACTATTTTAGAACTTTCCGATTCGTCTTTAACAGATGTTGGCGGATTGTTTGTTTTATAATGCGGAGTTGTGCGAAGTCTCAGGTGCTGTGCGAAGTCTGAGACTTCGCACAGCTTTGGTCTGAGACTTCGCACAGCTTTGGCGAAGTCTCAGACTTCGCCAAAGCGGAGTTTAAAAGAATCCGACTTCCAATCCTACAATCAAGCGCGATGGCTCAACCGATATTGAAGAATTATGGAATTTTGAATTAAAAATATCCGACATGCGATAGGTTCCATATAAAACCCAACGATTTATCCCTAAACGAGCACTAACTCCCCAATGAAAATCGGTGGTGTAATTCAAATCCCAAAGTTCGGTTTTAGATTTAGAGGCTCCATTAATAAGATTAGAATGTTCATCCCAAAAAACTTGTTTAGGTACATATAACCAATTTCCCCATACTCCTAAATCTAAAAATTTACCAACTTGGTTGCCTCTTTTGCCAAAATTAAAACGATTAAAATATTCTAAACCCAAGGTTTGAAAGCTAAAAACCTCTTTTTTATGTATTAATGTATCTGGAAAAAAATTCTTCGTATTTTGTTTTATTAAATTACGATTGCCAGAAATAGATAGATCAAGTCCCCAGGCATAAAAATTACAAAAACGCAGTTTATATCTTAAGCCAAATTTACCTTGATAAGATAAACCCGGAGTAATTTCAAAAGCTCTCCCTTCGGGCTGACTAACCACGCTTCCAAGTCCCATGTAGAAATGCATATAATTAGTTCTGTTTTTGCCCCATTTCGAAACTTTATATAGTTCAGAAGGCTTTTCATCAACCAAAACCGTTTGACTTTTTACGTAAGTTAGCCCAACAAATAAAAGGACAACTATAATAATTATTGATTTTAAATTTTTCATTTGTATTTTTTTTTCGTTTTTTTACAATTTATCGTTTCCACTCTTTAATATATTTTTGATATAAAACTCTAACCGTACATTTCTCGGGCAAATCATTAATGGCTAATTTTAGAGGAATATTTTCTGAAACTGAAATTAACCCATATCTAAATAATTTACCATCTGGTAATACGATGTGATAATAAAGATAATGGCTTGTTACGGATTCATTTAAAGAAGTTGTATCTAATTCTGTTGTAGTTTTAAGGGTTTCAATTATTAATGAGTCGCTATCTACTTTAAAATCAAAACTTGGTTTTGCTTTTTCGATAGGAGTTTTAGTAAAAAAAGAAGCTTGAGGCACACCAAACCCATGAGCGTAATCGTAATATGGATAAAGATTTCCCGACTGCTCAATTAAATGTATCATTTCCATTGTTTTTTTACCTGGCATCATTTGCATAGCACATGCTACAAATCCGCTGGTAAGTGGTGTTGCAAAAGATGTTCCGAATGCACCACCTGTTTTGTTACCTTTTTCGGCAACCTGAGCATGTCCCGAATTTGTAACATTCGGTTTCATTCTTCCGTCAAAAGTTGGTCCATACGAACTAAACGAAATTCTATATTCGGTATAAGGATCAATTCCACCAACAGAAATTATACTATCGGCATCGGCTGGTGTTCCAACAGCTTTCCACGAATTATCGCCATCGTTACCCATTGCATTTACCACAACAATTCCTTTAGATGCAGCCATGTTTGCAGCTCGAACTACCAAGCTTTTTTTTCCGTTCATTTGTTCGGGAAAATATCTATCGCTTGTATAACCCAATGAACTACTTATAATTTGAGCTCCGTTTTTATCTGCCCATTCTACCGCTGCTAACCAATATTCTTCTTCGGCAAAAGGCTCTGTATTTACTTCTGTTCTAGCTAATAAAAACTCCGATTCGGTTGCTAAACCCAAAGGAATTCCTTCATAAATTCCGCAAATATTCGACATTGTTGACAATCCATGAGAATTATAAGAATAAACAAATTCCTTGTTTTTACAAAAATCCCACGTTTTTATAATTCTATTTGCCTTACGAACATGAGCAAATGCATCATGTTTATCTACTTCTGGAAATCCACCGTCAAAAATTGCAATTCTAATTCCTTTTCCAGTAATACCAGCCTTTTTAAAATATTCTGCTTGCATTAATTGCAATTGTTTTATTGCTAATTCATTATCTTCAAATTTAGCTTTTGGTAAATTTTCATATTCACACAAATTAATTTTAATGGTTTGTTTTTGAACACCAATGACAAAAGGAAGTTTGTTTAAAATTTTTATTTGCTCTTCGGTTGCAGTAACCGATAATGCATTAAACCAACGACTAGCATAACCCACTGAAATTACTTGCTCGCTAACAGTATTTATATAGTCCTCACGAACTGGGTAATCACTAATATCGTTTATTGGAATATTTTGCATTAGTCTGTGCTCAATAGTTTTTGCATCAAAATAGCTAATTGGGTCAAATTGAACTCCTTTTTTATCGGAAAAAAATACCCAATATTTTTCATTTTGAGAAAAAATACTCGTTAGATTCATAAAGAACACTACTAAGAGTATGCTCGTTAAAAGTGATTTTTTATTCATTTATGTTTTTTATGTTTTGAAATATATTAGAGATTAAGTTTTTTGTTTTTGTTTTTTTGCAGCTGGAAATAGTACATTGTTTAAAATTAAACGAAAACCCGTTGAATTTGGATGAAGGTTTAAATCGGTAGTTGGATCACCAACATAATGTTGATAATCCTCAGGATCATGACCAGCATAAAAGGTAAATGTTCCCTTTCCATACTCACCATGTAAATATCTTACCTCTCCAAACTGAGGGCTTTCGCCTAAGATAATAATTTCGGGTTTAATTTTATCTTTTGCAAACGCAGTGGTTTGTCCCATAAAACCTTTAATTACTCGTTCATGATTTTGGGTAAGCATGGTTGGAATTGGGTCCCACTTTGCCGAAAATTCAAAAAGAGTAAAATAATCGTTGTTTTTATTGTTTAAATGAACCCTTGGATCCACATCAATATCCGATTTAGCATATTCGTATGGATTTGTAACTATTTTAAAATTTGTAAACGCGAATGTTTTACTATAATCCAGTTTCGATTGTGCATTGGGGTCCATTGGGTCTCCATCAAATGGCACATCGCAAATGTCGGTATTTTCGGCAGCCAGAGCAATGTCGTAACTGTCGGACGCCGAACACATTGCAAAAAGATATCCTCCTCCTGCTACAAAATCTCTGATTTTTTTTGCAACTGCTAGTTTTAATTGCGAAACTTTTGCAAATCCAAACTTTCGTGCAACTTCTTCATTTGACTTAACATCTTCTTGATACCAAGCAGTTCCGCGATAATTAGCCCAAAATTTTCCGTATTGTCCTGTAAAATCTTCATGGTGCAAATGCAACCAGTCGTAGGTTGGTAAAACTCCATTTAAAACCTCTTCATCATAAATTAAATCATACGGAATTTCGGCATATGTAAGAACCAAGGTAACGGCATCGTCCCATGGTAATTTATTTTTGGGCGAATAAACCACAATTTTTGGAGCTTTAACAAGTTTAATAGCAGACGTATTTGATTCGTTGGATTCAATTTGAGTAAGAATAGACATTGCTTGAACATCGGCAATAACTTGAAATGAAACTTCTCTGATTTTACATTCTTTTTCTATTTCTGCATGATATTCAATTAAAAAACTTCCGCCTCTATAATTCAAAAGCCATTTAACTTCAACTTCGCGTTCCAATGTCCAATAAGTAATTCCGTATGACTTTAAATGATTTTTTTGAGTATCATCCATGGGTATAAATATATATGAACCCATAGTACGACCTAAGAATAAAAATAAAAATATTCCAAAAATGAGACTTGCTTTATAAAAAGAATAAAATTTAGTATAATACTTCATCATTCGTTTGTTAATATTCCTAATAAATGAATTTTTAAACTCTTTTGTTCAAAAATAAATCTTAAAAGATTAAAATTCATCCACTTGGTCATCGTTATCGTCATTCATTTTTGATTGAAAGGTAACTGTTCCTCCGTCAAAAGATGTATTTGCTTGAATGCTCTGAACATAAGTTGTTGAATCATAACTTTCTTTGTCTTCAAATTTAGCTAAATAATCGATAAAACGGAGTTGAACTTCGCCCAAGGCTCCATTTCGGTGCTTTGCAATAATAATTTCGGCTAAACCAGCCGAAGGAGTGTTATCGGCAAATGTATCCAGTTTATAATACTCGGGGCGATAGATAAACAAAACCATGTCTGCATCTTGTTCGATTGCTCCCGATTCGCGTAAATCGGCTAATTGTGGTCGTTTTGAGCCTGTTCTGGTTTCCACACCACGATTTAATTGCGAAAGTGCAATAACCGGAATATTTAATTCTTTTGCTAAATTTTTTAGCGATCGCGAAATGATGCTTATTTCCTGTTCCCTGTTCCCTTTTCCTTTATCTTTATCGTCAATTTGAGCCGACATAAGTTGCAGGTAATCAATAATTACACATTGTATGTCGTATTGCTGTTTAAATCGTCGGCATTTTGCTCGTAAATCAAAAACTGGTAAAGCAGGAGTATCGTCTATTAAGATAGTAGCTTCCATTAATGGTTCTATTCTTTCCGACAAAATTTTCCATTCATGTTCATCCAGTTTTCCTGTTTTTAGTTTGTCGTTTGTAATTTCACTTTCCGCTGCTATCAAACGAGTAGTAAGTTGAAGTGCAGACATTTCGAGCGAGAAAAAAGCTATTGGTCGTTTAAATTTAACCGCCATATTTCGAGCCATCGAAAGAACAAATGCCGTTTTTCCCATACCCGGACGGGCAGCTAAAATTATTAAATCGGATTTTTGCCAACCAGCAGTAAGTCGATCTAATTCGGTAAAGCCTGATGGAACTCCCCGAATTGATTCCTCATGATTTCGTGCATTACCAATTTCTGTCATGGCTTGATAAACCAATGATTTCATATCGGAATGAGTTTTTCGAAAGTTATTCTCGGCTATTTGAAATAAATCCTGACCAGCTTTATCTAATAACTTTAATGCATCGGAAGTATCTTGGTAAGCGTTTGTAATAACTTCATTTGAAATTCTTATTAATTCACGTTGAATATATTTTTCGATAATTATCCGACAATGAAACTCTATATTTGCCGATGAACTAATTCGATTTGTTAAGGACGCAATATAATATGGGCCGCCAATTAATTCTAAATCTCCTTGTTTTTTTAACTGATTGGTTACCGTTAAAATATCTACTGGTTCGGAAGTTTGAAACAAGGTTCGGATGGCTAAAAATATTCGACGATGCGATTCTTTATAAAACATATCTTCTTTCAGCATATCGATGGTTGCTGTAAGTGCATTTTCCTCGAGCATTAAAGCACCAAGCACCGCTTCTTCTAAGTCCAGAGCCTGTGGTGGTATTTTACCAAACGAACTCAAATCTAATTGAGAATTAGGGCTTGTTTTTGTTTTTTTTCCTGTTTTTTCGTCCATTCTTCTTTTTTATTATGGAGTTTCAAAAGTACTTAGATTTTATTTATGAATTCGAAAAAATAGCAGTTTTAATTATCAACAATTTATTGTATTGATTTTCATACTATTGAAAAAAAAAGCAAGCCGTTTGGCTTGCTTTTACTATAATATTAAAGTTATTATTCTATAATAGTCATTTCTTTAATCAAATTTTCAGCATTTGCATATTTATCTATAATAAATAATACGTAGCGAATATCCACACCAATTGTTCTTTGAAGCTCGGGTTCAAAAGCTATATCTCCACTCATTGCTTCCCAATTTCCATCAAACGCACAACCAACTAAATGACCTTCGGCGTTAATCATTGGACTACCTGAGTTTCCTCCAGTAATATCCGTATTAGCAATAAAACATACTGGTAATACATTGTTTTTACCATAGCGACCAAAATCTTTTTTCAAAATTAAATCTTTAAGTTTCGAAGGAACAATAAATTCATCGTTTTTAGGGTCTTCTTTTTCTAAAATTCCTCGAGTAGTTGTATAAAAATCATAATGAATAGCATCTGCAGGAATATAGTCTAGTACTTTTCCATAAGTCATTCTCATCGTAAAGTTTGCATCCGCTGAAAAAACTTTGTCTGGATATGCTTTGCGAATTCCATCTACAAATAAACGTTTAGCAACATTTAATTTTGAATCAATTGCACTCATTTCACTTTGAAGTGTAAAATACGATTCTATCATCGATTGAGAAATGCGAACAAGCCAATCGCTAGTCCATACTTTTTCGGAAGGTTTTTGTAGAAATTTTTCAAATTTATCAGCAGACACTAAAAATGATTTTGAATATATTTCATTTGCCATTTTATTAAAATCTCCTTTAAATGTTTTATGTAATTCGGCAAAAATTGAAGGATGATACTCAACTGGAATATTTTTATAATACATCTCCATTAAAGCAGCAAACATTTCTTTATCTAATTCGGTGTTATAATCTTTAAACTGTTCTTTTGCTAATTCTCTGAATGAATCAAAATCACTCGATTTAGCATCTTTTTTCTTTAATACAGCTGGAAGTGTTTGTAGTTTCCAAACAAACCATAAAGCTTCGGCACCCATAAATGTTTCTTGGAAATACCATAAACGTTTTTGAACAAGTTTATCCACCGATTCTTTAAAACCAGCTTCAATATCTTTTAATACATTTCCATAAACTTCTACTCGGTTAGGATCTGCATTTACCCAATTTTGAAAATCTTGTTCTATTTTTTGTTTTTTCCCAACCACATTTAAGGCTTTAAGACCTTTACTTTGTCCTATGTAATATTTCCAATAGTTGGCTGTTTGAGCATATTTAGCTGCATATTGAATACGAACGGCATCGCTGGCATCCATATTCTTTCTCATAATTTCTAATTTTTTATCACGTACTGTAATAATAGTTGGTGCAGTTTGATCTAATACTTCTTGAACACCCCAAGAGGATAAATATCTGTCCGTATTTCCTGGATAACCCCAAATCATTACAAAATCATTTTTCTCAACTCCTTTAATATTTATTGGTAAATAATGTTTTGGAACAAGTGGAATATTGTTTTCACTAAATTCAGCAGGCGATCCATCTGGAGCTGTATAAACTCGTAAAATACTGAAATCTCCAGTATGACGAGGCCACATCCAGTTATCGGTGTCTCCACCAAATTTTCCAACAGCGGATGGAGGTGCTCCAACTAAGCGAACGTCTTTGTAAGTTTCGTAAATAAACATATAATATTCGTTGCCTTCGTAAAAATCTTTTACTTCAACAGTATATTTTCCTTTTTCCGCATATTCTTTTTTTAATTTACCAATCACAGATTTTATTTTGGATGAACGATCTGAAGCTGGGGTTGAATTTGTTATTCCTTCTAATACTTTGGTTGTTACATCATCCATTCTAACTAAAAAAGTAGCCGTAATGTCGGTTTTAATTTCTTCTTTTTTATTGTATGCCCAAAATCCATGGGTTAAATAATCGTTTTGAACACTACTTGCTGCCTGAATTGCTCCATAACCACAGTGGTGATTTGTTAACATTAAACCTTCTTTTGAAATAATTTCAGCAGTACAAAATCCACCAAGTTGAACAATTGCATCTTTTAAACTCGGACGATTTATGTTATATAACTCTTCTGGAGTTAATTTTAGTCCGTATTTTTTCATGTCGGCATAATTTAATTTATTAACCAACATTGGCAACCACATGCCCTCATCGGGTGGATTGGTTCCATAAGTAAATGTTGTACTTCCTAATACAAGCAACATTAAAAAGGATAAGAAAAAACGTTTCATAATAAGTGTTTTAAAATTTATAATTTGGTATTTGCAACAAATTTATAATTTTTAACGACAAAACAAGCGGTTTTTATACAAAAACCTTTAATTTTCTGCTTAAACTCAATTATTTATCTATCAATTTAATACGAAAATAAAATTAAACAATGTTTAATTTTGAGTATTTTAAAGTATTTCTAAAATAAATTGGAACTACTTCTTTGAAATTTTATTCAATTTGTCTTTTCTTAACAATGCCGAATATTTCACAATAATTTGAGTAAGTAATCGCTCTTTGGATGTTACATTTTCTTTTTTCCGAGCATTTCCAGCATAGTTTCTTAACGATGCTTCGCGGATATAAAAATATGCAGAATCCACATTGCCTAATTTATCGAACATCGAGCCAGCAATAAACATGAATTCTTTTTCTCTACCTTCCGAATAATATGGATTTTGTAGCATTTTTAAAGATAAATCCAATGCTTTTTGTCGGTAAATTTGAGTATCGTTATGAAAATCCTCTTTGTCAAAATGATATGCACAAATGCGATAAAACATACACCAAAATTCATCGTCTTTATTCATACTTTGATATGTCAATTCAGCCATCATTAAGCGCTCTGTAATGTTTATATTCAAATAGTTTTTAATCTTACCTAATGCAAAACCAGTGTATGAAATTTGAGAAATTTTATTTTTATAGGCTGTATCTAGGCTATAAAAATCGTCAATAAGTGCTGTGTATTTGCAGTTGCTACAACTATATATAGACTGATATTCGGAGTAAGGAAATAAAACATATTGAAATAAAACATCATCGTTTAACGAAGGTTTATATTGTTGAGGAACATAAAATGTATTTTCGGCACCACAAACTGGACATTTTATTCTCTCTTTTTTCCAATCGTTTTGTGATAATACATTGTTTTCAGCTATCATTAAAAAAGTGAAAACCAATAATATTGGAAATATAAAAAGCCTAGAATTAATGAATTTCAATAATCTAAATGAAGGTAAAAAAACATTTATATTGTGGATCGTTTTTATCATTTCATTAGGTAATGGTTACTAAAGTTAATTATACGTTATAATATGTAATTTGTTGCACGTCTTATTTTGTAAACTACTGATATCCAAATAGTATTATGAAAAACCTCATATATCTAAGACTTTTAAATAGAAATAAACAAAACTTTGTGGATAATTGTTTTTTATATTACTATTATATTGCTTGTATAGCTTTAATTTTAGACTTAAATATGAAATATGAAAAAAGACCTTAAAAAAATCTTTGTATTAGATACATCTGTTATTATATATAACCATGCATCTATTTATAGTTTTGCCGAGCATGATGTGGCTATACCAATTACTGTTTTGGAGGAATTAGATCAATTTAAAAAAGGCAACGACACTAAAAACTATGAAGCTAGAGAATTTATAAGAATAATTGATAATTTGTCGATTAACAGCAGTTTGCAAGACTGGATTCCTTTGGGTGAAAATTATCTTGGTTCATTTAAAGTTGTTTTTGTAGATAAAAATATTTCGATGGATGCTTGCCTAGTTTTTGGGGAAGATAAACCCGATCATCGAATTTTAAATGCGGTTACCTTATTGAGTGAAATGTATCCAAAACGACAAGTTGTGCTTGTTAGCAAGGATATAAACTTGCGAATTAAGGCTAAATCGTTAAACATGCAAGCCGAAGATTACGAAACTGGTAAAATTAAAAACATTGAAACTCTTTATTCAGGCGTTAGTGAAACAAAAGGACTAGAAAAAGAAGATATTTCGATGCTTCACGAAAAATTGCAAGTGGATCCTGTCCTACTTGGAATTAATGAACCTATTCCTAACCATTATTATATTCTTAAAAATGGAAGTAGCTCTGTTTTAGCATATTATAATCCTATTACCCAGCTTTTAGAAAAAGTTGAAAAGCGTCCTGCTTACCGAATTAATCCTCGAAATGCCGAGCAAGTATTTGCACTTCATGCTATTATGAATCCTAATATCAAATTGGTTACATTACAAGGCGTTGCCGGAACAGGTAAAACATTATTGGCTTTAGCTGGAGCTTTAGAACAAAAACGTTTGTATAAACAAATTTTTTTAGCACGCCCTATTGTTCCCTTGAGCAATAAAGATATTGGATTTTTACCTGGCGATATTAAATCAAAATTAAATCCATACATGGAACCACTTTTTGATAATTTGAAATTTATTCGCAATATGTATTCCGAAAAAGACAAGGAATATAATTCAATAAGCGAAGATTTAGAAAGCGAAAAACTTGTTATTCAACCACTTGCATACATTCGTGGTCGAAGTTTATCGGATATTTGTTTTATAGTTGACGAGGCTCAAAATCTTACTCCTCACGAAGTAAAAACAATTATTACAAGAGCTGGTGAAAACACTAAAATAATTTTTACTGGCGATATTTTCCAAATTGATACTCCTTATCTTGACGCCCAAAGCAATGGGCTTTCTTATCTAATCGACCGCATAAAACAACACTCTTTATATGCTCATATTAAATTATTAAAAGGCGAACGAAGCGAATTAGCAAATTTGGCAAATGAGCTACTTTAATTTGTTCCACGTGAAACAAAAACATAAGTCAATATTATTCAGTTAGTTAAAAAAAATGCTCTGAATAGAGCATTTTTTTATTTTAATCTTTTATTGTTATTTTACTATAACATTCAGATTATAAGATATTTAATCCGAAATAGTTTCGGGTAATTCAGGTTTTATTTTTGCACCGTCGTATTTCATTTCAACGCCTTTACGATAAGTAATGGTTAAATATAAAATTCCATTTTCATCGTATTTTTGCCATAATCCATGTTTGCGACCTAAAATAAATATTCCCGATTCCTTTAGTTTTCCATTGGGCCAAAACGACTTATAATTTCCATCGGGATTATCATCATGAAAAATTACTTCATACGCTTTATTGCCATTATCGTAAGTTCCCTTCCATTCGCCATCTCGTAAGCCTTCTTTAAATGATCCCTGTTCTATAAAATCGCCATAATGAGTTATCCATTTTCCTTCTTCTTTATCGTCATAAAATTCGCCTTTACTAATAATATTTCCACTTTCATCGTATTCGGCATAACTACCTTCTAATTTTCCATTCATATAATTTTCATCTCTAAGTGTTTTACCATTTTCGTATAACCACAGCCATTGTCCAATTTTTTGACCTTTAATATTATATGAACCGGTCATTTCTAATTTTCCATTAGGAAAATAATATTTCCAATCGTTAATTGTTTTTGAATCTAAATAAGTTCCCTCAGCTTTTATTTTTCCTTGAGAATATAATTCTTGCCAAGGTCCCTGTTTTTTTCCATTTTCATCAATTATCCCTATTCCTATTAGTTCCCCTTCATTAAATAAATAAGATTGAACTACTTTTCCTTCATCCGAATATTCACGCCGGATTCCATGAGGTTTATTGTTTAAATACGTTTGAATAACTTTTTGTTTACCATCTTTATAATAATCCACACGAGTTTCTAAAATTCTTGTTTCTTCAGCTCCTTCAACAATATTTCCATTTATATACTTTTCTAATTTTTCTAAACTTCCTTCTTTATCGAAATATTTAAAAAATCCATCTTTTTTGCCATTCAAATAAAAACCTTCTTCTTTTAATATATCATTTTCGTAAAATATTTTCCAAGTTCCTTGTTTTAATCCGCTTTTATCTTTTCTATTTATAAATTCACGATTTAAAATATAACCAATTTTATATGTAATTAAAGCTATAATAACTCCTTCGTTATCAAACTCTTTTGCAATACCTTCTTCTACTCCATTTGCAAAAGGAATCTGCTTAACTATTTTTCCGTTTTTATTAAAATGATATTCAAATTCTTCTTTTAAATCATTTTTGTAGTTTTCAACAATTATGACATCTTTTTCAAATGTGGTTTTTAATCCTTCTTTTTTGCCATTTTTATAATTAATTGTCATATATAGTTTACCATCAGGCAAATAAAAACTCCACGTACTATCAAGCAAAGAGTTTTTTCGGTTTCCTTCAGATACTAATATTCCTTTTTCATTATAATTTTTCCAATATCCATCGGGTTCACCTTTTACCATATTGCCTTCACTAGATTTTACTCCATTGGTATGATAAAAAATATTATATCCATTTGGATTAGTCTTTTGTGAAAATGTACAATTGAATATTAAAAAATTAAATCCAATTATTAAAAGTAAATTCTTCATAATCAATTATATATATTAATAATAAAACCCTTAAACTAATATTACTTTTTCAAATTTAACATTCTTAGTAATGGTAGTTTTGCTCTTTCAATTAGTTCATACTCTAAAGTTAGTTCATTTGTTTCATTTTTTAAACAATTCCTTAATTTTTCTAGAGTATTTAATTTCATATAAGGACAATTATTACAATCGCAATTCCTTTCGGAAGGTAAAACTATAAATTCCTTTTGTGGTGACATTTTTTTCATTTGATATATAATTCCAGTTTCCGTAGCAACTATATATTTTTTATTTGAATCCTTCATTGTAAAATCTAACATAGCTTTTGTAGAACCGATAAAATCAGCCAGTTGAAGAATAATATCTTTACATTCGGGATGAGCAATAATTTTTGCATCAGGATTTATTTTCTTGAGTTCTATTAAATTTTCTACTTTTAATTGATTGTGCACGTGACAAGATCCATCCCACAAAATCATATTTCGACCAGTAATACTATTAATGTAGCCTCCTAAATTTTTATCCGGTGCAAATATTATTTTTTCTTCTTTTTCAAACGATTCTACAATATCAACTGCATTGCTCGAAGTACATATTATAGTGGACATTGCTTTAACTTCGGCCGAACAATTTATATATGAAATAACTTTATAATTGGGATAATTTTTCAAAAAATCTTCAAACTTTTCGGCAGGACACGAATCGGCAAGTGAACACCCAGATTCAATATCAGGCACTAAAACTTTTTTGTTAGGGTTTAATATTTTTGCTGTTTCGGCCATAAAATTTACGCCCGCAAAAATAATTATATTTGCATTGGTGTTTTGAGCGAAGTGAGCTAATGCTAAGCTATCTCCCACAAAATCAGATATTTCTTGAATTTCTGGTAAAGTATAATAGTGAGATAATATTATTGCATTTTTATCTCTTTTCAACAATTCAATTTCTTTATATAATATATTAATTTTCATTTTAAAAAATTATTAATAATAATGATAGGCTGTTAATACGTGAATAAAATTACTAAAATTAATTTGTATTTTAAATAAATTATCTCTTTTCAACAAACTTTGAACAATGTTTATAATTGCAACATACTCTAAAACATAAATTTATCTAATTAATTCAACATTTGTTCATAAGCAGTTTTTATACTACAATTTGATAACTTTGTTTCAAATTTAGGTTGGATATTTTGTTTACAAGTAGTCCTTTATCAACAATAAAAGTACAAAAAATATAAAAGAGTAGTTTTATTAAATGTTATCATTACTTATCGACACATTATTGACAACATATTAACCAAAATTGACGATAAAAAACTACTTTTGTAGAAAAAAAATATGAATGTAAAAATTGGTTGTGATCATGCTGGTTTTACCATCAAGGAATATTTGAAAAATTACTTGAAAAATAAAAATATACCATTAGAAGATTTTGGTACTTTTTCTTACGAAAGTGTTGATTACCCTGATTTTTCTCATAAAGTTGCTCAATCGGTGAGTGAAAACAATAGTAATTTAGGTATATTAATATGTGGTTCGGGAAATGGCATTTGTATGACAGCAAATAAACATAAAAATATTAGAGCTGCATTGTGTTGGAACGATGAAATTGCAAAAATGGCTCGTGCCCATAACAATGCTAATATTCTTTGTTTACCAGGAAGATACTTAAACATAATGGAAACCGAAAAAATTGTAGATGTTTTTTTGAATACAAAGTTTGAAGGTGGAAGACACGAAAATCGTATTAAAAAAATAGAAAATGAATAGTATTTTATTAACTTCTAAAAAGAAGATTATTAATAATCTAGACGAAATTTTACTCGACTTAGATAAAAATGTTCGTAATAGCGGTCATCATTTGCAATGGTTAAATCATAATGTACCAAATAATTCATTGAAAATCAAAGAAAAACGTATTTTTTATATAATTGAAGGAAATTTAATTTTATATTTTAACGATACCTTTGAAAATTTTGAAAAATCAATTGTTATAACACCAAAAAATATTCTAACATCTATTAACGATTATTACGAACTTTGTTTATTTAATGATTATCCTACTAATTTTCAAATAGTTAATTTGAATACTATTAAAACTAAGCTTACTTTATTTTTTTCAATAGAAGCAAAAGATTTAAAAATATTAAAAGACACTAAATTAAGAAAACTATTTTACTGCATAGATTGTTCTTTATGTAAATCAGTTTGTCCAATAAATAATATAATTCCCGATTTTTATCCTATTCAAGATATAAATCGTCAATTTGAAGAAAAAGGAAGTGTTACCGAAAAATTGTGTACAAACTGTAAGGCTTGCGAACAAATTTGTCCTGTAAATATTAAAATGTCGGAATTTCTTTTAAATCAGAATTTTAAAAAAGAAAAAAGTATAACAGAGAGAATTTTGTTACTGGTTAATAAAAACAAAAAGTATCATATTAAAACTAATAAATACATTAATAATCGTTTAAAATTATAGTGAAAACAAATAAAATATTAAGCGACTTTTACAAAATTGAGAAAAAAGTTCGTAAACAGCCTTTTATTATGGACGTAATAAAAGGTTTTACTTTTTTTATCTTTATCTTTTTTGTAATAATCAACCTCGAACTTTTTCTATTTTTAGCTCCTGTTCTAAAAATAAGTTTTATTATATTTTTTTTTAGTAGCAGTTTATTTTATTTTATTGAAAGATACCGATTCTATACAAACAAAAAAATATATAATACAAACAAAAAGTCTCTTATTAAACAGTTTAAACTGTTTGAGATTATTAAAAATACGTTTCAACTTATTGATTTAAAAAAGCAAACCTATTTTTCTGCCGAATTAATAGATATTGCAATTATAGAAAGAAAAGATAGAGTTGAAGAGGTAATTGAAAATAATGAATTTAAAAAAGGGATTAATAAAAGTAGAAAATGGGCAATATTATTTCTGATTTTATCTCTAAGTATATTACTAATCCCTTTTATATCAAATAAATACCAAAATGCGATAAAACGCACACTGGATGTAACTACCCAATATCAAAAACCTATTCCCTATTCTATCATTATATTAAATGATACACTTAACTGCTATAAAAACGAAAATTTTGAGCTAAAAGTTGAATTAACAGGAGAAAATTATCCCTCCGAATTATACATTAATATATATGGTATAAAAAGCAAGCTTAAAAAGGAAAAATCTAATTTATTTTCGTATCAATTTTCCAATGTTAAAAATACTACTCTTTTTACCATTGAGACAGAAGATTTTATTTCGAGTAATTATACATTAAAAGTAATAGATAAAGCTCGAATTCTTCATTATAAAATTGCAGCAAATTATCCAGCATACTTAAATCGTGAAAATGAAGTTTTTGAAAATTTAAATTTGATAAGTGTACCGGTTGGAACTTTATTATCATTCGAATTTTTATCAGAAAATACCGAAAAATTTGAAGTTGAAACCGATGGAAATGTGAGCAATACAACTAAAAATAATAACGTTTATAAGTTTAAACAAATAGCAACTAAAAACCAAAAGATTTCAATTTATTCTCGAAATTCAAATTCATCTTTTGTGGATAGCTTATACTTAGATGTTCGTGCAATCGAAGATGAATTTCCCATAGTTTACCTTAATGTTATTCAAGATTCTACCTACGAAAATGTTTTGTATTTAATTGGACAAGCTTCGGACGATCACGGAATTTCAAAAACGAATATAATACTCGATATTTTTGAAACCGATAATGATAAACGTACTACCAAATCGATTAGCATTCCTTCCTTTTTGCAACCTACTATGTTTAATTTAAGCGAAGTTGTAAATTTACTCAACTACATGGATATACTGCCCCGCAAAATAGAGATGTATGCTGAAGTGTTTGATAATGATAGAATTAGAGGAAAGAAAAAAGGAATATCCCAAAAATATATTTTTGTTTTTAAAACAGACGAAGAGAAGAAAATTGAGTCGGAGCAAAAACAACAAAATCAAATTAATAGCATGTCTGATATTTCCGAACAATCGAACCAATTGGATAAGCAGCTTGAAGAATTAAGAAATTTGCTTAAAACACAATTAAATAAAGATTGGAAAACCCAGAAAAAGATTGAAGATTTAAAAAAGAAGTATCAAGAATTGCAAAATAAGGTTCAAAATTTAAACAAAGAGATGAAAAATCCTTTGCAAAATGAAAATAAAACCGACAATCAAAAGCAAGTTGAGAAAAACTCACAGGAAATGCTAAAAAAAGATATTGAATCCATAATGAATGAATTTGATAAAATGCTGAATGAAAACAAGATAGATAAAATTAGAGAACAAATTGAGCAGATTAAACAAAAAAATGAATCTTTTAAAAAAAATATGGACAAAAACCTTGAAGATGTTAAGCAAAAGGCATTTGATGATAAATTTAAGGATGTACTCGATAAATTAAACGAAATAAATGAAAAACAAGCTGAATTAAATAAACAACCAATTACCAAAGACACGAAAGATAAAATATCGGAAGAACAACAAAAACTTCAACAGAAATTTAATGAGTTCCAAAAAGAACTTCAAAAGTTAAAAGATATCAATAAAGAACTTGAACGACCTAATACTATAATAGATACTCAAAAAGACGAAGAAAAAATAAATTCTGAAATGAAGGATTCGCAAGAGAGTGTCGAAAAAAATAAATCAGCACAAGCCAAAGAAAAACAAAATAAAACAGAAAAGTCTTTGGAAGAGCTTCAAAAGAAATTAGAGGAAAATAAAGAACAAATAGAAGAAGAAAATTTAGATGAAGATATTGAGTCGGTTCGAGAATTACTAAAAAACCTTATTCGAATAAGTATTTCGCAGGAAGAGCTTATGAAGAGCATCCAGAAAATTAGAGTTTTAGATCCAAAGTTTAACGATTTGATTCGAGAACAAAAAAACTTAGAACAACAATATAAAATTATTGGCGATACCCTTTTTGCTTTAGCAAAGCGACAACCTGAAGTTAAAAGTTTTGTTTTAAAAGAATTCAGTTTAATTCAACAAAATTTAGACGGACTCACCGTTATATTAAACGAGAATAAAATAGGAGAATCGACTAAAAGACAGCAGTTTATAATGACTTCAACAAATAACCTAGCTTTAATGTTAGCCGAGTCGCTTAAAAACATGAAAAGCAAACAAAGTGAAAGCTCATCTTCTAAAAAGAAGAAAAAGTCGAATAATCAATGCAATAGCCAGGGAAATAGCAAAAAGAAAAAATCGCAGCCAAAATTACCAGATATTAAAAAACTGCAAGAATCATTAAATGATCAAATTAAAAAAGCTGGTCAGAAGATTGAAAAAGGGCAGGGGAGTCAAATGAGTGAAGAATTAGCTCGAATGGCTGCTCAGCAAGAAGCAATTCGGAAAATGTTGCAAGATTATTTGAACGATTTAAAACAAGAAGGTAATGGGTTAGATGGGAAAATAGAAAAGATTATTAAAGACATGGACTCAAACGAAAAAGATATTGTAAATAGAAACATTAATAAAAATACGGAAAATCGTTTGCAACAAATCGAAACCAGACTTCTGGAATCGGAAAAAGCAGAAATTGAGAGAGAGAAGGAAGAAAAGCGAGAATCAAAGGAAGGAAAGGATATGATTCCGAAAAACGCAGATCTTTTAAAAACCATTGAATTATATAAAAAAAACCAACAAGAATTGTTAAAACAGAACCCTATCAAATTAAAAAACTACTATAGAGAAAAAGTTTCGAAATATTTTCTTAATTTTGAGGACAACAAATAAAAGGCATCATGAAAATCGAATTAACATCTGAATTGTCATCTTTACAAAAGATTGAGAAAATTGTTGAAAAAATAAATGATGAATATCAACTTAATGACACCTATTTTGGTTGTTTGTCAATGGCTGTTCAAGAGTCTGTTGAAAATGCTATCGTTCATGGGAATAAATTAGACAAAGAAAAAATTGTTTCTGTTGAATTTGATTTAGACTATGGTATTATTACTTGTTCTGTTTCGGATGAAGGTTCAGGATTCGATTTTTTGGAAGAAATTAAAAAACTCGAGCATAACCCAACAGGTAAAGGTTTGGAAATTATAAGTTTAACTACTGATAATGTTATTTTTTTGAATAATGGTTCAACAATTGAGATGAAATTTGAAATGTCAAATAGCGATCAGTATAAAGTAAACGAAAAACGCCGTAGTATGATGATGGATGCAAAACTTCAAAAATCAAAACAAGCTATAAAGCGTAATGCCGAATAATATATCATTTCATTCCGAAAATATTCCGTTTCTTTTAAAAAACAAGAAGTCATACAAACAATGGTTGATTTCTATTATTTCAAACGAACAAAAAACAATTGGAGATATTTCAATTATTTTTTGTACCGATGATTTTTTATTAGAAATAAACAAAACCTATCTTTCTCACGATTACTATACAGATGTTATAACATTTAATTATAATGAAGATAATATTGTATCGGGCGATATTTTTATAAGTATAGATAGAGTGAAAGAAAATTCGTCACAATTTTCTGATAAATTTGAAAATGAGCTTAAGCGAGTAATGGTTCATGGTGTGTTGCATTTATTAGGATATGAAGATAAAAGTCCTAAGCAAGAGAAAGCAATGAGAAAAAGAGAAGATGAAGCCCTTAATTTGTTTTAAAACGGTATTAGTCAGTTTATTATTATTTTAGTTTCACGTGGAACAGGAACATTATGTTTGAAAAATTTGATATTATTATTGTTGGAGCAGGTCATGCTGGATGTGAGGCCGCACATGTTAGTGCAAAGCTTGGTTCAAAAACATTATTAATTACTCAAAATTTGAATACCATTGCTCAAATGTCGTGTAATCCTGCCATGGGCGGAATTGCAAAGGGACAATTATTGTGCGAAATAGATGCACTGGGAGGAATGAGTGCAATTGTAACCGATAATACAATGATTCAATTTCGAATGTTGAATAGGTCTAAAGGTCCTGCGATGTGGAGTCCTCGAGCACAAGTTGATAAAGCAATGTTTTCGCTAAAGTGGAAACAAGTTTTAGAAACAACTAATAATTTGCATTTATGGCAAGATGATGTTACTTCTTTAATTATTGAAGATAATAAAGTAAAAGGAGTAAAAACGCAATTAGGGATTTCAATAATGTCTGAGGCTGTTATATTAACCAATGGTACATTTTTAAAAGGCAAAATTCATATTGGAAAAACAAATTATATTGGCGGAAGAATAGGGGAGATGTCGAGCGAACAACTTTCGGGAGATATGCTAAATTCTGGATTTGAAATTAAAAGATTAAAAACCGGAACTCCTGTTCGAATAAACGGAAGGTCAATTGATTTTACAAAATTAGAAGAACAAAAAGGAGATGAGATACCAGGAAAATTTTCATTTACCGCGACTCCTTCTCTTGAAAATCAGTTAAGTTGCTGGATAGCATATACTTCTGAGGATGTTCACGATGTTTTACGAAAAGGATTTTCAGATTCACCAATGTTTTCTGGAAGAATTCAAGGTGTTGGTCCACGCTATTGTCCTTCTATTGAAGATAAAATTGAAAGATTTTCGGATAGAAGTCGCCACCAATTATTTGTTGAGCCAGAAGGACGATATACAAACGAATTTTATTTAAATGGGTTTTCATCCTCCTTACCCATTGAGATTCAACAAGAGGCATTGCGAACAATTATTGGATTTGAGAATGCAGAAATAGTGAAACCAGGTTATGCGATTGAATACGATTATTTTAATCCAACACAGCTTAAACAAACTTTAGAGACTAAGATAGTTAAAAATTTATTTTTTGCTGGACAAATAAATGGAACTACGGGGTATGAGGAAGCAGCAGCCCAAGGATTAATTGCTGGAATTAATGCTCATTTGAATTGTAATGAAAAACCACCATTTATTTTGAGCAGGGCAGAAGCATATATTGGAGTTTTAATTGATGATATAGTTACCAAAGGTGTTGATGAGCCATACAGAATGTTTACATCAAGGGCTGAATATAGAATTCTTTTGCGACAAAATAATGCAGATGAAAGATTATCTCCGAAAGCATTTGAGCTAGGATTAATATCCGAAGAACGATATAAAAAAGTTTTAGAGAAATACGATAGAGTGAGACAATTAATTGCTTTTACTGAAAGTCATAGCGTAGAACCTAATAAAATTAATGAATTTCTTATTTCTATCGAAACTGCAGAAATTAGTCAAAAAGCAAAACTAAAAAATTTGATTATGCGGCCTCAAATTGGTATTATGCTGTTAATTTCTCAAATTGAATATCTTGAACAATACATAATAAAAAACAATATTGATGAATCAGAGCAGATTGAAGCTGAAATATTAATTAAGTATAAATCATATATTGACAAGGAAAAGCAAACAGCTGAAAAAATATTAAAGTTTGATAATATTAAAATACCTGATGATTTAGATTATTTTGGGTTAACGTCTTTATCTTGGGAGGCAAGAGAGAAATTATCGCAAATTAAACCAGTAACAATAGGACAAGCATCACGAATAAGTGGAGTTACTCCTTCAGATGTTTCGATATTGTTAATAAGTTTTGGTAGATGATGTTTCACGTGAAACATGGTTTATAAGTTGTTGATAAACAGCAATAAAACAATTTAACTACAATAAACCAGAAAAAAACTGGCAAATGGGGGTTGGCTTATATTTCTAAAATTTTTCTCAATATTATAGACGTTTCGACAAGTTCAACCGCCAGGTATTGTTGATTGAGCCCGTCTAAATCAATGTAAAAGGTTTATTTTTTTATTTATTTTAGGTTTCGACAAGCTAAACCGCCAGATGTTTGTTGATTGAGCCCGTCGAAATCAATGCAAAAAGTTTTTTATTTATTTATTTTAGGTTTCGACAGGCTAAACCTCCAGATATAATTTTTTTTCGCTATAATATCATTTTAAATATTATTTCGAGTATTTTTGTTATATAAAAAATCAAATTATTTTTTGATTTATAAATAATTGATAATCAGTGAAATATTAGAAACAATTAAACTAAAACGATTTAGTATTGTAAAAATTTTGTTTAATTAATATTTCAAAAAGTATTAAAAAATCTCTGGTATTGATTATCTTGTTTAAAACACTGAAAAACAGATATATATGTTCTTGAAAATTAAAAATAAATCTATTCAATATTTAATTGCTACTCTTTTAATAATTATTACTTGGTCTTCTGTTTCATTATTAAATGAGAATCAAAATAAAATTGGAAATATTAGAAACAAAGTTGAAAACAAAATTATTTATAAGGAACGACAAGTACAAAAAATTCTAGAAAATTTACAAGCAAATACCTTAAAACAAAATTTTGAAAAAAGTTTTAGTTTATTTAAGAATCAGGAATTTTATAATGATCAGGCTTATTATTTTTATTATTTCGAGAATAGACAATTAAAATTTTGGTCATCAAATTTAGTTCCCATATCCGAAATTTTGGATACAGCCAAGTTAAATAATGAAATTTGGGAGCTAAAAAATGGTGTTTATGGTCAAAAAAATGTGTATTTAAAAAGTAAAAATGCATATATTGTTTGTCTGTTTTTAATTCAAAATAAATATCCCTATGAAAATCTTTTTCTTTCAAATACATTTCATAAATCTTTTGATGTTCCGGATAATTTAAAACTTGTCATTACGCCAAGCGAAAATCCAATTAAATCGCAAGGAGGGAATTATTTATTTTCGGTATATAAAGAAACGCAGACGATTAGCGATGTAAGAAGTTTAATTAATATCGTTTTATTATTTATTAACCTTGCTTTAATCCTTTTATCTTTGGATAATTATTTGAAAAACAAACGTATTTCGAAAACAAATAAATATCTGTTTTACATTTTATTGTCTTTATGCATTTTAATTATTCGAGCTGTATTATTTTACTTTTCAATTCCCGATTTTATTTACAATAGTCAACTATTTGGACCAAATTATTTTGCATCATCAAAGTTTTTACCTTCCTTAGGTGATTTAATTTTAAATTCTGTTTGTTTTTTTGTTATTGTTTTTATTTTATTTTTCCGAGTCAAAATTTATCCAATTAACCGTTTTCTGAAGTTTAATCCTAAGGTTTTTAATACTTTCATAGCAATATTAATATTGTTAACTACACCGTTAATATTCAACTCCATCGTTTCGTTATTTTATGCTGTTATACTAAACACCAATATTCAGCTAGCTACCGAAAATATTTTTAAATTTCAGATGCTAAGTTATTTAGTGTTTTTTGTTTTTGCATCTTTATTAGGTAGTTTATTTTTGATATTTTTAAAGGTTTTTATTGTTGCTAAAAATCTGTTTAAAAACAAGATGGTTTTTAAAATAGCCATTTCAATTATTGCTTTAATTATAGGAATATACTCGTTTTTAGAATTTAAAAAAATCGAGTTTTCTATATTAGGGATAGGTATTGTGTTTATAATTTACTATATAAGTTCTTCATATAAAAAGAAAAAAAGTTCTATTATATTGCTATTGTTTATTTTGTATGCTTCGGCATTTACGTCCATAACTATAAACCATTTTAATGGCATTAAAGAAGAGGACAATAGGATGCTTATAGCAATGAAAATTGCAAATGAACACGATCCGATTGTTGAATACAGGCTTAGGGAAGTCATTCAGGAGATACCGAAAGATAAAACTTTTTGTAGTCTATTGCGAGATGTGAATAAAAACGAACAGACTATAATTGAGTATCTTTTAAAAGAACATTTATCCACTTTTATTTATCGGTATAAAATTTTAATTACAATATGTTCAGAAAATCAAAATCTTATTGTTCAGCCAGATAATTACGAGATAAATTGTGCTCAGTTTTTTAATAAAAAAATAAACACTTATGGTTCGTTTAAAACCTACGAAAACATATGGTTTATGAACTATGAGCCAGGCACTGTAAGTTATTTATCGATGGTTAAAATACCACGTCAAAGCGAGGATTCGTTAAATCGAAACTACACTATTTATATTGAACTTGATTCAAAATCGTACATTAGTGATATTGGATACCCCGAATTATTGATTGATAAAAAAAGATCAAATATTAATCCCGATATCTCTAATTACTCCTATGCTAGATATATTTACGACGATTTAGTGAGCCAATATGGAAAGTTTTTTTATAGCACCAATTTATCCACGTATAATATCGAAAAAGCTGAACCTAAGTTTTTTAACTATAATGGATACAGGCATTTAATTTTTAAAGCAAACGATAAAGAAACCATTATAATTGGGAAAAAAATCCCATATTTTTTCGAACAATTGGTCCCGATATCTTTATTTATTATCTTTTATGGTCTTATCGTTTTCTTTTTATATTTATTGTTTTCGGTTCAACCACTGGTATTTAGCTTTTCAAAATTAAATTTTCAGGCTAAATTACAGTTTACTATGATTATAATTATATTATCCTCATTTTTAGTAATTTGCGTAATGACGGTTGTGTATTTTGTGAGTTTAAATGTTACTAAAAATCAGGAAATAGTTACCGAAAAGTCACATTCAATTTTGATTCAATTAGAGCAACAATTTCATCAAGTTAAAGAGATAAATTCGTCAAACATTGAACTTTTTAACGATTTAATTCAAAAGTTATCTGGTCAATTTTTTATTGATATAAACCTTTTCGATAGGTATGGAAGTTTAATTTCCTCTTCGCGACCTCAAATGTTTCATCAAGGATTGATTTCATCAAAAATTAATGCAGAAGCATTTAACGAATTACGAGCGTATAAAAAGACAATTTTTATGCATGATGAAACCATTGGGAAGCAAAAATATATATCATCATACATGCCTTTTAGGAATAATAAAGGCGTTACATTGGCTTATATAAATTTGCCATATTTTGCAAAACAGGAAGATTTGAATAGAGAAATTTCCTCCTTTTTAATCGCTTTTTTAAGCGTGTATGTATTGCTAACCCTCATTGCAATATCTATTACTGTTTTCTTTGCAAACTATATTACACGTCCGTTAAAACTGATGAGCAACAAGATTGGTAAGATTAAATTGGGAGGGAAAAACGAAAAAATTAACTGGAATTCGCAAGACGAGTTAGGAGCTTTAATTGTCGAATATAATCGAATGGTTGGAGAGCTGGATAAAAGTGCAGAGCTTTTGGCAAGTTCGGAGCGCGATTATGCTTGGCAAGAAATGGCACAACAGGTTGCTCACGAAATAAAAAATCCTCTTACTCCGATGAAATTAAGTATTCAGTATTTACAGCGTGCCTGGGATAATAAAGAAACGGATTGGGATGATAGATTAAAGCGTTTCTCGCAAACCCTAATTGAACAAATTGATGCTCTTTCGGCAATTGCAACTTCGTTTTCGGATTTTGCTAAAATGCCTAAAGGCGAATTTAATAATGAAGATTTGGATGAAACAATTAAGTCGGTTATTGCTTTATTTGGAGACTATAATCAACAAATTTTATTTGAAACAGATGGTTTGGAATTTCACTTTGTAAATGCCGATAAAAATCAACTTATTAGAGTGTTTAATAATTTGATTAAAAATGCTTTTCAGGCAATTAGAGATAAAAGCGATGGACAAATTCAAATAATTTTGAAGGAAATAGATGGGTCTTTTTTATTGACAATTAAAGATAATGGAGTGGGTATTTCTGACGATTTAAAACATAAGATTTTTTCGCCAAATTTTACTACCAAAACAGGTGGAATGGGACTTGGTTTAGCCATGGTTAAGAACATTGTAAAATCGATGAACAGCGAAATTTGGTTCGAATCGGAAGAAGGAATTGGAACAACGTTTTTTATTAAATTTCCGAAGTATGGATAAGTAAACTAATTTTTAAGTATAAATTTCAAACGTGTAATTTTTGAATTTTGATTAATACACATATAATAAAGCCCTGAAGCATTATTTAACAAATCAAACATTGATTGAAAACCGATTGATTTATATACGTTTTGCCCCTGTGAATTGAATATATCAATGGTGTTTACTTCGCTAGTATTGCCATCAAACAATAATTCAAATTTACTTTTGGTGGGATTTGGGAAAATTGTAAAATATTTAATTCCATTATTGGTACATTTATGGACAAAAATTGCAACTCCGTACTTATAGTTTCCGTTAAAGTCGGTTTGCTTTAATCGGTAGTATGATGCACCCTCATTGATAATTATGTCCGTTAAGGTATAATTAAGTTGATAAGATGAATTGCCAGCACCGATAATAGTTCCTACTATTTGCCAGTTTATTCCATTAGTGCTTCGTTCAACAGTAAAATAGCTATTGTTTGTTTCTGAAGCGGTACTCCATTGCAAAACTGTATTTTGATTATCGCAGTGCCCGTTAAACGATAGTAAATCGATTGGCAGTATGGTTGTGCAAATGGGTATTGTTATTAATCCATCGCACACAAATGCTTCTCCAGCAGTTGAAAGCATTCTGCCCTCTAGTTTTCCGCCTGCACCAATTGATATTGCACCGTTGCTGGCAATAAATGTTCCTTTCATATCCGTTAAAGCAGCCATAGATATTGCACCTTCCGCTATCCAAAATACATTACAGGACGAAGCTCCATTGATTAAATTTATTTTAGACGAAGCTCCAATGATAATTGCTCCATTAAATTTAAAAATAAAAATTGCGTTGGGATTTCCTTTGGCATCTAAAGTTAGATCTCCGTTTATTGATCCTGCTTGTGTTATTGCATATACTCCGGCAGAAACTGTTTCTCCGCTTCCAAAAGAAGGTGCGTGATTAACAACTGTTGGAGTAATATCGAAGAGTTCATTGTATGCGGTCTGTATGTCAATGGCACATTGAGCAGTTGCTCCATTTATTGACTCTATATTTCCAGAAACGATGGTAGGTGCCCCGAATCCAGCTGTTGCACCATCGTTTGTGCCAATATCACCAGTAATATATGAAGTTCCAGTGTTTCCCAACGCACCAATGGTTGTAAACACTGCAAAGTCTATCGATGTGCCTAAGTTTGGTAACTGTGCGAAAGTAATACTGGGAAAAATTAATGCTATTAAAGTTGCAAAAGTAAATGGTAAAGATTGGAAATTTATCTTTATTGGATGTAGAATAAAACGAATAATCTTAGAGTGATTATTTTTAATTGCATTTTTATAATCACCATACTTTGCAACCTCTGCTAATCTTTTTTCTATTTTCATGGTATATTGCTAAATATTATCCAAAAGTACAGGTGTTTAGCCAAAAAAGCATTACAGAACAAAGGGAATAAGTTGTATTATTCCCATTTTTTTCAAGGGGAAACATGATGTTAATAAAGAATATCCAATAAGAAATAATTTTGTATAAGGATACAGATTACTTTAAGGTGGTTGTAAGAAAAAATAAATGCTTCTTTACTCAAGTCAATCAAATATCTTCGTAACTCATGGATTTATCTTCCTGCGAAATTTTGCCATTTGGCAAATAAATCTTGAATATGAAGTTTTTTGTCAAACACTAGAGTTTTTGTGCAAGTACTAATTTTAGTTTTCTCTATTTTATCTTATCCGTAGCTTTTGTGCTATAATTATGTGGATTTCTGGTTTTTAAAATAGCACTATCTATTTTGCTAATTTCATCGGATTTAATTTTTTTGTACTCAAAAATCACGCTGTCTTGTAAAGTTTTACTAAAAGTTGTTCCATTAAATTGTGCTAAATACACCCATGTTCCAAATGGAGGAAGATAAAATAAGCTATCCTGACGCCACTTTGTTTTTAATTTGTAAAAATCGTCTTCTGATTTCCACATCCAAACTTTTAGGGTTAAAAGCGAAAGAATAATATTTTCACCATCGTAATAAAACAAGTGGTTGCCATTACTCAACATATTGTCATTCATCTTTACATACCTTGATTTAGTGGGAATTTGCCAATAACCATAGGCAGACGAAGAATCTGTTTTATTCAATTTGTTTGCATCCATATTTGCCTGTTCTGTTGTATTGGAATTTTGACAAGAAACAAATGCAAAAAGGAAAATTGCAAAAAGGATGTATTTCATAAATTGGTTTTTCAACATTTTTGTAATAAGTTAACAACAAATGTAAAAATTTTTTGCTTATTTATGCCAAGGATAGAGTAACTTGTGTATAAAAATAAAACGAGAACACTAAATGTTAGTGTTTTAACATTATTTTTTCAAGATTTTTTCTAATACAGTTTCTTTATCTAATTTTTTAGTGCAGAAGAACCAGTCGTAGCATTTTGTATTTTCGTCTTTGCTTTCCATTCTTTCTTTTGCTACTCCACAAGAACCTGCGGTAGGAACAATTACTTCGTCTCCAGGATACCAGTCGGCAGGTGTAGCTACGCTAAATGCATCTGCAGTTTGCAATGCTAAAACTACGCGGTACAATTCGTCAAAATTACGACCTAAGCTAAGTGGATAATAAATAATTGTCCGTATAATTCCTTTAGGGTCAATTACAAATACTGCTCTAACTGCTTTTGTATTGCTTTCTCCTGGCATCATCATACCATATTTTGTAGCAACTTCCATTGTGATGTCTTCAATCAAAGGAAATGTAACTTCCACATTTTTCATTCCTTTATATTCAATTTTTTCTTTGATTGTACGCAACCAAGCAATATGACTATAAAGTCCGTCAACGGAAAGACCTACAAGTTTACAATTTGCTTTGTTAAACTTTGGCTCTAGGGTTGCAAAAGTCATAAATTCGGATGTACAAACAGGTGTAAAATCTGCAGGGTGACTAAATAAAATAACCCAACTTCCTTTATAATCTGCGGGGAAATTGATGTCGCCTTGAGTTGTTACTGCTTTAAATTCTGGTGCATTTTCGCCTATGCGAGGCATTGAAACTGCTTTTTCTTCCATGATATTATTATTTTTAATTATTTTTTTCTTTCTTCTATTCTTTTTTAGTTTTCAAAACTTATTTATTTAATCTTCTATTTTGATGTTTTAATTCCAAAATAAAAATTTGAATGAATATTTCTTCTTTTTGAGTTACTAACAAAGATAGTAAATATTTTGGTGTTTTTTAGTTAAATAATAACCCATACTTATGGTAATTGTTCATTTTTATGCTATATTATTATTTTAAGTCCAAAGAAATACGTCCTTGGAAGAGCTGGTCATTTCATTGACTAAATTTGTGTTTGTATAGAAAAGAATAAATAACGACATTCTTTTCAGAAATCGCTATTTATCCTTTACAAGAAAACAAAATGTTTTCTTGTAAATACTACATGTATCTCACCTTAATAGTTATTGTTTTATCTGTTTTGCCAAAATCAAAGCTAAAACAGTTATAACTTGGCTTGCTTAACCCTCCATGGTAATAATTTGAAAACCCGAATCCTTCCGTAGGGAAAAAACCCGAATAATTCATTTTGCCATTTTCATTTTCATCATCCAAAAGAGCTATTCCGTATCTGCCAGCGGGAATATCTGTATATTTTTCCACAAGAATACCATCTTTAAGATTTTTCTTGCTTATGTATTTTGTAATTTTTGGATTTTCCGTTTTATATTCATTTTCAGAAGTAAAAAAAGCAAGACGTATGTTTCCTTTTGTATTTCGTAAGTTCAATCGTAAGTTCAATTAGTAAACGCAACTTTTAGGAGTATTTATTACTTGAAAATAACTTAACTTTGTTCGATATTTTTCCAAGAAAGAAGCTTAAATTTATTCAGCCAAACCAAATTATGAGTTATTGCCTTGCCATAGAAACGATGCAGTCCGAAGAACGAAAAGCCTTGCACAAAAATTATCACGACAATCATTATGGTTTTCCAATTCACGATGATAATGAGTTGTTTGGTCGCTTAATTATGGAAATTAATCAGGCTGGCTTAAGTTGGGAAACTATTTTGAAAAAAGAAATTTCTTTCCGCAAAGCATACAGCAATTTCGATATCGAAAAAGTGGCTGCTTATGATGAAAAGGAGCGAGGCCGACTTTTAGGAGATGCAGGAATTATCCGAAATCGCTTAAAAATTAACGCAGCCATCGAAAATGCCAAAACAATTCTTGCATTGCAAAAAGAGTTTGGCTCTTTTGAAAAATGGTTGGAACATCATCATCCGAAAACAAAAGAAGAATGGGTGAAGCTATTTAAAAAGACATTTTTCTTCACAGGCGGTGAAATTGTAAACGAATTTTTAATGAGTATCGGTTATTTGCCTGGCGCACATTCGGAAAATTGTCCGGTCTACAAACAAATATTGGAGCTAAAACCAATGTGGATGAAATGAGAAAGTAGACAAAATAAGTTTTGGTTGGTCAATAATTTATTCTGTTTCCAATTGTACTTGGAAAATTTAAACTCATTTTCGATAAAAGAAGACTTGCAAAATATCTTCGCTCGAATGTCCTTTTTCCCCAAAACGATTTTTATAAACCAATGAAGCGTGTTGTGTTTTAGTCGATGATTCCAATTGATGGCTCCATACAATTTGTTAAGGTGATTTAATTCTTTTTTGTACCCTGATGATGCAGATTTTCCATTCCAACCCTCAAGTCCTAAACGGAACCCTCCAACACCTGCAAATAGTTCTATCACTTTTATACTTTTATCCATTGTGAACTATTTTTAGGTATTAAACTTTTTTCTTTAACTTTAAAAATGCTTAAATCAGTATATTTATAAGTATTTATTAAGTCAGAATTAATATCATTAATAACTACTTTCTCCAATTTTGGAAAGTTGTTGAGCATCCAAAATAAAATGGCTCCACTTCCTACAAATGGCTCTATGTAAGTGAACTTTTTATTTATGATTTCATAAGGTAATGACTTCTCAATTTCAGTTATTAGTTGAGTTTTGCCACCAGCCCATTTTAAAAAAGGTTTTGCTTTTTTATTGTCCATTAATATATTTTATGTTCATTTTATTTTAACAAAGATATATTTTAAAGCTATACAATTTTAGCAAAACAATGTCAATTTATTAAGAGATTAGTGTGCTATTGAATAAAGTTATACCAAATTTCATTTATAAAAAACTCTAAAGTTGTTTTTAATAGAACACGGATGACACAGATAAAACGGAAAAATTGATGTTAGTAGTTGTTGTCCTCCGACTAAACCAAAACTCCAATTGCTCGGATGTAAATTTTAGCCAACAAAGTGCTAATTCGGATTTGCAATACGAACTAAATGAGGATTAAAACAGAAAAAACTCGATGTACGAGTCTTCTTCCGACTCGTACATCGATTTTGATTAGTCGTGCGACGACTATTTCTTTTTCTTTCGTTTTGCTAATTTCTCTTTAATTGAATCTACCACATAATAAACCATGGGGACTAAATAAACAGTTAATATCATAGAAGAGAGCAATCCGCCGATAATTACCCAAGCCAAACCGTTTTTCCATTCGCTGGCGGTACCTTTGGCTAATGCAATTGGCAACATTCCAATTGCCATCGCAAGGGTGGTCATTAAAATAGGTCGCATACGCTCTTTACCGGCAATAATTAAGGCATCTTTGTAATGTTTTCCCTGAGCCTTTAATTGATTGGTGAAATCGACAATTAAAATAGAGTTTTTTGTTACCAATCCCATGAGCATAATTAGCCCTAACTGTGCGAATAGGGTTAAATTATTTAGCGATAAATTTAAAGCCAAAAAAGCGCCAATTGCTGCCATTGGGATGGCAAATAAAGCCACAAACGGATAAATATAGCTGTCGTACAGGGCAATCATAATTAGGTAAATCAAAATAAATGAGATTAGAAGGACGGAGCCCAAAGCACCAAAACTTTCGTTTTGTGTTTTAATATCGGCTCCCCATTTTAGCTTTACACCTTCGGGTAGAGGTTGCGTTTTTAAAAACGCAATTGCATCGTCGGCTAAAGTTCCCGATGGTCTTCCAAACGATTCGGAAGTGATGGTTACCGAAGGTTGCCGATCTAATCTTTCGAGCAAAGAAGGAGAATTATCCTGTCTGACTTCTGCAAATTGCGAAACTTCAATAGGAATATTCATTGGATTTACGATTGTAATATGTTGCACGTCTTCGTAATTTTTTCGGTCGAAGTCATCAAGCCAAATTCTAACCGGATATTCTGTTCCATTTTCGGTTAAGCTTGCATCATCGTTTCCGGTAAAAGCAGTTCTTAAATTTATTCCGACATAAGCAGTGTTTAAACCTAAACGTTGCATTTTATCTTTATCTGGTATCACTTTATATTCTGGACTTCCTGCTTTAACAGATAATTGTACGTTGTCGGCACCAGGAATATTTTCAATTGCAGCTTTTAGTTTTTCTCCTGTTTTCATTACCAAGTCAATATCGCTTCCGCTCAAGGTTATTTTTATGGGTGATTGTTTTGGTAATAATCCTAAAACTGCCATCGAAAAATTAACTCCCGGAAACTCTTTATTTAATTCTTCGCGAAGCGATTTCATAAATGGCTCCGTTTTTATGTTTCTTTCTTTTTCAGGTTTTAATTGAATGGTAAATTCGGATAGATTTGCCGAACCAACTCCTAAACTACCAATGCCTGTGCTTGGTCCCGCAATATTGCTAAAAAGCGATGCTACTTCAGGTTGTTGCAAAATAAAATCTTCCACTTTTTTGGTTCTGATATTATTTTCTTGAACCGTAGTTGTTTTATCATATTCCAAATTTAATCGAAATTTTCCTTGATCGCCGGTTGACATCATTTCTTTGCCAATAATTCCTTGCTTCATAATCATAACGGTCATTGCCAACAAAACGAACACAATGCCAGTAAAGATGAGTTTGTGCCTAAGCACCCATTCTAGTTGATGTCCATACCATTCGATAAAGGATGATAATTGCCGTTCAAACCAAAGCAGAAAGCGGTTTACAATGTTGGTGGGTTGTAAATCTTCCTTTTTTCCAATTCGTGATGCCAACCAAGGCACTAGCGTAAATCCCACCAATAAACTGGTGAGGGTTGAGGTAATAACGACGATTGAAAATTGTTTAAGCATATCGGCAACAAATACTTGCAGAAACAAAATCGGTACAAATACAACTACGTCAACTAGGGTGATGGAGATTGCCGAAAAACCAATTTCCATTCGACCTTCCAGTGCAGCCGTCTCTTTGTCTTTCCCCATATCAAGGTGTCGTTGAATGTTTTCCAGAATTACAATGGCATCATCTACCAAAATTCCAATAATTAACGACATGGCTAGCAGTGTCATCAGGTTTAGAGTAAAACCCATCAGCCACATAATGGCAAATGCGGTAACCAATGAGGTGGGAATTGCAATTAATACAATTAATGAATTTCGGTAGCTTCTTAAAAACAAAAACATAACAAGTGAAACCAAAATAACTGCTAAAATTAAATCGTCGACTACTGAGTTTACTGCTGCAATGGTCATATCGGTTGAATCATCGGTAATGGTAAATTTAACTCCGTATTTTGAGTTAGCACTTTCAATTTGTTTAAGTTTTTCATGAACTAATTTTGAAACCTCCACAGCATTGGCATCGCCTTGTTTTTTCAACAAAAGCCCTATTCCGTTTACACCATTGTAACGGCTTACGGAACTTACTTCTTTCACACCATCAACAACCGTGGCAACATCTTTTACATAAATTGGTATTCCTGGAGGTATCATCGCTATTTGCACGTTCCGAATGTCATCAACGGATATAAACTTTCCAATTAATCTTACCGAATTGCTTTCTGCATTATTTTGAGCTTTACCTGCTGGTAAGTCAATGCCAGACCTATTTATTGCTTCTACAATTTGATAAATGGAAATTTTATATAATTTTAGTTTATTCTGATCTACTTTTACCTGAATTTCTCTCTCTTCGCCACCAAGCATGGTAATTTCGGCAACTCCTTTTAATTGCTGAATTTGAGGGAGATATTCGTCCTTCATCTTCTGATAAAAAACGGTAGCAGGCAATTTACTTGTTGCACTAATAGAAATAATTGGTAAATCGTTTGGCGAAACTTTGCTCATTACAGGACTCAAAATGTCGGCAGGTAAATCCTTTCGAATATTGTCGATATATCTCTGTGCATCCTGCATGGCAATATTCAAATCGGTGCCATATTTTAGGTTGGCAATAATAACCGAAGCATTGGGCATCGATTTTGTTTCCAAATAATCCACTCCTTCGAGGTTCGACAAAGCATCCTCAATTTTTCTAGACACCGATGTTTCCACTTCACTTGGCTCGGCTCCCGGATACAGTGTTTTTATTACCACAACTGGCTGGTTAAAGTCGGGCAAGAGTTCGTATCCCAGATTTTTATACCCAATAATTCCCAATAATGTGAATACACTGAAAAGAACAATGATTAGGGAAGGGCGGTTGATTGATATTTTTGTAATGTTCATGATTGTAAATTTTTAATTACTAATTGTAACATTTGCCCCGTCAAAAAGGTTAATAAATCCGTTGATAATAATGGTGTCGCCTTCGGTTAAACCACTTGATATCAGAATTTTATTTTGAATTCTGGATGAAATGGTAACATTTTTAAGAATTGCTTTATTGTTTTTTACAGTATAAACTTGAGGTTGAATATTTGTTCCGACAATAGATGAAGCAGGGATGATGATATGTTTTTCTTCGCCATTATTCTTCAATTGTACTTGTCCGAACATTCCCGATTTTATTTTTAAATCATCGGTGTTTTTTACCAAAAACTGAACTAGAAAACTATTTCCCATATTTGCTTTACTACCAGTCATGATAAGCTTTCCCGATAGCGATATTTCAGGATATACGGAAGAGAAAATCGAATATATTTCATTGGTTTTGAACTGATTTAAATCTTGTTCAGGAATATTTATGCTAAATTTTAAAAGCGAAATATCCGTAATTTGAAGCAATGGAATACCTGAAGCAGCAAAAGCACCTTCTTCGGTTAGTTTGGCAGTAAAAACTCCGCTAAAAGGTGCAACAATTGTAGTTTTATTAATTTGTTCGATTAAAGTAGCACGCAAAACCTTGGCAGATTTTAGTGCTAATTCCGATTTTTCTAATTGTACTCCTTGAATGGCGTCTGCTTTGGCAAGAACGGTATATCGTTTTACATCGGCTTCAAAACCTTCAATCTGAATTTCAGCGGTTTGTAATTGTAGTTTTAATAAGGAGTTGTCGAGTTGAATTAAAGCTTGACCTTTTTGAACAATGCTTCCTACATCCACTAAGATTTTATTAATTTTTCCTTGTACTTCGGCGCTAATTTTTGTCTCCTTATTGGGCTCAAAAGTTCCAGAGTAGGAAATGTCATTATTTGTACTTTCAAGCTTTATTGCAATTGCTTGCACGTTAATTGCCTGCTCTTTGTTAAATTGATAAACTCTATTTTGGGTGATTTTTTTATTGTTCATCAGGCGAAATACAACGGCTCCAATTATAAGCAATGCAACTACGATGTAAATTATTTTCTTCTTCATGTTTTCTGTTATTTTAAAGTATTAATAATATTTCCAGTCAGTTTTTTAAGTTCTAAATCCGCTTTTAAAAAATCTACAACTGCCGACAAGTATGCTTGTTGTGCTTCTCGCAGAGCATTATCGGCTAACAAAACATCGGTGAGTGATGCTAAACCTTGCTTTTGTTGTAAAAAAGTTTGGTCATAAATGGATTGTGCCAATTTAATCTGAGAGATTGAATTTGTAATTATTTTTTGTGCTACTATTCTTTGCCTTTTAGCATTTTCGATAAGCATAGCATTTTGTGTAGTTATTAATTCGATTTGCAATTCGCTGTTTTGCAATTCAAATTTTTTCTGATTCACTTTTCGTTGTGTAACAGTTCCATTAAATAGCGGAACGGACATTTGAACGCCGACATAACTAATTGGGAAAAACTTCAAAAAATCATTGGGAGCTTCGTCATAACCAAAACCAGTTGTACCATACATACCATATAAATTAAGTGAAGGTAGTCGTGAAAATCTTAACGTTTTTAGTTCGGCAGTGATTAACCGCGACTGTGTTTGTGCTAATGAAACATCAATTATTGAATTAGATGAATAGTTTATTTCGTTTTGGAAAATAATTTTGGATTCAATTTCAATATTTGTATTTATGGATACACCCATTGTGAACTTAAGTGCATTCAGGGCTTGTTCGTAAATGTTTTGGAGACGTTCTTTTTGCGTTTGAAATTGTTCGTATTGTAGCCTAACTTTGTCTACATCTGTGCCAGTAACCAGTAGTTGCTCCTGCAATAGTTGCATGTTTTTAAGCAATTTATTACTGTTTGTTAAATTACTATCCATAAAGGATAGTTGATGATACATAATTTGAATATTATAGTAGAGGTTTGAAATTTCAAAAAACACTTGTTCTTCTGTTTTTTTATATTGAAGTTTATTTAATTCGGATGCAACTTTTGTTATTTGTACGGTTCCATAAATTTGCGGATTAAATAATGGTATGGCTACTTGAAGATTCGCATTAATATTATGCGGCACCCCAAATTGAGTTTCTTTAAATTTTCCTTCTGGACCCCCAAAAATAGATGTTGGCATTAATTGATAGGGAAGGTTGGTGAAATAACGATAATCTCCAAAAGCATTTACTTTTGGAAGTAAATTAGCGACGGCTTCTTTGTGCTTTTGTTCGCTTATTAAGCCATTATTGATGCTTATTTGCAAATTTCTATTGTTAATTTGTGCAGTGTCAATGCATTGTTTCAAAGTCCAAACTTGTGCGTTGGAAGTTTGAAATATAAGCATAATAAGAAGCAATAATATTTTCTGTTTGTAAGTATTCACTAACATAATGGGTTAAATTTTTTTATTTTTTTACAAGTGAAATAAATTTATAGGATATAAATCCAAAGATACCTGTTAAGGAAAGGCGAAAAATTAGAGCTTTTACGGTTTTTGCTTCGTGTATAAATCCCAAATTTATATAAAACAAAAAGGCAATAAGAGCCAAGGCAAGGATTCCGAATGTTGCAATTAATAAATTTGTTGTCCAACTTTTTTTATACCAAAAGCCGTATGCAGCTAAAACATAAAGCAAGGAGCAAATAAAATTGGCAATAACTACAAATAAGACGTAATTGCCTTCACTTTCTCTTATTCCAAACAAATTAAAAAAAATTGAGAGGGTTAAAAAGAGGGTTAATAATCCAAAAGCAGTAAGGATTATCGCACTAATTTTGAGCAAATAATCGGATTTCATGGTCTTGATTTTATAATTGTCAATAAGGATTGTATCATATTGTTGCCAGCTCTTGTAATGTCAAACTGGAAGTCGGCAATTCTCCATTTAAACATTTGTAATTTAACGGTTCCTATTACAATATGCATTAGTTCATCCGTAGTTATAGCATTTGTGAAAACACCTTTTTGCTGTCCTTCCAAAATAATTGGCATTAAATGTTGCATTTTAGTGTTCATTATTTTCAAAATTGCTTCGTTAATTTGCTGACTTTCTTCAAATAATCCGTCGGAAAACACTGCCACTACAAAGTGCTGATTGTTTTTAAAAAACTCGAATTGATTTTGAAATAATGCAGTAAATTTAGCTTCCGGATTGTCTTTAGTTAGCTTTGTTTTTTGTAAACGCTCATCTGTAATTTCTGCCAAATACTCAAGCATGGCAATAATTATTTGTTCTTTACTTAGAAAATGCCGATATACGGCACTTTCCGAAAACTTCATTTCTTTAGCTAGATTTTTTATGGTTAATCCACTAACGCCCGAAAAAGTAAGTATTTTTCCAGCTGCTTGGATAATTTCCAGCTGACGTGCATTTATTTTCATAATAATATTTTTTGCAATTAATCAATTTAACACTAAAAAACTTTTGTTAAAGAGGTTGGGCGAGGAGCTTTTACCACAAAAATCATGGCTATTTTATTGGTTTCATTACTAATGTAATGTACAATGTTAGAGGGGCTTTCTACTAATGTTTTCGCTTCACAATCCGCTTTTTCGTCACCAACATGTATAGTAGGAAGTCCTTCAACGATAAAGAAGAAAACATCGACAGGAGTTTTGTGAGGTTTTAAACTTTCACCAGGTTTTAAAGTAATAAGCATTGCCTGTGCTGTTTCCTTGTTATACATTTCTCGAACATCTACTTTGTGAGGTGTTTCTTTAACTGCTTGATCTTGATATTTAGTAATTTTCATGTTTTAAGTTTTAAGTAAGTGAATATTCACTTTGCAAAGATAGAGTCTTTTATTTTACGAATTCAAATTTATATATATTTTTTTTTCAGAATTGCTTTAAACTGTCTCCATTGTCTTTAATTATCCATATTTGATAGTTTTGATTGAATACATTGTCGAAGGCAATCCAACCTTTTCTGCTCCATTTCGGTTGGCTGATTATTTTTACGTTATTGGCAAGTACAGTTTTTTCTCCTGTTTGAATATTGTATTTCATCAATTTATACTCATCCAATTCAAAATCTTTGTAGTTGTAAACAAATTCATTTACATTATTAGGGTTAAAGTAAGGTGCTTGGTATTGAAAACGTTCATTTGAGAAATAAGTCAAAGACGGTAGAACGCCAAATGAATAACAATCTCCTTCTCCCGAAGGAGTAGAAATGACCTTGTCTTTAAGACAAGAAGTCATTCCTAATACCATCGAAAGTATCATTGATATGAAAAGCAGTGTTTTTATATTCTAGTTTTTAACGGAACTTACTTTGAAGTTTCTTTATTTCATAGGAGCTAGATATAAATTTGTTACTTTTTGTAGCAACAGCTATATTAATTTATTAAACTAAATATTATTTAATTAGCTTGTTTTTGTGGCAACTATTGTATATCTTTGCAAAATGTATTTATACCGATACGGTTTCTGTAATAGTCCAATTCAATAAACATCTTTTGCACAATAACAGAAACTCTATCGGCATAATCCATACTTAAATCAAATTATCCTATGGACTAATTTGATTTAAGTATTGGTATTACAATTCAATCAAAGCAAAGGGAAAAATGGCCAACTATATCAGT
>JBBQWB010000015.1:0-43614 GCA_038210985.1 Bacteroidales bacterium
GTTGAAATCAAGAAAAAACATATGCGTCATTTTGAATACTAAATTCACAAATTCTTCAGGCGTAGCACCGTTCTATCTGTAAAACAGTAGATCAAATATTAAATGGAGGTGCGTAGCACCGTTCTATGGAATAAACCATAAAAAGATAGAAATATTAAAAAACACTTCTTATTTGATAGAGCGGTGCGATGCACCTTCTTGTTTTTTCGATTACTTTGTTTCTACAAAGAGTACGGTGCGATGCACCTTTGCCTGGAAAGTTATTTTTTGTTGAGAATGTTTTTCAGTTGATTATCCGTTTAAAACAAACAAAATAATTACCAATGTCATAATTTCATAACACCTTGACATACAAATATATATTGTAAATTTACTTAGATACTCATTAAGCTCGGATTTGTAATCCGAGCTTAATGTAATACGAGCATTTTTTTGTTTATTCGGATTTCTCAGATTACAAATCCGAGGGAATAGTAAAAGAAAAAGAAATTTTATTTTTTATACACATTGCAATAATGAAGGTATCTGCCCCAAACATTATTTACATAAATTAATGTTTGTTTGCCAAAATGGTAACCACTTTTAACCTCTGGCATGTTATAATATTTAGGCATCGACTCCAACACCATGCATGAATCCACATTATGATCCCAAACATTTGGATTTTTGCCAACAACTTTAGCAATTACTCGTGCGTCGTCAACATGTCCAATGCCTGCCCTAAAAGCGGCAATAATGAACTTCCAAAGTTGTTCCTTGTCCCTAACCTCTTTTTCGTATCGCTCTTCCATGTTGCGGATGAGTTTTGCTCCTTTCACAATTTGCTCATCGCCACTTAATCCTTGTTTAATGCCAAATTGTTCTGCAGTACTGGGCATAAATTGAAGTATTCCAAAACTTCCCCCTTCACCAATTAATCCATCTTGAAATTTTGATTCTTGATAAATTATGGAGGCATATATTCGCCAATCCCAATGATATTTTTTGCTTACTTTTTGTAATGTTTTATCGTAAATAGACAAATGTCGCTTATTTCGATTATTCATTGTACTCGTAAAACCAACCGATGAAAGATTAATCATGTAATATTTCTTGTATAGATTTTTATATTCGGTTGTTTTAACATATTCTTTCAACCATGCATCTACACTGTCTTTTAAAATTTTGTTTTTTGGATGAAAAACCCAAGCTAAATTAAGTGTGTCTGAAAGTACAATGGAATAATCGATATTATCGTAATAGTTTGCATAAACTTTTGCTGCTTTTTCTTCACAAACAGTATAGTCGATTGTTTTATTCGAAACCAGTTCTATTAAATTTTCATTGCTATTGTCGTTTTTAAACGCAAAAATAGGTTTGAATTTTTGTTCAAAAAGAGCCGAATTAATATAATCAGAATATGAACTTTGAGAGGTTACACAAATGGTTTTACCTTCAAAATCAATCATATTGTTCACCTGCAAACTATCATTTTCTTTTCGCTGAATAAGAACAATTCTCGACCTAGAATGGGGTTCGCTAAACAAAAAAAACAGTCTTCGCAGGGAAGTATTGGTAAAATTTCCAACCAATATTCTCGACTTTGAATTTATTAATGATTCAAAATCCTCAGCTGTATTACTTCTTGTTTCAATTTCGAGTGAAAGCCCCATGTGTTTGGCAAAGGCATTCAATAATTCCAACTGAAAACCCATTGGTTTACCTTTATAAATATAGTAATCAATGCTGTTATAATTGAGTGTAACAGTAAGTGTTTTCGTTTTCATTAAGGAGTCGAAACACTCCTTGTCGTTATCCCCTTGTTTTATTTCAAAATGAGAGAAACATGAGGTAAAAAGGATAACTCCAATTATGTAAACAAACGATTTTTTCATTTATAAATCAAACGGCAAAGATACGATTTTTTGATAATCAACGCATTAAGAAAATTACAAATGAAATTATCTTAAACTAATAAATTATTTCTTAAAATTAAAATTATTTATAATTCACTTTTTTTATACTTTTGATTTTAAGAAATTCATGAAAACCTATAAAATGAGAAGATTTACTCTAAAAAACCGTCAAACGATTATTGCATTCGTTTTGGTATTATTTTTTGTTTCCTTATATTCGTTCACAGCTTTTGCTCGAGTAGGTGGTGGTGGTGGAGGTTCGCACGATGGAGGTGGAGGTGGAATTGGCGAGTTAGTTGGGATTTTAATATACGTTTTTATGTTAATTCCATTCCCTTGGAATTTTGTGGTAATCGCTATTTTATTAATACTTGCATGGT
The DNA here is from genome assembly GCA_038210985.1 of Bacteroidales bacterium. Lineage (GTDB taxonomy): Bacteria > Bacteroidota > Bacteroidia > Bacteroidales > WCHB1-69 > JAQUGA01. The sequence goes on from JBBQWB010000015.1 coordinate 2,276, forward strand.
GGGGTGGTAAAAAACAAAAACAGCAATCGGTTTTAAACCAATTGCCCAACAAAAATATGGACGAAAAGCAAAAAATGATTTCCGCATATATTCAAAAAACTCCAAATTTTAAACCCGAAGCATTTAAAGCAAAAGTAAAACAAGCTTTTACCGAAATTCAAGATGCATGGATGCAAAAAGATATGAAAAAAGTGCGAAAATACATATCCGATGGAATGTATCAACGCTTAAATATCCAATTTAAAATGATGAATATTTTGGAGCAGACAAATACCATTGAAAATTTGGTTGTTAAAAATATTTTAATCGATAAAATTGAGTCGGATGGTGCTTTTGACATTATTCATGTGGCAATTCATGCTTCCATAGTAGATAAATTTGTTAGTAAAAAACATTCATCTTTAAACTCTGGTGGGTCGGAAGAATTTGTGGAATATTGGTCGTTTATTAAAAAGAAATCGGCAAAAGAATCAGATTTATTTGGCTCACAAAATTGTCCAAATTGTGGTGCTCAATTGCCCGAAAATGCTGGTGATGTAAGTCAATGTCCATATTGTAAAACCATTACAAACTTAGGTGATTATGATTGGATTTTATCCGAAATTACACAAGCCGATGATTATATTGGTAGCTATTCAAAAGTTTCAAAAGAATCTTCGTTTGCACAAAAAATCAATGAATTGTGTAAATCAAATCCTGACTTTTCGATTCAAAACATCGAAGACAAGGCAAGCAATGGTTACTTACAAATATTAACTGCTCAGGCACTTAATCAACCATCTATTATGAGGCGTTTTGTGTCGGATGAATTATACGACAGATTAAGCCAGAATAATTCGGGCGATGTAGTTTACAACCGTATTTACTTAAACGATGTAACCCTAATTGGTGCAAGTCAGCAGGATAATAAAAACACTCTTTCGGTTGCTGTAAAATCGACTTATCAAAGAGTTTCGCTAAAAGATGGAAAGATGAATATATTAGATCCCATTTTAGTTACAAAAACCGAAACTGTTTTAATGAGCCGAGATGTAAACGCATTGGAATCAAAGGGCTCGCTTTATGCACACGTATGTCCGGTTTGTGCAGGTCCACTTAAAGATACTACCGATATTAAGTGTCAATATTGCGGAAGCGAGCTTAACAGCACAAAAACCGAATGGATTATTACGGATGTTTTGGCTTCATCGGATTATAAAAACTATTACCAAGAAAACAAAGCCGATTTTGTAGCAGGTGTGGATATCGACAAACTAGACAGTTTATTTGATGTACGCGACTTTGCATTCAACAATATGCTGGTAGTAATGGCTGCGGATGGAAAATTTGAACAAACAGAAGTAGAAATGGCTCAAAAAATGGCTAAGAAATTTGGTTATAGCGTGGATAAAATACAGCCAATGTTTGACATGGCAAAAAGCCAAAGTTTAACTATTCGTATGCCTGATGATCAAAAGAAACAACAAAAAATATTCAAGATGATGGAAAAAGCAGCTTCAGTTGATAGAGTTGTTTCGCCCGAAGAAAAAACATTGCTGGATGCGGTAAAACAACAATATGGTATTCAATAAATATTGCTTGCAAGAAAACTCCGATAACTGCTTTATGTAAATTATGAAAACAGTTACATTAGCAAATACTGAGTTTTTTTTGCATACCTAAAATAGAATAAAATGAAAAAACTGACCTTAATTTTATTTTTCGTTCCCATTTTTTGGCTTTGTAATGGACAATCGGAAATAGCAATTAAAAACGACAAAGCAGATAGCTTGCTTAAGGTTGAAAATTACTTAGAATCATATACTATTTTGAAGGAAATATATCCTAAAATCTCTAAAAAAGATCCTATTTACAGCACCGTGCTTTGGAATTTAGGCGTTTCATCAACTGCACTTGAGTATAGTTATCGATTTTCAGAAAAATATGACACAGCATTGGTTTATGCAATGGAAGCTCTAAAATTTATCGAAACAGGTATTCCAATATTTGGAGAAAAATTTGCAGTTCGAAAATATTGGATGCATAAAAACCTCTTAGTTTCGTATTTTGAACTAAAAAACCTAAAGAAATTTGAGGAGGAAAAGAGTTTTTTATATAAATCTTATGCTGCAAAGAAACTGCCCGAAGGAATTGACGAATATTTTAATTTTTCGTACTTTAAATGGAAAGATAAAAACATTTGGGGTTACGAATGGTTTTTGGAACTACCCGATGATAGATGGTCGTCTAGTTTTACAAAAATTGTGTACTATGTTTACAGCACAAACGAAGATGGAGGAGACAAAGATCAGCTTTTTCGATTTCATGTTTTAATGTTTCATCAAAGTAAAAAAGATGCAAAATTTGACTACATTTTAGAGCGACAAATGGAAGTTGACGATAACCTTGTGAGTGGTTCATACTATAGTTATCTTTACAGTAAAAAAATAGATTATGTGAAACTAAAAAAAGACATAATCGAAATTTTAAAAAAGGATATTCAACCCGATTCAAAAAGGGTAATGAAAAACAAGTTAACTTTGCCTACTGAAAAAACATCACCCATCCATCAAAAAACAATATGAAAAAGATATTATTATTCCTCTTTATCGCTTACTTTTCATTATCTTCTTATTGTCAAAAAACTGATTTTAAATACCACATCGACTCGGTTCTAATTTCGAGCAAGGTTGAGTTTTTTATTTACGATGGTCTATACGACACCGAAGAAAATATAAAAGAACCATCCATCAAATTTATTCTCACTATAAAAAATTTGGGTGTTAAGCCAATCCCGAATTTAGGCGTTTCAAATCGTTCACAATATGTAAATTTGTATATTAACGACAGCATTAACAATCCTATTTCATTATATAATGGAAAAGAATCTTCAGGCAATCATCTATTAAATAAAGGAGCTAAGGACACTTATACCTGGTGGGTTTTTGAAAACTCAGCTTATTCAAACACATTTACCGTTCAATGGAAATACTTGGACTTATTTTCGGAAAAATTTAAAATTAACGTATCCCAAAAAACCATTAAGTTGGTTAAATGATTTGAATATTTCTAAACCATTGAATTATAACTGCTGTTTTTTTTCACGAATTTCAATATCCCTAATATTTAATTGAAGGGAAGTATTTTTGTTCCAAACATTTTCTTCAATGTGGTAACAAATATTAAATCGCTTTGAGTCGGTTACGTTTTCGAAAAAACCACCCATTCCAAAAGCAATTGCAGGAATTGGATAGCTTGTCATTTTTGAATGTACAATCGATAATTTTAAATGTTTTATGTCATTGTTTCCCATAACACGAGCTTGACCATCGTCATACACACCATTTGTTGCAAAAACAGGATTCATATTACCTGGACCAAATGGTGCAAAATATTTAAGTTTATCAAAAAAATCTTTATTTATATCCGACAATTTTAGCTCACTATCAATTTCGATTTCTGGGAAAGTTGACTTTTCGGTGATAGTAGTACTAACAACCTCCTCGAACGTTTCGCTAAAGTGAAATAGATTTTCGGGTAAAAGCGAAAGCCCAGCTGCATATTTATGACCACCAAAATGCTCTAATAAGTGAGAACATTTTTCAATGGCATCGTAAATGTCGAAGTCTTTAACCGAACGAGCCGAACCAGTTATCAATCCGTTTGATTCAGTTAACACAATGGTAGGTCGATAATATTGTTCAACTAAACGAGATGCAACAATACCTATTACGCCCTTATGCCAATCGGGATTATAAACAACCATCGACAGTTTAGAGGAACAGCTTTTATCTTTTTTTATTTGTTCGTTTGCTTCTTCAAAAGTTTCTTTGTCTTTAACTTTTCTGTCTTCGTTATATTGTTTAATTTTTGCACCAATACTAAAAGTAGAATCAAGTGATTCGGAAATAAGAAGTTTAACCGAGTTTCTTCCAGTATCCATTCGCCCAGCAGCATTAATTCGGGGACCCACCGTAAAAACCAAATCACTTATGGTAATTTCTTTATTAAAAATCGAATGATAAGGAGGTTCTGATGTTTCGTTTTTTTTGAGTGTGATATTTTGTAGAATGGTAGCTTCAATACCAGGTCGAGGATGTTCGTTTATTATTTTTAATCCATAATATGCTAAAATTCTATTCTCATCTACAATTGGAACAATATCGGAAGCAATGCTAATAACTACCAAGTCTAAATATTTAACAATCTCTTTAAACGGTATTTCTTTGCTTATTGCATATGCTTGAATAAGTTTAAAGCCAACTCCACAGCCCGAAAGTTCTTTAAATGGATATTTACAATCTTCGCGTTTAGGGTCTAATACCGCACAAGCATCGGGCAGTGTTTCACCTGGTCGATGATGGTCGCATATTATTACGTCGATATTATAGGTATTTGCTAAACTAATTTGCTCATGACCTTTTATGCCACAATCCAACGCTATAATTAATTTGAATTTTTGTTCCTTTGCGTATTCAATTCCTTGAACGGAAATTCCATAACCTTCTGTATATCTATCTGGTACGTAATATTCAATATTTGGATTATACGTTTTTAAAAAAGAGTAAACCAATGCAACGGCAGATGTTCCATCCACGTCGTAATCGCCATAAACTAAAATCTTTTCTGAATTATCAACTGCTTTTGCTACACGAACAACCGCTTTATCCATATCCTTCATCAAAAATGGATCATAAAGTGATTTAAGTTGAGGCTTAAAAAATTCAAGTGATTTTTCCTTTGTATTAACACCTCGTTGCAATAATAAACGAGTTAATACAGGATGCAAATTATTCAATTGATTAGATAATTCTTCTATTTTATTATTGTCTTGTTGATCTATTACGACCCAACGCTTTTTCATTTTTGCCTTTTACTAATTGTAAAATTAGGTTTTTTTTTATGTGTTTTAGTTTATTACTCTGTTTTTAACACTTTAAAAAATGATTTTTTTCCGAATCAATTTTATGTTAATGACTTAGAGAAAATCTCATAAATCCAATTTAACAAATCGTTATACACTTCTTCTTTGTTAATTTCATTAATTATTTCGTGGCGAGCCTCTTTATAAATTTTTACTTGAACTCTTTTTATGCCTTGATTTAAAAACATCTGATTAACTTCCTCCACTCCTTTTCCAAAATTTCCAACAGGATCTTCGGAACCAAATGCAAGTAAAATTGGCAAAGATTTATTCATTTTTTCAACATTTTCAATTTCATGAATAAAATCGAGCCCATTTATTAAATCAATAAAAAACGAATTAGGGCAAACAAAGCCACACAAAGGATCTTCGATATACTTTTTAACTACGCTTTCATCGCGCGATAAAAAATCGAATTTTGTTTTTTTATTTTTATACGTTTTATTGTACGAACCAAAGGTTAAATAATTTAGCAAATAACTTGGCGAAGTTGCTTTAAACAATGCTTTTTGAATATATGCAATGCTTTTACCAATACCCAAAATTTTACCTGGATGAAATCCTGTACCCGACAAAATTAGAGCATCTAGTTCTTTGGGATATTTTATGGCAAATGTACGAGCTAAAAACGACCCCATGCTGTGACCCAGCATAATATAGGGAATTGTGGGATATTTCTCTTTAATCGATTCTTCAATTGTTTTTAAGTCTTTTACAACGTAATTCCATCCATCCGAAATTTCAAAAAAACCAAGTTTTCCATCGGTTTGAGTAAAGCCATGTCCACGATGGTCGTTTGCAAAAACAGTAATTCCATTCGAACACAAAAATCTAGCAAAATGATCATATCTATCTGCATATTCTGCCATTCCATGCACAATATGAACCACAAACAGAGGCTCTTTTTCATCGTCAAACCAATGAATTAGATGATTGTTTTTACCATCAAACGTTTTTATGTAATCGGATTTTTTTCGTATCATAATATTAATTTTTTCTGAGAACAATTCTAAAAGTAGTGCCTTTTCCAAGTTGCGACGATTTAACAAAAATATCTCCATTATGGTATTTTTTCATAATTCGAAATGCCAATGTTAAACCTAATCCCCAACCCCGTTTTTTGGAAGTAAAACCGGGTTTAAAAATTTGTTTAAACTCTTTTTTCTGAAGGCCCTTACCATTATCACTTATGTCGATAAACACTTTTTTAGAATCCGAAATTATTTCAATTTGAATATTGCCTTCGCCCATCATTGCATCCACTGCATTTTTACAAACATTTTCGATAACCCATTCAAAAAGATATCTATTTAATGGTAAAATAATATCGTTTTCATCGAAAGAATTAATATAAAAATTAACTTTTTTAGAAGTTCTGTGTTTAAAATAATCTACAAATTCCCTAATAATTTCGTTTACATTTTCGGGTTTAAGTTCGGGCAAAGAGCCAATTTTCGAGAATCGTTGAGTTACAACTTCCAAACGGTGAACATCTTTTTCGAGTTCTACAATTATATCTTCGCTCACATTTTGCAACCTCAGCATTTCAATCCAACCAAGTAACGAAGAAAGCGGAGTGCCCAATTGATGAGCTGTTTCTTTCGACATACCAACCCAAACCTGATCCTGTTCGGAGCGCCGAGCGATGCTGAAAAGCAGATAAGCAATAACTAAAAAAAATCCGATAGCACCAAATTGCACATACGGAAAATAGCGAAGTTGCGACAACAAAACCGATTCCTTATAAAACACATAACTCTTTCCAATACCTGAAATTTCAATTTCGATTGGCGTATTGTGATGCTCTATTTCGTTTATCAACGAATCGGCTGTATGCTGAGTTATCGAAGAGTCAATTGCAGTATTTCCGGCGGTAATAATTTTTGTTTTTGAACTATCGGTAATAATAACTGGAACCGAAGCCGAATTAACTACAACTTCGTTAAAAAACGACTCTATAATATCTTCTAAAACAACACGTAAATCGCTGTAAATTTTCGACTCTTTATAAAATAAATACATGAAATGTTTTCCGTAATAATTTATCGAAATGGGTTTATATAACGAAAATTCTTCCAGCAAATCTCCTTCAAGTACTTTAACGGTATCGATGCTAAAATCCACATTTACCGCTCCATTAATATTCATTTTTTCGTCGGTTAATATTACTGGCACTGTTTTATTGTTTGAAATAAGTTCTAAATAAAACGTAATATCTTCCGACGAACCAGCTTTAGCCAATTTATTGTATGCAACTGCCAGTAAGCCTGCACGTCGTCGTTCTTCTTCTCGAATACGTTCAAAAAAATCATTTGTGTAATTTACTATTGCCGCTTTGCGCTGTATGGCATCTGCCCATATTTTTATCTTATTCCGCTCCTCATTAGCAATGCGATTAACTAATAAATTGGAGTAAATTATAGATATTAAAAAAATGGACATTACCAAAAAGAACAAAAGCCATTTCCAACGCTGTTTTGTATAGTAAATATTCACGATTTTTTTTGTTTTAAAACACTAAATTACAACAAAAGCTGGTATTGGAAAATATTTTATACTTTTATCCACGATTTTAATGAAAAAAATGAAAAAAACATTTCCATATTGTCTATTTATAGCAATGCTATTTATACTTTTTTCGTGTAAACGTGAAGAAACTATTGTCCGTGAAAAATTGCAAAAATCAATCGAGGGTTATGTTCAAAAAAACATGCTTCAAAACAGAACTATTGACAGTGTTTCTATCCAAAACATCGACTCTTTAACCGTATTTACCTATATAATGTTTTACCAACAATTTCTCGAAAATACCCTCGAAATGTTAAATATGGAGATGAATTTTGCTCTACAAAATGGAGAAAACGAAAAAGCTTCGGACAAAATGGATCAAATTGGCATGGTTTGGACAAAATCGGATGAATATTCGGCTTATATCGATCGACATAAGGGAGATGATAAAACACCTTTTAAGATGTACTTTGTGGTTACAAAAGTGTATTATAAATTAAAGGATAAAACGCAAGACATTCAAGATATTGGATTTCCAATTGACCAAAACTTTAATGTGGTTGAAATGAGTTTCGACAATGGTCCAACGATTCCTTAAATTAAACTTAAGATTAAATTTTCATCTTGGGTTATTGTTTCACAATTTTGTAATCATATACTTTGTTTGCAGCTTCAATCTTTAAAATAAAGATACCTGCCGGCAAATTACTCATATCAATTTGGGCTTTGCCGTCTTTCAGGTTTTGGTTTATGATGCATGAACCAATAACATTAATCAATTTGCATTTTACAAAAGTACTATTTTGGCTTGTAAATTCAATGTTTAAAATATTGGTGGTGGGGTTTAAGTACGCACGACAAAAGGGAATAAGAAGTTTATTAATACCGATATTTGAAACCGGATTTACATGCAAAGTAATGGGTTGCCGGTGAAATGTGAGCACAGGGACAACAGCGTTTGTAATATTACATGAGTATACACCACTATCGGAAGCAGTAACGTTATCAAATGTAATTATGCTGTCAACAGCCCAAGGAATATCAATGCCGTTTTTTGTCCATTGGTATATATTGTGCTCACCACCAATGCTGCATAACATCGAAAACGAGCTGCCCGACAACACGGTGGTGTCTATGGCGTTATTAATGCTATCGTGCTGAGGAGCAAAGTTTTGATAACAAACAGAGCAAATAAAACCAACCAATGGCATATTTGGCTCAATATCTTCAAAGGTTAATTTATTATTGTAAACAGTTAAGCCCATTTGATATTTAGAGGAAAAATCCGGCAGATCTTCAATTTGATTGTTGTGCATATATAATTCACCGAAAAATGGTTTCTGTACCAAACATTCAGGTATTTTACCGGTAAAATTATTATTATAGATATCAAAAGATATCAAATTATTAAGCATGCAAACAGAATCGGGAATGTTACCTGTAAATTGATTGCTATATATGTATATATATCTCAACGTGTGCATTCTTCCGATGGTGTAAGGTAAGATGCCGGATATTTTGTTGTTATATAATTCCAATGAATTTAATCGAGTTAAACTACCAATTGATGATGGTAATGAGCCAGATAAATTATTATTTGACAGATTAATACGAGCCACTTGGTTAACATCTACATAAACGCCATACCAAGACGAAACAGGACCAGTAAGCCAATTGGTGTTATTGTTCCAGGATGGACCATTGGTTGACCATTAAAGGTCAACCAATGCCAATGAGTCTTGGGCAATTACCTGCCCGTTCGTTGTTAAAGCATTGAATAAGATTAAAAATAAAATTATTTTTTTCATATTGAATTATATGATAAAAATTCACTTACCATAACTTCCAAACAAGAACATAGGGCTAAACCTTAAGGATTATTTAGGTTTCCCCAAAAGTTTTGTGAATGCTTTGCAAGTTTGAAGCGACATCATTTGTTTCAAATTCCTTAATAAATTCGACCATTAAATGACTATGGATAAGGATTTTACTGGAAATTGACAACCTGTGCTGCTCTTTATACAAGCCTAAAGCAGTGGGATTGTTTTTTTGTTTTCGGCAGTTTTTTTTATACACAAGCAAGGAATTCAGCCAAATTAAAGGAAAAAAAAGAAAATATAAAAACAGAGAGGTGGATTTTCGGCGAGTTGAATGAATTTCTTTAATTTGAAAACCATTTAAAGAAGCCATTAAACGCAATTTTTGAATTCCAAGCAAAAAAACATGACCATAATAAACTTCATTTTCGTCCTTTTTTTGCGACATCCAAATACTGTCCACTTCATTAGGTGGCATGGTGGAGTTAAACTTTTCACTTTCATTTAAAAAATAGCTTAAACGCGATTGAAGATTTGAATAATTTGGAGTTGTAATTAACAGCGTTCCGCCAACTTTTAAAATACGATTAAACTCTTTTAGGGCTTCCAATTGATCCGAAAAATGTTCAATCCCTTCTTGACAAATTAAAAAATCTACGGAATTAGAATCTGCGGATATTTCCTTTTTTATGTCTGCTTTTCTACAATCAAGGGCTGGTTGCAGAAAATATTCGGGAAACAAATCAAATGGAAAAACTACAGCTCCAGCATCGCTTAACAACTTTGATGTAACTCCATTTCCAGCTGGAAAATCAACCACTATTTTACCTCTAATTCTATCCGAGTTTTCTTCAATCCATTTACGGACATAAAACTTAATGCTTTTCGGATTGACAATATGGCTACTTGGTTTTTGCATAAAATTTGGAAAATTTATTTTATCGTATTATTCCAATCGTTGTGTCTAATTCGCTCCAATTTAAACCGTTCTGGAAATTCTGGTTTTTCGATTGGGAAACCGATTCCAATAAGCGAAAATGGAGTAATATTTGACGGAAGTTCTAAAACTTTCTTTACTGGCAAATATCTGCTTTCGCGAGGATAAACGCCCATCCAAACACTACCTAAACCCAATGCATGTGCTGCAAGTAAAATATTTTGAGTAGCCGCAGCACAATCAACCACCCAATAATCTGGGGTTGTACTAAGCTCACTATCGCCAAAAACTCCAATTACCATTGGTAACTTTGCAATTAAACTTAAATTCTCCGAAACCTTGGAAAGTTTGTCCATTACTTTTCGGTCGTCGATAATCATAAATTGCCAAGATTGTTGATTTCGAGCCGACGGAGCATACATACCCGCTTTTATGCATTTTAGTACAAGCTCTTTATCGGGAATTTGACTTGAGAACTTCCGGATACTTCGTCGGGTTAATAAAAAATCGTAATTTTCCATACTAAACATTAAAATATGTAATTAAAACCTAAATACAATCCTCGGTATGGCTCCTCCGTTATTGAAATACCATAATCGAGAGACAAATTAATATTTTCGTTCACAATTAAATGAAAACCCATACCAGCAGCAGCATGTATTTTGTCTTTTTTGTCGTAAAAAAGATATTTATTTTCGGGCACTTTTGTTTTATCAAAACTAATCGGTTTTGTGGTTATACCTGCATCTATAAAAGGAACAGCTAAAATACAAAATGATTGTTTAAAAAGATTAAAATTAAACAGTTTATATCTAATTTCGGTATTAAACAATAAAAAACCATCCGAAATAACTCTATTTCTATCGATTCCACGAATCGTTTTACTACCACCAAGTCCTTCAATTTGATGTGGATTGATCCGCGAAGAGAATAAAAAACTTTCTAGGTAAAACGGGCTCGTACCCAACAAGGTTGTTTGATACATTAATCGAGAAGCTAAAACAATTTTTTCTTTATAGATATTAACATAGTTATGAATAGATGCACTCATTTTTAGAAAAAACTTTCCATTAGATTGCAAAGCAGCAGGAGCACATATAAACATTAAATCTGTTAAAATTCCTTTTGAAGGAGAGGCTTCATGGTTTCGATTATCGAACGAAACACCTAATTTAAAAACGTTTGTTAAGCCTCCATTTTTATCCGATTCGGGAATTACTCCCCATTGGACATATTTTTGATATAAACTTGAATCCGTATCTAAAATATTAGAATTGTTCTTTGGTTTTTTAGGCTCTGCTTTATTTACTTTAACATTAAACATGTTCCAACCAAAAAGCACTTTGGTTTCTTTACTAATTGAATATGAAAACTCCAAATTACTTCTAAACATTGTCCGTTCAATTTTATAAAAAATTCCGGATAAAAAATCTGAACTTTCTGGGTCTTGAATTTTTGGATTATAAAACGACTGACTTCCATTAAAACCCCAAAAGTCGTATGCAAATTCATTGCGATAGTAAACATTTGCCAATAAATTAAACTTTGTTTTTAAAATGTTTTTTTTGTAGTAATGCGAAACAACATCGTTAATTCCTTTTGTAGTTCGACTAACTTCGATGTGAATATTTGACTTAAAATCGGGATAAATTGTGGGTTTGCCAAAATCAAAAAGCAAGAAAGCTGCCCCATATTTAAAACCAATATCGGAGCCAAACCCTAAACTTGGTAAAATAATCCAATCGATACCTTCTTTTTTATTTTTTTTAATCGGAGGTTTTGAATTAGCAGCCGAGTCTATCGGGTTTATTTCAAGAATCGTTACATTTGAATCGAGCAATATGCATTTGTTACCCATTGCAAGGCTAAACAAAGCTAAAAAGACAACAAACAAGCTCCAATTTTTCATTTATTTTGCGCTTTATAATAATATAGTTTTATTTCACTACCCACTGATTTTGCATAAGAGAATAAGCGAACCCAATCGCCTGTATTTATATACTTTGTACTTTCGTCAATATCCATTTCCAGAGCCAAATGTCGGTGTCCAAAAATAAAATAATCGAATTTTTCGGTTTTATTTTTTTCTTTCGCGAACAAAATTAAATATTCTTTGGCTTCGCCAACAAAAACCTCATCTTTTGTAGCATTTGCAGCCCTACTTCGGTGCGACAAAAAATGCCCGAACGAAATTGCAAAATTTGGATGTAATCGCGAAAGCATCCATTGATTAAACTTGCACGAAAAAATTCTTTTCATAATTTTATATCCATAGTCTCGCGGACCTAATCCATCGCCATGGGCAACAAAAACTTTTTTGCCATTAATTTGAAACGTTTGAGGGCAAGAAAAAACAGTACACCCAATTTCTTTCGAAAAATAATCCCGAATCCACATATCGTGATTGCCAATAAAATAATAAATTTTAACTCCACTATCGGATAATTCGGATAATTTACCTAGTAATCTAGCAAAACCTTTTGGAATAACTTTTTTGTACTCAAACCAAAAATCAAAAATATCTCCTAATAAAAAAAGATGATTTGCATCGTTTTTTATTTCATCGAGCCATTTCACAAGCAGTTTTTCTCGTTCTAAACTCGCAGTGTAATTAGGAACACCCAAGTGCGAATCGGAAACAAAATAAACGTTTCCCTCAATTTGTATTATCGTTTCTTTAGATGGCAATGTTATGGATTGTTTTTTTGTAATTAAATGGATTTAGTGAGTTCAAATTTAAAACAAATCTTATTCTGTCGCTCCACTTTTGACCATTAAGTTCGCTCACGCGTTTTAAATCCTTAGAAATCAATAACGGAACAAATATCTCAAAAGTATTTTTTATAAGCTGAAATTCCAAACCTGCTTCATAAATAAAGATTTCTTTATTGTCTAAAACTTGTTTGGCATTGGCAAAGGTAGCAATATCGGCAAATATTTTTACTATCGGAACTCTTGGAATAGAAATAAAAGTATTAAACGAAATTATCCAATCGGAAACACCCAAAGGCGTTGCCATTTTAAAACCACCTTCGGTCATTGTCATTTGGTGCGATAAAACGCCTGTCATTTCGGAACGACCTAGCATTGGATAATCAAAAAGATAATCGTTGCCACCAATATACGATGGCGATATGCCTTGGGCTTGAAAATTAGGATTAGGAATAAATTGCAAATTGTTTTGATGACATTTTCCAGCAAATACTCTATATTCAAAACTCGATTTTTTGCGGTAAAAATGTTCGCCCGAAAATTCCATGGAAGCTTTTAAAAAATCCTTGTTAAATTGAACATCAAACACCGAATGCCAAGGATTTATTTTATGATATTTTTGAATTGAATAGCTTATGTTTGAAACAAAATAATCTATTTCCTTTTTAACGGAATATTCTCCTGTGAAATTTCCATTCGAGTTAATTACTGGATCAACAAAATAGACACCACGCTTAATAAATACATTTCGCAATCGGAGTTGATGAAATCTGTTTTCGGCAATTTTTGTACTAAAGTCAACTACTATTTCGGGGGCAATTTTTGTCCAAAAATTATTCTTTTGGGCATAATCATAGTTAAAATGCTGTGCTATTACTCCTAATCTAATGGTTGAAATAAATGTGTTTCGTGGACGAATTAAATAACCCACATTTGCAGAACCCACTAATTCATTCATACTAAACGAATACATGGGATTTAATACATAATCGAGGTTTCGCAAAACAACTGGATCGGAGTATAAAGCTATGCCAGGCATCCATTTATTGTAAATATTCCAACCTAAAACTGGAGTGTAAAATATTGGCGAATACTCGGGATTTGAAAATCGATAGAAAAAATGAAGTTTTGGGAGTTGAGATTTTTTAAAAATTCCCTTAATTCGGCTACTATTATCGGTTTGATAAAGCTCCGTTGTGCCGTAACCATGATTTAAAATGATTTTATATGCCGAATCGGATAAATTAACCGAAAATGTTTTTTTACCTTTAAATCCGTCATACCATATTTTGGAAACAACTTGCTGGTTTTCATTTAAAACATCCAACGAAAAAGGGGCATCAACACCCGTTTTGTTTTTCACCAAAACATTATATTTATTAGCTTCCCCTTTTGTTTTCCGAAGCGAACGAATTTTATAATCAATTAATTTGTTGTTTTTAACTAAATCGTCAAAAAACCACGATAAGTTTTTGTTTGTTTCCGACTCAAAAACTGTTTTTACATCTTCGGGATAGGGATGTTTAAATTTCCAATCGTGGTAAAAATCGTTCATTAATTCCTTAAAAGCATACGCACCAATCGATTCTTTAAGTTGTGTTAGCATCAAAACTGGTTTGTAATAGCTTAGAATTACATAATTAAACGGCGACATTTTTTCGGAAGAAAGCGTCATTCGTTGATTGATATTTCGCGATTGAAGATACTGAATTGCAATAAATTGAATATAATGTTGCGGTAATCCATGAATGCCAAAAATGTTTGGAACTTTCGATTCGCTAAGGTTTGTAAAGGAAGTTAGAAAACTCAAATCTGGGTATCTCCATTTCATGTATTCGTTTTCAAAAAAACTTGTAAAACCCTCATCGAGCCACGAATGTTCGCGTTCGTTAAAGGCTAAAATTCCGTAGCACCAATTGTGGGCAACTTCGTGAATTATTGTACGTTCCAATGTTTTATCATCGCCACTTGGTCCAATAAGTGTAATCATTGGGTATTCCATTCCACCACCAATTCCGGGTAAACCTTCAACCGCCGTACAATTTTGATACGGATATAATCCAATTTGATCGGAATAAAACCACACGGAATTATTTACATAATCGAAGGCTTTCGACCACTGTTTTTTGGTTTGGTGATGATAAAAAGTATAGGTATTTACAATGGTTTCGCTTGCCGGCAATTTTACAAAACTTTTGTCAATTAAAAAGTGTTTATCGGCAAACCAAGCAAAGTCGTGGATGCTGTCCTGATAATAACGAATGGTTTTAAGATTGTTTGATAAAATTGGAGTGGTCTCGTTTACCAAACCAAGTTTAGTATCTTGTATTCTTTTTTCGATCCGTTCAACTTCTTCTTGGGTTTGAAGCACACCTGTGGAAGCCACAAAATACGATTCGGGAAGCGTAATTGTAACATCAAAACTCCCAAATTCCGAATAAAATTCGCCCAAATCAAGATAAGGCATTGCATGCCAACCTCTATTGTCATACACTGCTGGTTTTGGATACCATTGCGAAATGTAATACGATTGTCCAACTCGTCCCATTCGCGAAAAGGCATCTGGAATTTTAACAACAAATGGGGTTTGAATTAAAATACTGTCGCCTGCTAGCAATGGTTTATTTAAAACTAATTTGCCAATATCCGGATTTTGATTGTCGTAAATTAAAGTGGAAGAAACGGAGTCAACGGTAAAATCCAGATTTGTAATAAATCCCTTTTGGTCTTGAGATGAAAAATAAAAATCAGAGCTCACAAAAGTCGAATTTTGCTGACAAAAAGCTGTTTTTTCATTGGAATAAGCATTTGGCCATAAGTGCATATAAATAAAATGGAGCGTATCGGGCGAATTGTTGAAATATTTTATTTTAATGTTTCCGCGAAGCAACTGCAAGGTATCGTTTAAGGCAACATCGATGGTGTAATTAACCCTTTGTTGAAAGTACTCTTTTTGACTAAAAAGATTAAAAGAGATTAGCTGAAAGACAATAAAAAACAACAGAAATAAACTTTTATTAGCCTTTATCTTCATTTTTGAATCTCCTTATAACACATTACTATTGAATCAAAATTACTTGAATGAGTAACAATTTTCCCCTCGGAATTAATTAGAAAAAAACAAGGAACCAACTTAACGTCATATATTTTAGCCGATTGACTTTCGAGCATTTTATCCTCATTAACGCTTATTGCCGAAGGCAACTTTTTTCGGGAAAACTGGATGGCATCTTCGCTATTTGGATTTAGCGAAACAGCCAATAACTCGATTTTATTATTTTTAGTAAACTTACTTACGTTTGAAAACTGGTCGATTGAAGCTTGGCTCATAAAACCCCAAAAGAAAATCAATAAATTTTTTCCTTTAAAGCTCGATGTGGAAACCACGCCTTTATCCTCGGTAAAAAATGTCATGATTGGAGCTGGCATTCCTTGCATAAGCGAGGCTTTAGTTTTTTGAGCGGTTTCAATTTCGGATTTAATTTTTTCGTATTTTAAATTAAAGGCTTCCACATGAATATTCCCTTTTAGAGAAGAATTTAATCCTTTGTAAATCAATTTCAGCCATTCAAAATCCTGATAATTATCAAAAAACTTTTTATTGCCCAATGATTCGTAAAATGCCATGACCGAAATTAGCGAATTTGAGTGATTCTTGATTATATTTTCTAAAAATTGTCGGTGATTGGAAATTAGTGAATTATACGAACTGTCGATAGAGTTTTTAATATAATCACAATCCGCTTCATACATTGAATTTGTAAGAACTTTTGAAAGCGAATTGGTAACTGCATAGCATTTTCGCAACTTACTATTCATTAATGTATATACATCATTTTCGGCAGAACCTTTTACTTCAAAACTATCTATTCCTTTCAAAAAACTTCCTTTTACCATGATGTTATCGCCTCCTTTTGCAATAATATCAAGTTTTTTATTTTCACTAAATTGAATAATATAAAAACTAACGGATGCCTGTTTTATTTTAATTTTAAATTTTCCATTGATAATTGAAGCTGAATCAATTAAATCAATCTCATTGGGTAACACTTCAAATACTCGAACTTTATTAGAAGAAAGCCCCATAACCTCCCCTTCGATGATAATTTCGTCTTTGCTAAAGCGACTACAAGAAATTAATATTGAAATTAAAATCAAAAAAATCGAATAGTGTGATTTTATAGTTTGTTTCATTTAATTAGGATTTACAATCAACAAGTAGCAAAATTAATATAGATAGAAGAACAAAATGCATAAAATTGAAACAAAAAACGAACAAGCAGAGTTTAATAATATATTATTTAGTACATAACATTATTTTTTTTAATTTTGCAAGGATGAATTTGGAGAGCATGAAAAAGAGACACAGAAAATTGAGTGAAATTCGTAAACAAATTATAATTCTATTTTTTATAGGTATTGTTGTCGGATTTAGTTCGTGTAAAATGCTAAATCCTACGCAAATGTTGCGTACTCCAAAAAACTTTCAATATTCTACTTTTAGCGATTCGCTGATTAAAAATTACTATATTATTTCTTTTAACGACGAGTTGACGTTTAGAATTTATACCCTAAATGGCGATAAACTTATTGAACAGAACACTACTTCTTCTCAAAATATTACAACAGGTCAAGTTTCGTATGTAGTTAATTATGAAGGCATGGTTAAACTCCCTATAATTCGTGAGACAAAATTAGGTGGCATGACCGAGAGAGAAGCTGAAAATTATTTAGAAAGTGTTTTTGCTGAATTTTTAAACCAGCCTTTTGTACAAATAAAAGTTACGAACAAACGTGTTATTATTTTCCCTGGAGGACAAGGAGGCAATGCGAGTGTTCTAAAACTACAAAACAATCAAACTTCTTTGTTTGAAGCATTGGCATCGGTTGGAGGTATTAGCGATGGCAGGGCGGATAAAATTAAACTAATTCGAGGAGATTTAAAAAACCCACAGATTTATTTAATCGATTTATCCACTTTAGAAGGAATTACAAAAGCAGATTTAACACTACAAGCAAACGATATAATTATTGTTGAACCTCGAGTAAAAATTCCTCAAAAAATAATATCCGAAATTTCTCCATATATATCGTTGATCACAACTGCTCTATTAATCTACGGAATTTTTAAATAACACATGGCACAAAAAAAGATACCAAAAATAAATGACGACTTTGATATTGGGCTGTTGCTCTATATTTTATCAAAAACATGGTATGTTGTTTTTATAAGTTTATTTCTATTTATTTCTGGTGCATGGCTTTATTTAAGATACACACCAAATTTATACGAAGCAACAGCAGTTATTCAGATTGAAACAGAAGATCAACCCGATGTTTTTCAAGACCAATCGAAACTTTATGGCAATTTTAATGAATTAGCCAGTAAAATAGACTTTATACGATCTACTGCTTTTTTAGAAATTGCTTTATCCAAATTACCTTTAGAAATATGCTACTATTATAAAGGAACCATTTTACAAAGCGAACTTTACAAAAGTTCTCCTTTTTCGGTTGAAGTAATTCACATTAGTCCCGAAATATATTCTCAACAAATCGATTTAGTGTTTAATTCCAATCAAGAATTAACTGCTCAATTTGACTACCATGGTGAATCAACCCGTTTAAATGCTAAAAAAGAAGATGGAAAGTATTATTTAATTTGCAAGTACTTCAACTTCATTATTACTGCAAATAGCGAAAATTCAATAATAAAGAACGAAACTTATTCGGTACAAATTAATGACAAAGACAAAACCTTAGCTGAATTTGCAGGAAAAATCAGTGCTTCCATTTTAAACGAAGCATCTAAAACAATTCAAATAAAATATCAAGATTATAATCCAAACAAAGCTTCGGATGTTGTAAATAGCATTGCAAATGATTTTAAAGATTACGACAAAGTAAAAAAACAAGAAAATGCCGATCGAATAATTGCATACATCGATGAGCAACTTTTGTTGCTCGAAGAAGAGCTATATAAATCTCAAAACGATATTCAAGCATTTAAAAAAGAAAACAATATTGAATTAACAGATGTAAGATCCTCTGTCATTATTCAGCAAAAAATTGAGGAAATAAACAGCGAATTAAGCAAGTTAACTTACGAGGAGTCGTTGTTGAATAAAATAAATCAGTCGGTTAAAGAAAACCAACAAATTGATATTTATTCATTTATGGCCGATATTATCGGCAGCAACTATCAAGGAGCATTGAGTGCTATTTTAACCAATTTGCAATCGTTGCTTATGCAACGAGAACAACTTGCTTACAGCTACACTAAAAACAGTGGTCAAATAAAACAACTTGATTATCAAATTGATATTCAAAAGCGAATATTAATGGAATCTATTTTGTCGTTTAAAGGCAATATAAGCATTAAACGCAAACAATTACAAAACCAACTTCAAGGCTTAACACAGGAATTATTATTACAAATGGATAATTCAAAAGCCTTGGATTTAAAAAAATATCAACGCATTTTAACCATTAACGAAACTTATTATAATCAGTTAATCGAAACAAAAACAAAATACTCCATTGCAAAAGTTAGTTATGTTTCGCAAAATGTGATTCTTGAAAAATCCAAAACTCCTGTCGTTCCAGTATCGCCAAAAAGAACTCAAATTTATATTTTTTCCTTAATTATAGGTTTATTGATTGGAATTGGATATGTGGCTTATCGATACTTGTTTTATTCTAACATTGATACTGTTGCCGACATCCGAAAACACACCTCTGTTGCCTTTTTAGGAGCAGTTCCCGCAGTTAAACAACAAATGATGCATTCCATCCTTTTAATTGACAAAGAACCTAAATCCGTTCTGTCGGAAGCGATGAGAGGGCTTCGAACAAACATGCAGTTTATTTCAAACGACTCATCCAAAAAACTTATTTCAATTACTTCAACCATTCCGTCGGAAGGAAAAACATTTGTTGCCGTTAACTTGGCTGGTATTATTGCTTATTCTGGAAAAAAAGTAATAGTACTCGACTTAGATATGCGAAAACCAAAAATCCACAAAGCATTTTCTGAACCTAGCAATCCTTTTGCCAACAATAAAGGTATGAGTAACATTCTTTCGGGCATGGAAATTTATCAGGATTGTGTCAATATTAGTTCCTTGCCAAACTTGCATTTTATAACTGCCGGAACTATTCCGCCAAATCCTAGTGAATTAATTCTGTCGGATAACATGAAAAATCTACTTAATTTATTAAAAGAAGATTACGACTATATTGTGATGGATAATCCACCTATTGGATTAGTTACGGATGCGATGCAAACCTTAAAAATTGCAGATTATCCAATTTATGTTTTCAAATCGGGTTATTCAAAACGCTTGTTTATTGCGAATTTAGAATATTTATGGGATGATTGTGATATAAAAAACATATCATTTGTGCTTAATGCCGTTGAAAACAATAAAAATAAATATGGCTATGGAAAGCGATATGGCGGATATTATTACGGAAGTAAATATGGCTATGGTTACAACTATGGCTATTACGAAGACAAGCCAAAAGAAGACGAGTCTAAATTTAAAAAAATAAAAAAATATTTAAATCTCTAATTGTATGCAATTTTCCCCACTATATATCCCTGACGTAATAGAAATACAGCCAATTGTTTTTGAAGATAATCGAGGTCATTTTTTTGAATTTTATCATAAAGAACGTTTTAAGCAGGCAGGTATTGACGTGGATTTTGTTCAAGATAATCAATCGTCCTCCAGTAAAAATGTTTTACGAGGATTACACTTTCAGGTTCCTCCTTTTGCTCAGGCAAAACTTGTACGTGTACTAAAAGGTTCGGTGTTAGATATTGTGGTTGATATTAGAGCAGATTCAAAAACTTATGGCAAATACGTTGCGGTTGTTTTAGACGATAAGAAAAAAAACATGTTATTCATTCCGGAAGGCTTTGCTCATGGATTTATGACCATGGAAGACAATACCATATTTCAATACAAATGCTCAAACTATTATAACAAACAATCGGAGGATTGTATTCTGTGGAAAGATGTGGATTTGAATATTGATTGGAAAACAGACAATCCAATAATATCTGATAAAGATAAAATTGGAAAAAACTTTAACGATTTTATTAGTCCTTTTAATCTATAAAAATGATTTTTGATATTAACACCTTCTGGCTTGGTGCAATAATTACGTTTGTTATTTCCGTTCTTCTTTCGGGGGCAATAAATATTTTTATGCTACGCTATACTGGAAATTTATTTAGTAAAACCTTAGCCGATAACGTAGTGCGTTTTAACACTCAACGTAAACCAGCAATTGGTGGCGTTTCATTTTTTGCTTGTTTTTTATTTGGTATAATTGCATACTTATTGTTTTTCCCGCATACTAGAAATTTAGGTGAATCCATTGAAATTGCAGCAATTATTGGCACTGTTACCATCGGGTTTATTTTAGGGTTATACGATGATTTGCGAAATTCGCCTGTTTCAATAAAATTTATTACCCAATTTCTGATAGCTGGGATTTTAATTGCTTCAGGAATTTACATTGAGCTTTTTCAAAATAATGTTTTAAATTACATACTTACTTTTATTTGGGTTATTGGAATTATGAATTCGGTAAACATGCTAGATAATATTGATGGAGTTACTACCATAACTTCTATTTCTATTATATCCACAGTACTTATAATTCTAGGTTTTAAACAACAATTTTACCATGCCGATTTTATAACCTTACTGTGTGTTTTAGGAGCTCTTATCGGTTTTTTGAAATTTAACTGGAATCCTTCAAAAATATATATGGGTGACGTTGGAAGTCAATTTTTAGGTGTTTTACTTGCTATTATTGGAATAAAATATTTTTGGAATTTTTACGACAGCGAAGACGCATTGGTTAACACAAAACAAATTATTGTAATTGCCATGGCTTTTATTTTACCAATTACCGACACTACCACCGTTTTTTACAAACGAATAATGAGAGGGCAATCGCCATTTGTTGGCGGACGCGACCACACCACACATCATCTTTCTTATATTGGACTTAGCATTCGACAAATTGGATGGTTGTTTTTAGCAATTGGCAGCATGTCATCTATATTTATTATCATTATTTTAGAACTTATTGAAAAGTGGTCGTATTTATACTTTTTCTTGTTTTTATTGTATGTTATTGCTGTTTTTGTATCCCTTTTCTATATTGCAAACCTTCATAAAGATGAAGATTTAAAAAAATAATTATGACTCGTAAACGATTCTTTTTTATCCTCTCAGGACTCATTATTCTATTGGCTTTCCCATTATGTTTTTTAGTTAGCAAATCGATGGAACAAAAAACATCAGAAGACCCAAAATACGGCACCGAAATGCAAACAAATTATCGTGTTTATTCGCCCATAATACCCGAAAATTTAAGTTTTGCTGGAGAATCTGTTCCCTTAGATGTGTATTATGTTTACGAAACTGTTGACCGAGAACTTTTGGTTAATACTTATTGGCAATCGAATTTAATTTTAATGATTAAGCGAGCGTATCGTTTTTTCCCGATTATTGAACCTATTTTGGCTCGCGAAAAAGTGCCAGATGATTTTAAATATTTAGCTTTAATTGAAAGTAGTTTTATGAATGTTGCTTCGCCTGCTGGAGCTGCTGGGTTTTGGCAGTTTTTAAAAGCCACAGGCGAACGTTTTGGATTAGAAGTTAATGCAGATGTGGACGAACGTTACGACCTCGAAAAATCGACCATTGCAGCTTGTAAATATTTAAAAATAATGCAAAAACAGTTTAACAGTTGGACTTGTGCCGCCGCCGCTTATAATATGGGCGAAACTGGATTAAAAAAACAAATGAATAGCCAAAAACAAGATAATTACTGGGATTTATATCTTAACACCGAAACCTCTCGATATGTTTCAAGGATATTATCGCTCAAAATAATTATGGAAGCTCCAACAAAATACGGACTCTATTTGAGATATTCCGATTTATATCAACCAGTTCAAACTCGAAAAATTGAAGTGGACTCATCCATCGCTTCATTAATTGATTTTTCAATTTCTCAAAAAAGCAATTATAGAGTTTTAAAAGAATTTAACGCTTGGCTAAGATCCTCTTCCTTACCTAATAAAACAGGAAAAAAATACATTATTCAACTTCCCGAAACTGGTTTTTCGTCTCGTTCGAGGCAATTATCAGGATTAAGTTCTAAATTTGCAATCTATAAAGCAGACAGTATTAGTGCAAAATAAAATTTCACTTCTGTTTGATTAGAATTTAGACTATTTGTAATGAAAAATGAAGAATTAGCTACTCAAAATATCTCGGAAGAATCACATTTAATTGTTCATGGAGCGAGGGTTCATAATTTAAAAAATATTAGTGTTGAAATGCCTCGTAATTCACTTATTGTGATTACAGGACTAAGTGGTAGCGGAAAATCTTCATTGGCATTTGACACCATTTATGCCGAAGGTCAGCGAAGATATATGGAAACTTTTTCGGCATACGCACGAAATTTTATTGGAAACATGGAGCGTCCTGATGTGGATAAAATAACAGGATTAAGTCCAGTAATTTCGATTGAACAAAAAACAGTAAATAAAAACCCACGTTCAACCGTTGGAACCATCACCGAAATTTATGATTTTCTACGACTATTATTTGCCCGTGTATCCGATGCCTACTCTTACGAAACAGGCGAATTGATGCGTAAATTTTCGGAAAAACAAATTTTAGAAATTATTCAATCGTCTTTCAATAATAAAGAAATAACCCTGCTTGCACCACTGGTAAAAGGGCGTAAAGGTCATTACCGAGAGCTTTTTGAACAAATTCGCAAACAAGGTTTTATTAAAGTTCGAGTAGATGGCGAAATACGAGAAATTACGCTCAGAATGCAACTCGAACGCTACAAAGTTCACGACATCGAAATAGTGATTGACCAGATTCTAGTAAACGAAACTTCCGCGAGTCGCCTTAGTGCTTCTGTTCAAACAGCAATGAAACATGGCAAAGGAATAATGATGGTTTTGGACAATAAATTGAATAAATATCGAAATTTTAGTCGTTTTTTAATGTGCCCAACAACTGGAATTTCGTATCCTGAACCCGAGCCAAATCTATTTTCGTTTAATTCGCCTTATGGAGCTTGTCCAAAATGTAATGGACTAGGCTCTATTACGGATATTGATTTATTAAAAATTATCCCCGATGATTCTAAATCCATAAAAAATGGTGGGATTCAACCACTTGGGACATATAAAAGCACATGGATTTTCCGACAAATTGAAGCCTTGGGCGAAAAGTATCATTTTGATATAAATACTCCAATAAACGAAATGCCCGACGAAATTATTCAAATAATTTTATTTGGTTCGGAAGATATTATTCAGGTAAAAAGCGAATATTCGGGAACAACATCCTCCTATTCTATGAATTTTCAAGGTGTAATTAATTTTATTCAGTCGCAAGATGTGGAGGGAGCTTCGGCAAATATTCGAAAATGGGTGGATAGTTTTATGGTTAAACGCACCTGCGACGACTGCAATGGAGCTCGATTAAAAAAAGAAGCCTTATATTTTAAAATTGGCGATAAAAACATTTCAGAGCTTGCAAGATTAGATATAAAATCATTATTAAATTGGGTTAATTCCATCGAGGAGAGTTTTGACGAACGAAAAAAAGCGATTGCATTTGAAACACTTCGTGAAATTAGAGCCCGATTAATGTTTTTATCAAACATTGGAATTAATTATTTGAATTTAAACCGTTCCGCTCAATCCTTGTCGGGTGGCGAAGCCCAACGAATTCGCTTAGCTACTCAAATTGGATCTCAATTAGTAAACGTTTTATATATTTTAGACGAACCCAGCATTGGACTTCATCAAAGGGACAATCACCGACTTATCGAATCGTTAAAACAACTTCGGGATGCTGGAAATACGGTTATTGTGGTGGAGCACGACCAAGATATGATTTTAGCTGCCGATTATATCATTGATTTAGGACCTGGGGCTGGTATAAATGGTGGATATATTGTAGCACAAGGCAATCCCGAATATTTTTCGGATTGCAAATCGTTAACTTGCGATTACATAAATGGTAGAAAAAGCATTGAAATTCCTCAAAACAGAAGAATTGGAAATGGAAAATTGCTGAAATTGGTAGGTGCAAAAGGGCATAATTTAAAAAATATCACAGCAAATTTTCCATTGGGCACTTTTATTTGTTTAACTGGAGTTTCCGGAAGTGGCAAATCATCCTTAATGAACGAAACTCTCTACCCATTATTAAGCAAACACTTTTATCGCTCCGAAAAACAAATTTTAGAGCATAAATCCATAAAAGGAATTGAAAACATCGATAAGGTTATCGAAATAAATCAATCTCCAATCGGAAAAACTCCACGCTCAAATCCAGCTACTTATATTGGTGTTTTTGATGAAATACGTAAGCTTTATGCGTCTTTACCCGAATCGAAAATTAGAGGGTATCAACCGGGTCGATTTTCGTTTAACGTAAAAGGTGGCAGATGCGAAACCTGTCGAGGCGGCGGAGTTCAAACGATAGAAATGAATTTTTTGCCAGATGTATATGTTAAATGCCCCGATTGTAATGGAAAAAGATACAATCGCGAAACGCTGGAAATTAAATACCATGGCAAATCCATCAACGATGTTTTAAACATGGACATTGATCAGGCTATTATTTATTTTGAAAACATTCCATTAATTCGACATAAAATACAAACATTAAAAGAAGTTGGATTAGGATATATTACCCTTGGTCAACAGTCAAATACATTGTCGGGAGGCGAAGCTCAACGTGTAAAACTTGCCGAAGAATTGTCGAAAAAAGATACGGGAAACACCCTTTATATTTTAGATGAACCTACCACAGGATTGCATTTTGAAGACATCCGAATTTTGCTGGAAGTATTAAATAAATTGGTCGATAAAGGAAACACAGTAGTTGTTATTGAACACAATATGGATGTAATTAAAGTGGCGGATTATATCATCGATTTAGGCCCCGAAGGTGGCGATGAAGGCGGATATATTGTGGATGAAGGCACTCCCGAACAAATCGTAAAATCGAATAAAGGGTTTACCTCAAAATACCTTAAAGATTATTTGAAAAAGAAATAGCACAAGCATGAAAACAATTATCCCTCTTGAAATTATTGAACTTGAAAAACACAGTTTTCATTTGCTTGTAAATGCTAAAGTAAATGATGTAGATATTAGAATGGTATTAGATACTGGAGCGTCTCGCACCTGTTTCGATTTAAATTATTTAATCCAAATGTCGATTTTACCATTTGATAATAAAACCGACATAAAATCATCGGGATTAGGTGGAAACATTTCGGAAAGTGCGTTGGTTTTATTGAATACCTTTCAAATTGGCGATTTTAGAATGGTACATTACAAAGCTATTTCGCTAGATATAAGTGCTGTTAACCAAGCCTATGAATCGGTAGATGTCGATTCGGTTCATGGCATTTTGGGTGGAGATATTTTACATCTTTTTCGTGCAACAATTAGATATGATAAACCATGTCTAATTTTAAAAACCCGCAAACCAGATGTTTTAAACATTAAATTTTAAAATCGCAACCATCAATAATCGAAATTCTAATATCTTTGTAAAACAAATTAACATTCCGAATCCATGCAAATTCATTCGTTTATTTTCAATCCTTTTCAAGTAAACACTTACGTTTTGTTTGATGAAACAAAAGAGTGTATCATTATTGACCCAGCTTGTGTTACAAAAGAAGAGGAAAAACAATTGATTGATTTTATAGCTGAAAATCAATTAAAACCCACACAAATTGTTTTAACTCACCCACACATCGATCATATCGTTGGAGTTACTGCCATAAAAACCGAATTTAATATTCCAGTTTCCGGACACAAAAACAGCACAGAAATTCTCAAGCAAGCAGGTTTTTACTCAATGATGATGGGTTTAAAAGAAGTTAAATCCTTTAATCTTGACACATTGCTCGAAGATGAAAATATTGTAAAATTTGGAAATTGCAAGTTTAAAGTACTTTACACTCCTGGTCACGCCGATGGAAGTATTTGTTTGTATAATGCCGATGAAAATTGCTTGCTTTCGGGCGATGTATTGTTTCACGGCGGTATTGGAAGAACCGATTTACCCTCTGGAAATTATTCTGTTTTAATTACAAGTATAACCGAAAAATTAATGACACTTCCCGATAACACCATTGTTTACCCAGGACATGGCGACACAACTACTATAGCAGAAGAAAAAGAGATGAATCCATATTTATAAACAAACTGCAATAAAATCTGTTATTTATAAAAACGATACTATGATTTACATCACTCGTCGCGAACGTTTTAATGCAGCCCACCGATTGTTTCGGCAAGATTATACCGATATTCAAAATGAAGAAGTATTTGGAAAATGCTCAAATCCAAATTGGCATGGACACAATTATGAGCTTTTTATCACAGTTCGTGGCGAAATTAATCCCGAAACAGGATTTGTAGTTAACCTGAAAAAAGTAAGCGAAATAGTTAATAAAAAAATTATTGATAAAATTGACCATAAAAATGTTAATTTAGAAGTCGATTTTATGAAAGGTAAATTTGCTTCTACCGAAGTGTTGGCAAAATCAATTTTTGAAGAGTTAGAGCTTCCAATTCAAGAATTAGGAGCCGAATTATATTGTATTAAAATGTTTGAAACCGAAAATAATTATGTTGAATATTACGGAAAAAATAAAAAGATATGACAAATAAAATAAAAACACTTACGGATCTTGAATCGGATATTATTGAAGAAAACAGTTTAGACGGATACGAACGAAAAGATAATTACAATTGGGATGCAATTGATAAAATGATGCCTTTGTACCGAGATGTTTTATCCTTAGTTGGCGAAAATCCCGATCGTGAAGGATTGCTTGATACTCCAAAAAGAGTAGCCAAAGCAATGCAATTTTTTACACATGGCTACAATTTAAATCCTGAAGAAATTTTGCGTTCGGCAATGTTTAAAGAAGATTATCGCCAAATGGTAATTGTAAAAGATATAGAGATTTATTCCTTATGCGAACACCACATGGTTCCATTTTTTGGCAAAGCCCACATTGCGTATATTCCAAATGGCTACATTGTTGGTTTAAGTAAAATAGCTCGTGTTGCCGACGCTTTTGCCCGCCGACTTCAAGTTCAGGAACGCTTAACAAAAGAAATTAAAGACTGTATTCAAAACACATTAAATCCGTTGGGTGTTGCTGTTGTAATCGAAGCTCGACATCTTTGCATGGCAATGCGTGGAGTTCAAAAACAAAATTCGGTTACTACAACCTCGGATTTTACTGGTGCTTTTTTGAAACAAACCAACACTCGCCAAGAATTTATGAAACTTATTAGTTTAAACTTACACTAAATTTTCACAAATGACAATACCAGAAGCAGAAGAACTGATAATCAACGAATTTAGTCTGTTCGATGATTGGATGGATAGATATAATTTTATTATCGAACTAGGAAAATCACTACCAATAATTGATGAAAAATACAAAACCGATCAATATCTAATTTCGGGATGCCAATCGAAAGTTTGGCTATTTGCCGAATACAATAACGGCATAGTTACATTTAGTGGCGATAGCGATGCAATAATTACAAAAGGCATTGTAAGTCTTTTAATACGAGTATTATCCGGACAAAAAACACAAGAAATTATTGATGCCAAACTTGAATATTTAGATAAAATTGGAATTAAAGAACACCTTTCGCCAACTCGTTCCAATGGATTGGTTTCGATGATTAAACAAATGAAAATGTACGCTTATGCTTTTCAACTTAAAAATAAATAAATTATGTACACCATAGAAAACCCAACTCCTATTGAAGCTGAAGTTATTGCACGATTAAAATTTGTGTATGACCCCGAAATTCCCGTTAATATTTGGGATTTAGGCTTCATCTATAAAATTGACCTGGATAATGAAAACAACTTACACGTTTTAATGACCTTAACGTCTCCAAATTGTCCGGTAGCCGAAAGTCTTCCTCAAAATGTAATAGATGAGCTTAAACAAATAAATGGTGTAAAAGAAGTTACCCTGGATATTACATTTGAGCCACCTTGGAGTACTGATTTAATGACAGAAGCTGCTAAACTCGACTTAGGTTTTTTATAGCGATTAATCTTCGGTGTTGTTTTCAACCCAAATATAAACTTTATCGTTTCGGCGAACTTTTTGGCTAACAGGAATAGAACAAACATCTCCTTTATTTGCCTTTTCAACTTGTTGCAAAGCAACTCTAATTTCTTTTAATACATCTTCGTAAACTCCAGTTGTTGGACCATTAATGATTAATTGATCCCCAATCGTTAATTCGCCAGATTCAATTTTAATTTCGGCAACATCCAATTTTGAAAAATAATTATTCACTAAACCTACGTACTTTTTTTTGTGTGTTGCCACCGAGCCATATTTTTCGGTCCATTGTCCAACTTTTCTACCCAAATAATAACCATCCCAAAAGCCTCTATTATAAACCTTTGATAGATTTTGCGTCCAAATTTCAACTTTCTCGGGCGAATATGTGCCATCGATGACACTATTTGCTGCTTCGCGATAACATTGCGTAACTGTTTTTACATATTCGGCTGAACGACCACGACCTTCAATTTTAAACACATTTACACCAGCATTTATAATTTTATCAATAAACCCTATGGTACATAAATCTTTGGGCGACATAATATATTTATTGTCAACCATTAATTCGGTTTCGTTGTCGTAATCCTTCACATTATAGGCTCTGCGGCAAGGTTGCAGGCATGCACCGCGATTAGCCGAATAACCAAAATTATCCAAACTAATATAACATTTTCCCGAAACAGCCATGCAAAGTGCTCCATGAACAAAAATTTCAATCTGAACTAAATTTCCCGATGGTCCACAGATATTCTCTTCTTTAATTTGACGAACTATTTCACCAACTTGTACTAAGCTTAATTCGCGTGCAGTTACCACCACATCCGCAAATTGCGAATAAAACTTCACCGCTTCGATATTTGTAATATTGCATTGTGTAGATAAATGAATCTCCTGCCCAATGCTTTTTAAATACAGCAAAACTGCAGAATCGGAAGCAATAACAGCACTTACTCCATGAGTTTTTGCTGCATTGGCAACAATTTTCATTTCGGCTAATTCATTGTCGAATATGATTGTATTTAGGGTTAGATAGCTTTTTAGATTATTGGTTTTACAAATATCCGTAATCGTTTTTAAATCGTCGATGGTAAAATTTGCAGAAGATCTCGACCGCATATTCAAATTTCCAACTCCAAAATATATCGAATTTGCTCCACCTTGAATGGCTGCATGCAACGACTCGAACGAGCCAACAGGCGACATTATTTCTATTTTATTTGCTGGATTATTCATTCCAAATCGATTTTACAACATCTACTATCGAATCCACATCTAAGCCACATTCTTTATACAGCAAATCGATAGAACCATGTTCGATAAATACATCTGGCACACCTAATATTTTGAGTTTATTTATATAATTGTATTCCAATAAGAACTCCGAAACAGCCGAACCAAAACCTCCTTTTTTAGCTCCATCTTCGATGGTAATAATAGTTTTGTGGTCTATTACAATTTCGTGTAATAATTCAACATCTATGGGTTTTGCAAAACGCATGTCATAATGCGATGGTTTTATTCCAATATAATCAAGTATATGAAGGGCTTTTTCAACATTGTTTCCAAGCGGTCCGTAAGAAAGTATCGCAATTTGGCTTCCTTTTTTAATCAATCGACCTTTTCCAATTGGAATTTCCTCCATTTTGTTTCTCCAAGCTGGAGTTGTGCCTTTTCCACGTGGATAGCGAATTACAAATGGATGGATAGGATTTAATTGAGCAGTAAACATTAAATTTCGCATCTCAAACTCGTTCATCGGTGAGGATATAATTAAGTTTGGTATAGGTCTTAAAAAAGCAATATCATAAACACCATGATGGGTTGCTCCATCTTCGCCAACTAATCCACCGCGGTCGATACAAAAAACAACTGGGAGGTTTTGAAGAGCCACATCATGAATAATTTGGTCGAATGAACGTTGCAAAAACGACGAATATATATTACAAAACGGAATAAAACCATCGGTTGCTAAACCAGCAGCAAAAGTTACGGCATGTTGTTCGGCAATTCCAACATCAAAAGCTCTTTCTGGAATTTTTTGCATCATCACATCCAACGAACATCCAGTTCCCATTGCGGGTGTAATTCCAACAATTTTTGGATTTTGATAAGCCAACGAAACGAGTGTATGTCCAAACACATCTTGATATCGTGGAGGATCGTCGGCACAAGTGGTTGAAATTAATTCTCCAGTTTGAGGATTAAATTTTCCAGGTGCATGAAAAAGGGTTTGATCTGCTTCGGCAAAACTTAATCCCTTTCCTTTTTGTGTATGAATATGTAAAAGTTTTGGTCCTTTTATGTTTTTTAAATCCGTTAATAATCTAACAAGCCTTACTACATCGTGTCCGTTTGTAGGACCAAAATATCTAAAGTTAAACGATTCAAATAAATTACTACCACTTAACAGCGAGCCTTTTATACCATTTTCGATTTGTTGAATCAAATTTCGAGTAGCATGTCCGTATTTATTATTTCGGGAAAGTAAATTCCAAACCTTGTTTTTTAGTGCATTGTATTTTTTAGAAATAGAAATATCCGTTAAATATCGATCCAATGCACCCACACTTTTGTCAATTGCAATCCCATTATCGTTTAAAATTACGAGCATGTTTGCATCTGTAACGCCAGCGTGATTCATTGCTTCAAAAGCCATTCCAGCAGTCATTGAACCATCGCCAATTACAGCAATATGTTGCCTATTATGATCGTTGCTTAGTTTTGCAGCTATTGCCATGCCTAGTGCCGCCGAAATAGACGTAGATGAATGTCCTGTGCCAAACGAATCGTAAACACTTTCGCTCATCTTTGGAAAACCACTTATCCCTTTATAACTCCGAATGGTGTGGAGTTTTTCTTTCCGTCCAGTTAATATTTTGTGTCCATAAGCTTGATGACCAACATCCCAAATAAGTTTATCGTTTGGTGTGTCAAAAACATAATGAATAGCAACCGTTAGTTCAACAGTTCCTAAACTAGCTCCTAAATGGCCTGGATTATGACTTATAACCTCAATTATAAATTGCCTAAGTTCGTTACAAACATCTTCGAGTTTGTTTATCGGAACCTTTTTTAAGTCGGCAGGAGAATATATCGAGTTTAATAATGGGTATTTGTTTTCTTGCATTTTTAGAGCACAAAAATTTTTAAATAAGGTTACAAAATTAATAACATTATCGATAATAAACTGGATTAAGTTCTTTTTATTACATTTTAAGTTTTTCCCTTAACTTTTTTCACATCATTACAAAGTGTTTTATTGTTCCCTAAAGCCTGCCTTTGGCAATTACTGTGTTGCACAAATAAGAGTGTTACCCTGTGTGCATTCTTTGTAGCATTTTGTAACTTTTTCATTATTTCAAAGTGTTTATCTGTATCTATTATAACAAGAATCCTCTCTTTTTAAATTAATTCGTGTTAAAATCACGCCACTAATTGTTGTTTTCTCTATTTTTGCAATAAAAAAACTAATGTTACAAATCCAACTCATACGCGAACAATCACAATTTGTAATCGATCAATTAAAAATTAAAAATTTTAATGCCGAAAATATTGTTTCTCAAATTTTAGAAATTGACACAAAGCGTCGCTCGATTCAAAAACAAACCGACGACATACAAGGGGAACAAAAAAAAATAGCACGTGAAATTGGGCAAATTTTTAAAGATGGCAAACACGACTTAGCAAATCCTCTAAAAGAAAAAACAGCTTCGCTAAAAGAAACTGCAAAAATCCTGAATATCGATTTATCAAAGCTTGAAGAAGAACAACAATCGCTTTTGGTTACCTTACCAAATATTCCACACATATCGGTAAAACCAGGAAAAACGGCTGAAGACAACGAAATAATAGATCAATTTGGCGATACCTCAACCAACGATTCATTACTTCCACATTGGGAGTTAACTCAAAAATACGACATCATCGATTTTGATTTAGGAAGTAAAATTACCGGTGCTGGATTTCCTGTTTACAAAGGCAAAGGAGCCAAACTTCAACGTGCATTAATTCAATATTTTTTGGACAAAGCATCCGAAAACGGATATTTAGAAGTCCAAGTTCCTTATTTGGTAAACGAAGCATCGGCTTATGCCACTGGACAGCTACCCGACAAAGAAGGGCAAATGTATCATGCACAAATCGATAATTTATATTTAATTCCAACCGCCGAAGTACCAGTTACCAATATTTATCGAGATATTATTTTAAAAGCCGACGAGCTTCCAACAAAAAACTGTGCTTATTCGGCTTGCTTTCGTCGCGAAGCTGGTTCGTACGGAAAAGATGTTCGTGGATTGAATCGCTTGCATCAATTTGACAAAGTTGAAATTGTACAAATAACCAAACCCGAAGATTCGTATGCTACACTTGAACAAATGAGAGATTACGTAACAACCATTATAAAAGAATTAGATTTACCATGCCGAGTATTGCGTCTTTGTGGCGGCGATATTAGTTTTACATCGGCATTAACGTACGATATGGAAGTTTTTTCTAAAGGTCAGCACCGATGGCTAGAAGTGAGCTCCGTTTCTAATTTCGAGACTTTCCAAACCACTCGTTTAAAACTTCGATTTAAAGACAAAGATGGTAAAACACAATTGGCACACTCTTTAAATGGAAGTGCCTTAGCTCTTCCACGAATATTAGCTTCTATTTTGGAAAACAATCAAACACCCGAAGGGATAAAAATACCAGAAGTACTTCAAAAATATACCGGTTTTAGTATCATTAATTAAACTTAATATCATGAAAAAAAATAGAATAATACCATTTGCATTTTTAGTGCTCCTAATCACATTTGCCATTTCATCATGCGGTCCATCCTATTCGGAAGAAAAGACTCAAATTGATTCGATGATAACTTTATTAAATAAAAACGTTGAACGATTGAACATGTATTCCATCGAAAAAATCAATGTAAAAAATGATTCTTTTAAAATGCTTTATGCTAGTATTGATTCGGTTTATAATTTCACAAAACCCGATTCGAACTTTGCAATAATTAATAATTTTATCAATTTGCAAAAACCATTTCGCCGACACGAAAAGAAATTAATGAAAATAATGGACGATATTAACTATCAAATACATCAGTTTACAGACCTAAAAAAAGACATGGACTCAAAGTCGATGCGTAAAGAAGAGATACAAAAATACTTTACAATCGAGTCAAACGAATGTAGTCAAGTTATTGAAACCGTTAATATTTATTTTAATATGATTAAATCGCAAGTTGAAACTTACGATGCTTTATCTCCAAAAATTAAAGAAATTATCAGCCTATCTCAGTCTAAAAAAACTTCTGCAAAGCGAACTAAATAATTAATTTTTGTTCATGAAACGTTTTGCTGTATCTCTAATTTTCATTTTTTCTTTTGTTTCATCACATAGTGTTTTTGCTCAAACTTCGGATGAGCAAATTGCAGTACAATACTATAGTAATAGAGAGTATGAAAAAGCTGCAGAATTATTTGAAAAATTATACGAAAAACGCCCCGATTCGTACTTTTACTCTTACTTACTTCAATCGTATGTTGAACTTAAGGATTTTAAAAGTGCCGAAAAATTAGTAAAAAAACAGATAAAACGCTTTTCAAATTTACCCCGTTATAAAGTCGATTTGGGATATATTTACGAAAGTTCTAATCAACCATCAAAAGCAATTAAAGAATACGAAGAAGCCATAAAAAATAGTCCGGCTGAACCTTTTTATATTAGCGATTTGGCAAACTCGTTTATTAGCCGACGACAATATGATTATGCTATTCAAACCTATCAAAATGGACGGAAGGTTTTAAAATCGAGCTCCATGTTTACCCTCGAAATTACATCTATTTATGAGTTGATGGGAAAATACGAAAATGCACTTCAGGAATACTTTAATCTAATCGATGAAAATATACAGGAAGTATTTACTGTTCAAAACCGACTTCAATCTCTGTTATTAAAAGATGAAGATGGAAAAATATACGAAATTATAAGAATCAATACTTTAAAACAAACTCAAAAAAATCCAGATAAACTTTCGTATTCACTCCTATTAATGTGGCTTTCGATACAAAACTTAGATTTCGAAACAGCTCTTTTTCAAGCTAAAGCAATCGACAAGCGATTTAAAGAAAATGGCGACAGGGTTTTTGACCTTGCTAAAATTTGCACCGAAAACAAACGCTGGGACGACGCCATAAATGCTTATCAATATGTATTATCAAAAGGAATAAACAACAATTTATACATATTGGCTCAAGTGGAGATTTTGAAAGTAAAATTTTTAAAAATCATTGAAACATATCCGATAAATCAAACGGTAATAAGGTTAATTGATAAAGAATATTCAAAAACCATCCACGAAATTGGTTTTAATCCTGGAATATCCGATTTGATTAGAAATCAAGCTTACATTAATGCCTTTTATCTAAATCAAGACCAGATTGCGATAAAACTTTTAGATAGTTTAATTGCCTATCCCGGATTAAATCAACGCGAAAAAGATGTTGCCAAATTAGAGCTGGCTGATATTTTATTATTTAACAACGAAATTTGGGACGCAGTGTTACTTTACGCTCAGGTTGAAAAAGATTTTCCAAACGATACTTTAGGCCAATCTGCAAAACTCAAAAATGCAAAATTATCGTTTTATATTGGCGAATTTGAATGGTCGAAAGCACAACTCGATGTTTTAAGAGCTGCTACCTCCAAACTAATTGCCAACGACGCCATGCAATTGTTTTTTACCATCGAAGATAATTTGGACGAAGACGACTCCTTAAATTTAGCTTTGCAACTTTATGCTAAAGCCGATTTGTTATTATTTAAAAACAAGGACGATGACGCACTTTTAACACTGGATTCAATTTTTACCCTGGGCTTGTACAATTCACTTTTTGACGAAGTATTATATAAAAAAGCTCAAATCTATGTTCGTCGTGGTCAATATATTATAGCCGATAGCCTTTTAAAAAAGATGATAAGTTTTTATCCAGAAGAATTATTTACAGACGATGCACTATTTTTTCGTGCCGAAATTCAACATTATTATCTAAAGGACAAAAATAAGGCGATGGACTTATATCAAGAATTAATTACTACGTTTCCGGGTAGTCTTTTAAGCTACGAAGCTCGAAAACGCTTTCGTTTATTGCGTGGTGATACTCCAAATGATCCAATTAATTAAAAAACATGATACTATCGATAAGAGCTAAAAAACATTTAGGGCAGCATTTTTTAACAGACCTAAACATCGCTAAAAAAATAGTGGATGCAATGTCTGATAAAACTCGAAATACCATCGAAATTGGTCCTGGAATGGGTGTTTTAACACAGTTTTTACTTCCAGATTTTCCAAATTTCAAGGTGTCGGAAATTGACAATGAGTCGGTAGTGTTTTTGCGACAAAAATATCCAGAACTTGATATTATTGAAGGTGATTTTTTAAAACAAAATCTTAGCGAAATGTTTTCGGGCGAAATGGCAATAATTGGAAATTTCCCTTATAATATTTCAAGTCAAATACTTTTTAAAGTACTAGAACAAAGAAATCAGGTGATTGAAGTAGTTGGAATGTTTCAAAAAGAAGTGGCTCATCGAATTGCTTCGCCAAGTGGCTCAAAAGACTATGGAATTTTAAGCGTATTGCTTCAGGCATTTTATAATATTACC
Source organism: Bacteroidales bacterium (assembly GCA_038210985.1). GTDB lineage: Bacteria > Bacteroidota > Bacteroidia > Bacteroidales > WCHB1-69 > JAQUGA01. Next base: position 39,015 of record JBBQWB010000015.1, read on the forward strand.
TATTTGTTTTCTGTTTCGCCAGATGTTTTTTCGCCACCCCCAAATGTTCAATCGGGAGTTATTAAACTAACACGAAAAGAAAATTTTACCCTCGATTGCGACGAAAAACTATTTTTTCAAGTTGTGAAAACCACCTTTAACCAACGTCGAAAAACCATTCGAAACTCCATAAAACCATTATCGGCAAATATTAGCAGTGTGGACGAAAAACACCTATGCAATCGACCCGAACAACTTAACGTTGAACAATTTGTGGAAATTTGCAAAAGCATCGAACTGGAAAGAAAATAGTATTATTATTTTGATTCTGATAGCGAACGAAGTGGAATGGGGAATCTATTATACCGATAGAGCTAGTTCGGATTACAAATCCGAGCAAACCGAGTGTATAAATAAATTTATTTTGCCTAATCTTCAATCAATCTTCCGTACGAATAAGTTTGAGTTTTCAAAAGTTTTCCATCTTTCCCATAATACTTCCAAACGCCATGTTTTAAATTATCACCAGTAGCTAACTGACAAATTTTAAACCCTTCTTGGCGTTTTTCACCCGTTTCGTACCACGAATGATAAGTGTAAGTTTTTTTTCCTTTATCCAACATAGTCATATCCGAAAAAGGCTTTCCCTCAGGATAATAGTACCTTTGATATTCATAATATTCTCCCTTTTTATCCATCTTTTCAACAATCTGAGGATTGCCTTTTTCATCATACTCTTCGTATTCGATAATGTTTTGTTTTTGATAAACAACTTTGTAATGCTTTTGGGCATTTGGAAAATAGGTTTCTAAATTAGCAGATGTTCCGTTCGCACTAAGTTGAAAAAATCGTTCCAGCGTACCATTTGGATAATTATTTTTATAAACAGATGTAAGTTTCCCATTTACATAACTTCCTTGATGTTTAATGGTTACATTGTCGGCATAATAGTCTTTAATCCAGCCATTGCATGGGGTTTTTCCAAATATTCTAACGGAGTCGCCCTCCATAAATGGATTAAATTTATCAAATTCTACAATTCCTTCATAAATCGTGTCATTATCTCTGTCCTTTAGCCAATAGCTATCATCTTCAAATTGACCAAAGGCATTTATGGAATAAAAAGAAGCATACAAAATCAAAACCCAATATTTAAGAATCATAAATTAGCATATTTAGTTAACAATTCTGACATCTCCATCTGCATTTTTTCTGCTTCTTTAGCTGCGGCAATTTCAAACGAATCATCAGAAGATGCATATATTATGCTTCGCGAAGCATTTACAATTAATCCACCATCCGAATTCATTCCATATTTAGCAACTTCGCTAAGCGAACCGCCTTGAGCACCAACACCTGGAACCAATAAAAAGTGGTTTGGAACAATCGAACGAACATCTTTAAGCATATCGGCTTTTGTCGCTCCAATTACATACATCATATTGCTTTCGTTTCCCCATGTGGATGACACCTTCAACACTTTTTCAAAAACTCTTTCACCCGTTTCAATTCTATCCATTTGAAAATCGAATGCACCTTTATTAGATGTTAGTGCAAGTAAAACAACCCATTTGTTATTAAATCCCAAAAAAGGTTTCACCGAATCTTCGCCCATATATGGAGCAACCGTTACGGCATCAAAATTTTCTTCTGGATTTTTATTATTGAAAAAAGCCTGAGCATATCGTTCCGATGTATTTCCAATATCTCCGCGCTTAGCATCCGCAATAAATAAAACGCTGTCTTCTAGTCCATTGATGTATAAGCATGTTTTTCGCAACGATTCCATCCCACTTGCACCAAGTGCTTCGTAAAAAGCTAAATTAGGCTTATATGCGATGGTATATGGCAAAGTGGCATCAATAATTCGTTTATTAAACTCAAAGATTGGATCTTCAAAGTTTTTTAAAATTGCAGGAATTTTAGAAATATCGGTATCCAAGCCAACACATAAAAAGGAACGTTTGCGTTTTATTTCCGAAATTAAAATCTGTCGATTCATAGTTAAAATTTTTACAAAAATAATGAATTTAGTCGAAAAGCACCACTTTCCATCTAATAATGTATCAAAGTACTATTGTCCGATAAAATAAATAAATTTTGCGTTAAGTGTAAATTACCTCAATCAATTTTTGCCTCAATCCTAAAGAATGAATTGATTTTAAGCAATTTACATTCGCCAGCTGGCGAAAAATGGAGCAATAAATTGCGGAAAATCCATACCTTTAAAATATACAAAAGCAAACCCCACTTTCCGTCATTTCACCTATTAGTTTGTTATACAATATTTTACAATAGATGTCAAAATTCATATCGGACAAGAGTGTTATCAAAAGCATCTTTATAAAATCATAATGATTATTTTTGCAGAAAAATAAAAACCACCATTCAAAAACTCAATGGATACATTGAGATGCTATTTATACTCTATTACTAAATGAACTATTTAAAAAACTATTTTTCTGGATACCATAAACAAGGAGGCATTAAGGAACTTTTAATAATCGCATTGCCAATGGTTATTTCATTCGCTTGCGATGGTGTAATGACTTTTACCGATCGATTATTTTTAGCTAAAACTGGATTTGAACAGATGAATGCAGCTATGGGTGGTGGAATAGCAATGCAAATGATGATGTTCTTTTTTGTTGGACTCACTGGATATTCCACTGCATTGGTGGCTCAATACTACGGTGCCAACGAAAAGCACAACTCCTCAAAAGCAATATTTCAAGCCCTGATAATAAGTGTTTTGGCATGGCCAATCATCATGCTCTTTAAACCAGTTGTAATATTCTCGTTTTCAGCATTTTCAATACCCAGTTCGCAAATAGTTTTTCAGGTCGAATATTTAAACATTTTGGCATGGGGAAGTTTATTTAGCCTACTCCGTTTTACGATGGGTTGCTATTTTTCGGGAATTGGAAGAACAAAAGTTGTCATGATTGCTACCATTGCAGCCATGTTAACCAATGTTTTGCTGGATTATATTTTAATTTTTGGAAAATTTGGATTTGAACCAATGGGAATTAGAGGAGCTGCAATTGGAACAATTTCGGGGTCATTAGTTGCCACTATAATTTTATTTACATCCTATTTTAAACAAAAAAACATCCTAGAGTTTTCGGTTTTAAAATCCTTGCATTTCGACAAAATAATAATAAAAAAACTAATTTATTTTGGTTCCCCAGCCGGACTAGAAATGTTTTTGAATTTTTTGGCTTTTTCTACCATGATTATGATGTTTCAGTCGCAAGGCGATGTGGCTGCAACGGCTTCCACAATTATGTTTAATTGGGATTTAGTATCGTTTATACCTCTGCTTGGTGTCGAAATAGCAATAACAAGTTTAGTTGGAAGATATATGGGTGCTAAAAAGCCTGAAATTGCTCAAAAGGCAACCTTTTCGGGAATAAAAATTGGAATATTTTACTCCATTGTAATTTTAATTTTATTTATATTTATTCCCGAATACTTGGTTCGAGTTTTTAGTCCCGATGTTCCAAGTGCAATTTTTGAAGAAGCGGTACCTTTTGCTGTTTCGATGATTCAAATTGCCACCTTATACGTATTAGCCGAAGCCGTTATGGTTGCTATAATTGGTGCTTTAAGAGGTGCAGGAGACACCTATTTTACAATGCTTGCTTCGGTTTTATCGCATTGGATATTAATTCCATTACTTTATCTTTCTTTTTCCGTTTTACACCTATCCATAGTTATTTCTTGGTTAATTATGGTTCTTGTGTTTTTAGTTTTTTGCGTGGTTTTAATCGAACGTTTTAGAAGTGGTAAATGGAAAAAAATCAATGTAATTAAATAATTTCACAAATCTAACTCCATCCTAAACTTGAAATACACCTGATTTTGACACTTTTTAAAACATGTTTTACAACAACCTCAAAACGACACGTATACGGCTAAGTGGCTCCATTTTCGGGTGACTCGGGACACAATTTCATCCAAAATTTACGAAAGATTTGTTTTTAAAAGATTATATTTTGTCATAAAATTTGCAAATATCAAGGCAAATTTTTCGCCAAAATCATTTTTTAATTAAACATAATAACCCCCGCATTTCATGCGGGGTTATTAATTTTCGACACCTACGGCGTCGTAATTTGAAAAACCAAAAACCAAAACTTTAAACTATATTTTTTTTTCCGCGATAGCGAAATCAAACAGATAAACTTGTCCGACAACTGGCGGATACCTTATAAAAACTAAAACTTCTAAACTCGTGCGTTGGCAAGGGCAATCCGCCGCGACGGAGTGGCAAGACGGTGGCGTAAATGCTAAAACAATTAGAAATTCGGAAAAGGCACTTGCGTCTCAAACAAAAACTCAATATGGGCTATTGTGTAAGAGTTTTTGGTTTGACTACTTTTCCTGAATTTCTTTTGTTTTAGCAGGGCGGGTTGCAGCATTAGTTTTGTCTAGCTTTTTTTTGGATACTTTTTTTGGCCCAGAATCAGCGATAATCATCGCTGAAACGATTAAATGGTTGTAAATAAATTTGTAAATACAAATTTCAACAACCACTAAATCGGGGTTAAATCAAACTAAATCAAGCAGTTTTGTTTATTATTTTTTCTACTTGATTAATTTTGATTAAACAAGAAAA